>NC_016604.1:2444091-2749602 GCF_000230895.2 Mycolicibacterium rhodesiae NBB3
CACGACCCGGACTGACGATGCGGGACAAGCGGCTGATGACGCTGACTGTGGTGACCGCCGTCGGTAACGCCGACCTCGCCGAGATCCAGGCAAATGCGGCGCTCGCCAACGGCGAACTGACGGAGACCGAGCTGAAGGAGATGGCGATCTTCCTGACGCACTACCTGGGATTTCCGTTGGGCTCCAAGCTCGATGGCGTGGTGTCCGCGGTGATCAAGAAGCGCAGGAAGGCCGCCGAACGGGGTGAGGGCGAGAACAAGAAGGCAAACGTGAACGCCGCTCTGAAGATGCACTCCGGGGGGTCGGTCCATGATGAGTAGGTATGCCGCGCTGTCGCGCAAGGAACTGGCCACACTGGTGCCGGAACTGCTGCTGATCGGGCAGCTCATCGACCGCTCCGGAATGGCGCACTGCATCAGCGCGTGGGGACGCGAGGAGATGCTGCAGATCGCCATCGAGGAGTGGGCTGCCTCCAGCCCGCTCTACACCAAGCGGATGCAGAAGGCGCTGAAGTACGAGGGCGTCGACATCTTCACCCTCTTCAAGGGACTGCAACTCGACATCGGCGCGCCGCCGCAGTTCATGGACTTCCGCTATACCGTCCACGACCGCTGGCACGGCGAGTTCCACCTCGACCATTGCGGTGCTCTGCTCGACGTCGAGCCCATGGGCGAGGACTACGTCCGCGGGATGTGCCACGACATCGAGGACCCCACGTTCGACGCGACCGCGTTGGCGACCAATCCCAAGGCGCAGGTGCGCCCGATTCATCGGCCACCGCGCACGCCCGCAGACCGCCATCCGCACTGCCGGTGGACGGTGATCATCGATGAGTCCTACCCCGATGTGCCCTTCATCCCCGCGCTGGACATCGTCGGCGCCACCCATGCCTACAACTGCGAGCTCGAGCCGATCGACCCGAACGACGAAGGCATGGCGGACTATTCGGGTGAGCTGCTGGCCGACGTCGACTTCGCCGCGTTCTCCCATTCCGCGTTGGTGCGGATCGCCGACGAGGTGTGTCTGCAGATGCACCTGCTGGTCAAGGCGTTCACGCTCGCGGTCGACAAGCGTGCCAAGGACGACGCCGCACTTGCGCGGTCGATCCGTACCAAGCAGTTGATCGGCATCGCCGGCGTGGCAGCCGAACGAATCCACAACGCACTCAAGCTCTCCAAAGACGTCAAAGGCGCGTTGCGGGTCCTCGAACTTCATCCGCTGCTCAATCCGGCGGCCTACGTCTACGCCGACATCGATCCGAACTTCGTGCACGTGCGCAAATCGCCTGCCTACGAGGACGGTTCGTGGATCTCGCTGATCTCGCCCGTCGCCGATCTGCCGCTGCAGGCGATCGTCCAGGCCGTGGATCCGCATCTGCGTGCCGAGGTTTCGGGCACCGAGTCGGACTGGACAGTGCGGGTGATCGAGACCGACACCGCGGCGAAGAAACTGTCCGAGGTCGAGGTGACCGAGTTCAGCGCAGGTGCGTCGTGGGTGTTCGAGGAGCGGAAGTCGCTTCCGCTGACGGTCGTCTGATTGTCGGCTCAGCCGACGGGCGTCTGATTGTCGGCTCAGCCGACGGGCGTCTGATTGTCGGCTCAGCCGACGGGCGTATAGCGTCGCCCACCCAGCGGCGTAAACCTCAACGGGCGTATAGCCGGCGAATGAAATTCTTTCCAGCCGCTTAGACCGGGGTAAGCCGAATCGGTAGGTGGGTGGGCCCGCGTAGAGAGCTGTGGCTCGACCATCGTGTCGGGCCGTCGGGGCTGATGCGCGAGACTCGGGCGACGAGTTCGTTCAGCACGGCTTGAGCTTCCATGCGGGCCAGCGGAGCTCCCAGGCACATATGCGCGCCGTAGCCGAACGCGATGTGCTTTCGCGGGTCGCGGTCGGCGCGGTACATGTCGGGATCTTCGAACGCGGCGGGATCACGATTCGCCGCGCCGAAGGACAGCAGTACGCGCGATCCGTTGGGGATGGTGACCTCACCGATGCGGTAGTCGGCACGGGTATAGCGGTAGAGGTTCTGGATCGGTGTGGTGATCCTCAGCTGCTCCTCCACCGCTATGGGGATGAGATCGGGGTTGGCACGAATGAGTTCGTACTGATCGGGATGACGGGCCAGGGTGTCGAACATGCCGCCAAGCAAGTTCGTCGTGGTCTCGTTCCCGGCGATGAGGAGATGGATGGCAATGAGCATCAACTGCCGGTCGGTGAGGCTGCCGTCGGTGTTGTGTTCGAGGAGTCGCCCAAGCACGGTGTCCGACCCCTTGAGTTTGCCTGCGGCGAAATGTGTTCTGAAGTAACGCTGTAAGGCGATCATCGCCGCCATCGACTTGGCAGCGTCCACGACACCCGAAGGCGTGGGCCTCAACTCCATGACTCCCACGCCGCGTTCGGACCATCGACGAAAGTCGCTCAGTTCGGTGTCGGGTACACCGAGGATCTGGGCGATCAGACGTATCGGCATCGGTATCGCCAAACGCTGTACGACATCGCATTCGGCCGCGTTCAGCATATCGGTGACAAGTTCGGTGGCCAGCTTCTCCGTCATCGCCTGCCAGGATTTCATCGCGCCCCTGCTGAATCCTGGCTGGACCTGTCTGCGCAAGCGGGTGTGCTCGTCGTCATCGGTGAGTACCGCCAGCGGTGCGGAGAACCGAAGCCGAGTGACACCTTGACTGCTCGTGACCTGATCGGTGTCGCGCAACGCGGCTCGCACGTCATCGAGACGGCTGACGATGAAGGTGGCCCGCCTCGGGTTGTAATGCACGCGACCGCCGCGGTGCAGGGCGCGGTACGCGTCGAAGGGGTGGGCGGCGGTGATCGGATTCTGGGGGTCGTAATCGGTGTTGATCGCACCGGTCCAGCCGTCGTATCCGCGTCGGCGTGTCCGAATGGCGGCGGTGACGTTCATTCGGACCGCATTACCGACAGGTTGGAGTGCTTCGGTTGCCTTCTGAGCTGTCTTGCGGATTGACGCTGTCGTTTTCCGCTCCATCATGCGACGGCCCGGGCGCGGCGGATCCGAAGTTGTGTGTTGAGGATGGCGATCGTCAGATAGGCGACGTAGCAGGCGGATACAAGTGTCGACTGTCGGCGGGCGCCAGGCAGCGCCATGAGGACTCCGATGATCGTCTCCAGTGCACCGTTGACGTAGGTGAATGTGCGGGCTCGGTTGGGGAAACCGAGGCGGTTGATGGAGTCGAAGTAGCGCGGCGCGACGAAGTGCGCCACGCCGATAACGACCACCGCCAGCCCTAAGCGGTGTCTTGAGCGTGGTGCGCCGGTGTGGGTGATTACCGTGGTCTCCGATCTCCGCATAGCTCGCGCACGTTGGTGCTCTTTCGGGCCTCGTTCAATTACGAGAAAAGTATTCTCGTTAATGTTGGCACAAAGTCGGTCCGCTGCCTAGTGAAGACCTCAACCCCGTTGCTCTAACTTTGTCGAGTGAGCCAATCTCGGCGAGGGCGACCCCGCAGCGCGGCCGTGCACGAGGCGATCCTTAACGCCACGCGCACCCTTCTCGTCGACGCTGGCTATCGCGGAGTATCGATGGACAAGGTCGCTGCGCTTGCAGGAGTGGCCGTCCAGACGGTGTATCGGCGTTGGCCGTCGAAGGCGCCCTTGGTGGTGGAGGCGGTCATGCAGGCTTACGCCTCAGGCGACTTCACGCTTCCCGATACGGGGGACGCGATCGCCGACTTGACGACGTGGATGCGCGAGTACGCCGAAATCGGTTCGACTGCCGAAAGCGTGGCGCTGATTCGCTCGCTAGCCGCCGCCGCTGCCGAAGACCTCACCGATCGAGACACCCTTTATGAACAACTCACCGGCCGGGTTCACGATGCCGTATGCCATCGCTTGCGCGTCGGAGTCTCGGCAGGCCAGATCCGCGACGATGCCGACGTCGAAGCTGCGACCGACGCATTGATCGGGGCCATGCTGTATCGAACGCTCAGTGTGACGGCATCCGCGCAAGAAACGGAAGAACGTTATCGTGGAGTCATAGACGCTCTGCTGCAAGGTATCTCAACGTGAGACGAAGTGGACCGGGAAGCGTTTACGGCCGTGGTTGCCGGTCACATAGGACGAGCCTATTTGAGATCGGTATGTGCGGCGGTAGGCGTCAATGCTCCACCCACCCAGCGGCGCAGGTACTTGCGCAACTCCGCGCCTTGGCGCGGCGGCCTGCCGGGGTCTATCACAAACGACTGGATGACCCGTAGCAGATGCTCGACCAGTTCGCTGAGATCGGCGTCGCTGTACCCCAGTCCCGCCCAGTCGACGTCGAACTTGCGCACCATCGCGTGACCGAAATCCAGCGCGACGTCCGACGTCATCGACTCGGTGTGCGGACTCGGCTGGCCAGGCATGATGAGCAGCCCGAGGTGCTTGTCCTGGGGCAACCATTCCAGGACGGTCGCGACGGCCTCCGCGATGGCGTCGGATGGATCGGTGATACCGCGTAGGTGTACGGCCAATCGATCGATGAAGCCGCTGGCGGCGTGCACGGCAGCGGCGATCAGCAGCGCGTCGGTGCTGGGGAAATAGCGATAGACCGTCTGGCGGGTGACGCCGAGGGTGCGGGCCACGTCGCTGATCGAGAAATCGGCGCCACGCTCGTCGATTGCCCTGCTCGCGGCGTCGAGGATGCGACTGATGGCTTCTTCGTCGCTCGCCGGCGCCGATCCGGACCAGCCGTGTGTGCGCATGCCCGGATAGTACTCAGCCCCGGTAGGACACCGGCAGCGCCTTGACTCCGTTGATCCACCCCGATCTAAGCCGTTGCGGTTCTTCCAGTTTGGCGATGTCGGGAATCTGATCAGCGAGTTCGTTGAAGATCAGCTTGATCTCCATGCGGGCGAGGTTCGCGCCGATGCAGAAGTGCGCGCCATTACCGCCGAATGACAGATGCGGATTGGGGTTGCGCAGGATGTCGAACTCGAAGGGGGACTCGAACACGTCCTCGTCGAAGTTGGCCGAACTGTAGAAGAGGCCGACGCGCTGTCCCTCGCGGATCGTCACGCCACCGATTTCGTTGTCCGCCAACGCCGTTCGCTGGAAGCAGTGCACGGGCGTGGCCCAGCGGATGATCTCGTCGACCGCGGTCTCGGGACGCTCGCGCTTGAACAGCTCCCATTGGCCGGGGTTCTCGAAGAAGGCGTTCATGCCGTGTGTCATTGCGTTGCGGGTGGTCTCGTTGCCTGCGACGGCCAGCAGGATGACGAAGAACGCGAACTCGACGTCGCCGAGCGATTCGCCGTCGATGTCGGCCTGGATCAGGCGCGTGACGATGTCGTCGGCCGGACACCGTCGCCGCTCCTCGGCCATCGTGTAGGCGTAGCCCATCAGTTCCGCGTTGGCCGTTGTCGGATCGGAGTCGAAGTCTGGATCGTCGGTGTTCATGATCGAGTTGGTCCAGTGAAAGAGCTTCTCGCGGTCAGCTTCTGGCACACCGATCAGATCGGCGATGGCCAGCAGCGGGAGAGGCATCGCCACGTCATCAACAAAGTTGCCGAAGTCTCGTTCTTTCGCCGCACCGACGATCTGATGGGCGGCGACGGCGAGTTTCTCCTCGAGCGCGGCGACGGAGCGGGGGGTGAACAGCCGCGACACGATCTTGCGAAGCCGCGTGTGTTCGGGGGCATCGTGGTTGATCAGCAGCGCCTTGGTCAGGTCGAGCTGCTCAGCGGTGACGCCGTCGGGCAGTCGCATCACCGCGCCCTTGCGGTTGGTGGACCACAGGTCGCCGTTGCGGGAGATCGCCTTGATGTCCTCGTGGCGGGTGATCACCCAGTAGCCGCCGTCGTCGAAGATCGACTCCTGCTGGTCGTTCCACCACACCGGCGCCGTCTTGCGCAGTTCGGCGAACTCCGTGACCGGGATTCCCTGCAGCAGGACATCGGGGTCGGTGAAATCGAAAGCCGGTCCGAAGGGGCATGTGCTCTGCGTCATATTGCGACCATACACTGTTAAGTCGAGTGTATGGCCGAAAATGGGTCGTACGATCGGCCAATGCACGGCAGGAGAGCACTGGTGCGCAGGCCGAGTCCGCGCCTGGCCGAGGGGTTGCTGACCCATCTCGAGCGCTCGCCCGTAGACGCCGATCGTGCGATCGCGCAGTGGGACGGATACGTGCAGGCGTTCGTAGACGCCGGCTGGCAGGTGATCGAGGTCGAACCGGCGCCGGACAGTCCGGACAGCGGTTTCGTCGAGGACACGATGGTCGTCTACGGCGACCTGGCGGTGATCGCGCGGTCCGGGGCAGTTGAGCGCCGCGACGAGACGGCGGCCGCGGAGAAGGCCGTCGCCGACGCCGGTTACCGCATCGCGCATATAGAAGCGCCCGGTGTGCTCGACGGCGGCGACGTGCTGAAGCACGGCGGGACGGTCTACGTCGGGCAGTCCGCGCGCTCCAACGCGCACGCCATCGGTCAGTTGGCCGAATATCTGGCGCCTTTCGGCGCGCAGGTGGTTGCCGTCCCACTGACCAAGGTGCTGCACCTCAAGTCGGCCGTCACGGCATTGCCCGACGGCACCGTCATCGGATACTCGCCCGTGGTCGACGATCCGGCGGTCTTCGGCGACTTCCTGCCGGTACCGGAGGAACCGGGGGCGCACGTCGTTCTGCTCGGCGACGGAAAGCTGCTGATGTCGTCGAACGCTTCGAAGACCGCGTCGTTGATGCGGGAACGTGGCTACGAACCCGTGCTGGTTGACATCGGCGAGTTCGAGAAGCTCGAAGGATGCGTGACGTGTCTTTCCGTTCGACTGCGGGGCGTCTGAGCGCAAGGCACTAAGGTGTGCGGTTGTGCGCGTCCTGGTGATCGGATCCGGTGCCCGTGAACATGCGTTGCTGCTCGCATTGCGCCGTGACCCCGAGGTGACCGAACTCGCCGTAGCGCCCGGCAATGCCGGTACCGCGATCGTCGCGGACCAGTACGACGTCGACATCACGTCCGGCGACGCCGTCGTCAAGCTCGCGCAGCGCATCGGCGCCGATCTTGTCGTCGTCGGACCCGAGGTGCCGCTCGTGCTCGGCGTCGCGGATGCGGTCCGCAGTGCGGGAATCGCGTGCTTCGGGCCGACGAAGGATGCTGCGCGCATCGAGGGCTCGAAGTCGTTCGCCAAGGATGTGATGGCGGCTGCGGGCGTGCGCACTGCCACCAGTGAAATCGTCGACAACCCGGCCAACCTCGACGCGGCCCTCGACCGCTTCGGCCCGGCGGGCGGTGACCCGTCATGGGTGGTCAAGGACGACGGTCTGGCCGCGGGCAAGGGTGTGGTGGTGACCGCCGACCGTGATGCGGCCCGGGCGCACGCCGCCAGTCTGCTGGACTCAGGGCACCCGGTATTGCTCGAATCTTTCCTGGACGGGCCCGAGGTGTCGCTGTTCTGCGTTGTCGATGGCGAGACCGTGGTGCCGCTGCTGCCCGCTCAGGACTTCAAACGGGTCGGCGACGACGACACCGGGCCCAACACCGGGGGGATGGGCGCCTATGCCCCGTTGCCTTGGCTGCCCGCCGACACGGTAGCGGCGATCGTCGACGACATCGTCAAACCCGTTGCCGCCGAACTCGTTCGGCGCGGCAGCTCCTTCTCCGGTCTTCTCTACGCGGGGTTGGCGCTCACCTCGCGAGGCCCGGCTGTCGTCGAATTCAATTGCCGCTTCGGTGATCCGGAGACCCAGGCTGTTCTGGCACTGCTGGACAGCCCGATCGGGCGGCTACTGCATGCCGCGGCGACCGGACAACTCGCTGAACAGGCGCCGCTGCAATGGCGTGAGGGCGCCGCCGTAACCGTCGTGCTGGCCGCAGAGAACTACCCCGGGAGACCCCGTGTCGGAGACGTCATCACCGGCTCGGAAGCCGACGGCGTGCTGCACGCGGGGACGACCCGTCGCGATGACGGCGCGATCGTGTCCTCGGGCGGCCGGGTGCTCTCGGTGGTGGGAACCGCTGCCGACCTCGTCGCGGCGCGCGACGCCGCGTACGCACTGATCAAGTCGATTCGCCTGCCCGGCAGTCACTTTCGGAGCGACATCGGATTGGCTGCCGCCGAAGGTCGAGTGTCCGTCTAGGGCTCAGGCCACCAGCAGCGGAGCCATCCACGCGACCTCGCCGGGTAGCTGCGAGCTCCAGAAGGCGCCGTCGTGTCCGCCGGGGGAGAAGCCGCCTGCGGGCGGCGTGGCCAGCTGTGCGATGAACTGTTTGGTCGCCGAGTAGAACGGATCGCTGTCGCCGCAGTCGATTCGGATCGGAATGGAATTCAGCGCAGGCATCCCCCAGACGCTGTTGGCCTCGTAGTCATCGGCGCTGTCGAACGCGCCGGGTGCGGCCGCGCCGGGAGACGTCCACAAGGCCGGGCTGACCGCGGTGATCGCGGCGGTACGTGGAGCTCCGAGGCGCGCACCGAGCAGCAGCGCACCGTAGCCGCCCATCGACCATCCCATGAACGCGACACGTGAGGTGTCGAGGCCCTGGTCGCCGAGCATCGGGATGAGTTCGTTGAGCACCATCGCGCCCGAGTCGTCACCGGACTCCCGCTTGTGCCAATAACCACCGCCGCCGTCGACCGCGACCACCGCGACCGGCGGGATCCCGGCGTCTACTGCCTGTGCCAGTCCGTTTTCGACACCGCCTGCCATCACGCCTGCAGCATCCTGACCCTTGCCGTGCAGCGCGATGATCGGACGCAGCGGTGCTGTCTGGCCGGGAGGGCGCGCGATCGCCCAGTGGGTTGTCACTCCGCCACGAGCCGCCGACACGAATGAACCGTCGACATGCGTCGGGGCCGCGGAGGCCGGCGGCGAGAGACGCAGCGCGGCCGCGCCGGCCGCCGCTCCGACACCGAGGCGTAGAAGTGCGCGACGACTCAGTTCTGGCATGGCGGACATCATGCCATCGGACCGCCCGCAGTCTCCGCTTGGCGGCTTGTCTGAGTAAAGCCTGACGATTAGCCGAAAGCCCGATGCTGGGGGTCACCGGCTGGCAGCATGCTCTACGTGACGGCCGCGGTCACTCCGAAGGGGGAACGAAGGCGCTATGCACTGGTCAGCGCCGCTGCCGACCTGCTCTGTGAAGGTGGGTTCGACGCGGTGCGACACCGGGCGGTGGCCCGTCGCGCCGGACTGCCCTTGGCATCGACGACGTACTACTTCTCCTCGCTCGAAGACTTGATCGCGAAGGCCGTCGAGTATGCCGGGACGCGTGAGGCCGAACAGTTGAAGCGCAGAGTCGGCGCTTTGTCTAGGCGGCGCCGCGGCGCGGAATCGACGGCCGACATCTTGGTCGACCTTCTGGTCGGTGAGGCGAACGGGTTGCGCGTCACCGAACAGTTGATCTCACGCTACGAGCGCTACATCGCGTGTGCACGCCAACCGGGACTGCGCGATATCGAGCGGCGCATTCTGCAGCAGCGCACCGATGCGGTCGTCGAGGTCGTCGCGCGTTCCGGACGGTCGGTACGGGTGGAATTGCTCACGGCGTTGGTGTGCGCGGTCGATGGTGCTGTGGTCGCGGCGCTGGTGGGTGACGGTGACGGCCCCCGCGCGACCGCGCGCGCGACGTTGATCGACGTGATAGACGTGCTGGCCCCGATCGACGAACACGTCGCCCAGGTGTGATGGAACGTTTGCGCGCTTCGCATGGTGGATAACTAGCTTCGGATGAGATTCACCAGGGTTCTCGACGGCGCTCTGGACCGTTCGGTGGCGCTCGGCTACACGAAGATCGGTTCGCGACTGCGACGGACGTGGTGGCCGCCCGACCCCCGTCCAAACGCCATGGCGGGGAAGCGGGTTCTTGTCACGGGTGCGACGGGAGGTATCGGCGAGGCGATCGCCCGTTCGTTCGCCGAACTCGATGCGACCGTGCACCTGTTGGGTCGCAACGCAGACAAAGTGAGGCGGGCGGCAGGTGAGATCCGGCGTGCGGTGCCCGGTGCGGTCGTGATCGACGAGGTCTGCGACGTCTCCGACCTCGACGCGGTGCGTGCCTGGTGCGACGACCTCGACGCGCGAATCGACGAGCTGCACGGGGTGGTGCACAACGCGGGCGCGATGCCCAAGCATCGCGTCGAGACGCCGCAGGGCCATGAGACTCAACTGGCCTGCCATGTCCTTGGTCCGCACCTGATGACGGAACGACTCCTGCCGTTGCTTCGCGACGCAGAGGGCGCGTCGGTGGTGTTCATGTCGTCGGGCGGCATGTACACCACACCGTCCCCCGCAAGCGGGAGGTACCCCCAGTCGGCCGACGACATGGAGTCGAAATCCGGTGATTACAACGGTGTTCGTGTTTACGCCCGGACCAAGCGAATGCAGGTGGTGCTCGCCGACGCGTGGGCGTCGAGGTTGTCGGGTGACGACATCCGAGTCGAGAGTATGCATCCGGGTTGGGTCGAGACTCCCGGCGTCGCCGACGCGCTGCCGGTTTTCCGAGTGGTGACAAGGCCATTGCTGCGCGATACTGCAGACGGCGCGGATACTGCGGTGTGGCTGGTCGCCACTCGGCCTGAGTCTGCGCCTGGCCATTTCTGGCACGACAGGGCCCAGCGGCCAACGACGTTCGGCTGGCAACGATCCGAAGATCGCCAAGAGGTTGTCCGATTTCTCGACGCGGTGTCGTCGATGACAGGGACAATGCGGTTCAACGCCAACTGGCAGGAGACCCAGCATGACTAAGCCCGACACCGCGGAGCAGCAGCCCGAACTCAAGAGGGTGATGGGCCCGGGACTGTTGCTGCTCTTTGTCGTCGGCGACATTCTCGGCACCGGCGTCTACGCCTTGACCGGGCAGGTCGCCGGTGAGGTCGGCGGTGCGGCCTGGCTACCTTTCCTGATCGCGTTCCTGATCGCGACCATCACCGCATTCTCTTACCTGGAACTGGTCACCAAGTACCCGCAGGCGGCAGGTGCGGCGCTCTACGCGCACAAGGCATTCGGCATCCACTTCTTCACCTTCCTGGTCGCCTTCGTCGTCATGTGTTCGGGCATCACCTCGGCGTCGACAGCGTCTCAGGCATTCGCCTCCAACCTGATCAAGGGCTTCGGATTGGACTGGGGCAAGATCGGCATCGCGGCCATCGCGCTGTTGTTCATGGCCGGCCTCGCGGCAGTCAACTTCCGGGGTGTCAGCGAAAGCGTGAAGCTCAACGTCGGGTTGACCATCATTGAGATCACCGGCCTTCTCTTGGTCATCGTGGTCGGACTGTGGGCGTTCACCCAGGGCGGCGACAACCTCGACTTCTCCCGGGTGATCCTCTTCGAAAACGAGGGCGAGCGAAGCACTTTCGTCGCGGTCACCGCAGCGACATCGCTGGCCTTTTTCGCAATGGTCGGCTTCGAGGACTCGGTGAACATGGCCGAGGAGACCAAGGACCCGGTGCGGATCTTCCCGAAGGTTCTGTTGAGCGGGTTGACCATTGCCGGCATCGTCTATGTGCTGGTCTCGATCATCGCGGTGGCGTTGGTACCGATCGGCGACCTGACGGCGAGCAAGACGCCGCTCGTCGACGTGGTCGAGGCCGCCGCACCCGGACTGCCGATCGGCACACTCTTTCCGTTCATCACGATGTTCGCGGTGTCGAATACCGCTCTGATCAACATGCTGATGGCCAGCAGGCTCATCTACGGTATGGCGCGTCAGCACGTGCTGCCCCCCGTGTTGGGGTCGGTACACAAGACACGACGCACTCCGTGGGTGGCCATTCTGTTCACGACCGCGGTCGCGTTCGGGTTGATCTTCTACGTGTCCGCGTTCGCCAGTGATTCCGCGATTTCGGTACTGGGCGGCACGACGTCGCTCTTACTGCTGGCAGTGTTCGCGATGGTCAACATCGCGGTCCTGGTACTGCGCCGCGACGTGAAGAACACCGGCGGACATTTCAAGACGCCGACCGTGCTTCCCGTGATCGGTTGCATCGCCTCGCTGTATCTGGTGACGCCGTTGTCCGGACGGCCGGGAACGCAATACCTGCTCGCCGGGATCCTGCTGGTGACCGGGATCGTGCTGTTCGGCATCACCGTGCTGATCAACAAGCAACTCGGTATCAAGACCATAGGCATCACCGATCCGACCCACCTGGCTGAGACGCCTGACTAGTTCACAATCGGTACAGCCGCTCGCGGATGGTTTTCACCTCTTGCTGAACCTCGGCGAGAAGCGTGTCGATTCGCGTAAGACGTTCGTGGAGTTCGTCGTTGGGCGGCGGCACCACCTTTCGCCGTGGCGCCGGCACCTGATCCGGCCGTAGGCTCGGGGTGACGATGTAGCCGGTATCTGCGTCGCCGTAGATACTCACATCGTCGGGTCTGCTGTACCAGTACAGCGCGACGTACGCGCACATCACGGCGTCGACGGGATCCTCGTCCCGGTCGAGCTGCGCCGGCTTCGTCGCGGCCTCGACTCGCTTGCGCAGCTCCACCCAGGCCACGCTGCGGTTCGGGCGCAGCCGCGGTGTGGCATCGTCGAGCCCCTCGATGAAGGTCATCAGCTTCAGCAGTTCGCGCTGACGGTCGCCGAACGCTCCCTTCTTGTACTTCAGCGTTTTGTCGAGTCCGAACAGGACGATGGTGGCGGGGTGGGGATAGACCTCGATGGCCCGGCGGCTCGACGACGAGGCGGGATCGGTGTCGAGATCCAACGCGGCTGCGAGGGTGCCGGCGCGCGGGGGATTGAACAGGGGATTGCCGGTATGCGCGGGATAGGCCCCCGCATCGAACTTCTGAAAGTCGCGGTTGTACGCGGTTTCCGCGGGTCGGAACCCGCTGGGTGTGTTGACGATCAGCGGGGCGTCGAAGCCCACCACGCAGTCCCCGCTGGTGAACGGTGCTATCGAATCGATGATGTCAGCGTCGTCCTTGGCGATACCCACGTGGAGCAGGCGTCCGTTGAGGTCGATAGCGGCGACGCCGGTCTGCTTCTTCTCACCCCAGGCAAGATCGAGCCCAACAAAGTGCATACCGGCTACCTTGCCCTATTCGTCCTGCCCTATTTGTGCTCCTGGCCGCCGCCGTAAGCTGTGTGTTTGTGACGATCCCAAACGTGCTGGCCAACCGCTACGCGAGCGATGAGATGGTGGCCATCTGGTCGCCGGAGGCCAAGGTCGTTGCCGAGCGTCGGCTGTGGCTGGCGGTGCTGCACGCCCAGGCAGAATTGGGTGTCGACGTGCCGTCCGGCGTCGTCGAGGACTACGAGCGAGTGCTCGAGGACGTCGACCTGTCGTCGATCGCCGCGCGCGAGCGGGTGACCCGGCACGACGTCAAGGCACGGATCGAGGAATACAACGCGCTGGCCGGCCACGAGCACGTGCACAAGGGCATGACTTCTCGGGATCTCACCGAGAACGTCGAGCAGCTGCAGATCCGTCGGTCGTTGGAGCTGGTCTTCTCGCATGGTGTCGCGGTGGTGGCGCGGCTCGCCGAGCGTGCCGTCGTGTATCGCGATCTCGTGATGGCGGGGCGCTCGCACAATGTTGCCGCCCAGGCGACGACGTTGGGTAAGCGATTCGCATCGGCCGCCGAAGAGCTGCTAGTCGCGCTGAATCGGCTGCGCTCGTTGATCGACCGCTATCCGCTGCGCGGCATCAAAGGCCCGATGGGCACAGCGCAGGACATGCTGGACCTGTTCGACGGCGACACGGAGCGACTCGCTGTGCTCGAAGCGCGGATTGCCGAATTCCTTGGCTTCACAGAGATTTTCACTAGCGTCGGCCAGGTATACCCACGTTCGTTGGACCACGACGTCGTCTCCGCTTTGGTGCAGGTGGGCGCCGGCCCGTCGTCGATGGCGCACACGATCAGGCTGATGGCAGGCCATGAACTGGTGACGGAGGGCTTCGCGCCCGGCCAGGTCGGCTCGTCGGCGATGCCGCACAAGATGAACACCCGCTCGTGCGAGCGAGTCAACGGCCTGCAAGTGGTGCTGCGGGGTTACGCATCGATGGCTGCCGAACTCGCGGGCGCCCAATGGAACGAGGGCGATGTGTTCTGTTCGGTGGTGCGGCGGGTCGCGTTACCCGATGCGTTCTTCGCCATCGACGGACAGACCGAGACATTCCTGACGGTGCTCGACGAATTCGGCGCCTATCCGGCGGTGATCCAGCGGGAGTTGGATCGCTACTTGCCGTTCTTGGCGACGACTCGCATTCTGATTGCGGCAGTTCGAGCGGGTGTGGGTCGCGAGACCGCGCACGAGGTGATCAAGGAACATGCCGTCGCAGTCGCATTGGCGATGCGCGAGAAAGGGCAGGAACCGGATCTACTGGATCGCCTGGCCTCAGACCCGCGTCTACCGCTGGACCGCGTGGAGTTAGACGCGGCGCTGGCGGACAAGCAGGCGTTCACGGGCGCAGCGGGCGACCAGGTGGACCGGGTCGTCAATGCGGTCGACGAGCTGGTCGGCCGCTATCCCGAGGCAGCGAAGTACACGTCGGGCGCGATTCTGTGACATCGTTGGCGGGCGGGGTCGCCGAGATCGACTTCACCGATCTGGATAATTTCGCCAACGGTTTTCCGCACGAGCTGTTCGCCGTGCACCGTCGCGAGGCGCCCGTCTACTGGCATGAGCCGACAGTCAACACACCCGATGGCGAGGGCTTCTGGTCCGTCGCCACACATGCCGAAACCCTTGCGGTGTTTCGGGATCCGGAGACCTACTCGTCGGTGACAGGCGGCTCGCGTCCCTTCGGCGGCACGCTGTTGCAGGACCTGGCGGTCGCCGGGCAGGTGCTCAACATGATGGACGACCCGCGCCATTCGCACATCCGCCGGCTTGTCAGCTCGGGTCTGACGCCGCGGATGATCGCCCGCGTCGAGGACGATCTGCGAACCCGCGCCCGTCGGCTGCTGGATGAGGTGACGCCGGGGGAGCCGCTCGACTTCCTGGTCGACGTGGCCGCCGAGCTGCCGATGCAGATGATCTGCATCCTGCTGGGAGTTCCCGAGTCCGAACGACATTGGCTATTCAAGGCGATCGAGCCGCAGTTCGATTTCGGTGGCTCCCGCAAGGCGTCGGTGGGGCAGCTGACGCCCGAGGAGGCGGGCTCCCGGATGTACACCTACGGCCAGGAGTTGATCGCGTCGAAGCGGGCCGAGCCGACCGATGACATGCTCTCGGTCGTCGCGAACGCAACGGTGGAGGACGAGAGCCTGTCGGATCTCGAGCTGTATCTGTTCTTCAGTCTGCTGTTCAGTGCCGGTGCGGAAACGACGCGAAATGCCGTTGCAGGCGGACTCTTGGCGCTGGTCGAGCATCCTGATCAGTTACAGGCTTTGCGCGCCGATCTGGAGCAGCTACCCACCGCGGTCGAGGAGATGGTGCGGTGGACGTCGCCGTCGCCATCGAAACGCCGCACCGCGACCCGTGACGTCGAGCTGGCCGGCTGCCAGATCACGGCCGGCCAGAAGGTGCAGATCTGGGAAGGGTCGGCCAACCGCGACGCTCTGGTGTTCGCCGAACCCGACGCATTCGACATCACGCGTAAACCGAATCCGCACTTGGGTTTCGGGCAGGGCGTGCATTACTGCCTGGGCGCCAATCTGGCGCGCCTCGAGCTGCGGGTGCTCTACGAGGAGTTACTGACCCGCTTCAGTTCCGCGCGGCTCGTCAAGCCGGTGGAGTGGACGCGGAGCAATCGGCACACCGGTATTCGTCATCTGGTGGTCGACCTACGGCCGTGAGACCCGACGTATTTGCAGCGGTCATGGCGACCGGCATCGTGTCGATCGCGGCTGCGGATCACGGCTTCCACGTCATCAGTGACGTCCTGATTGTCCTCGCGGCGGTGACGTTACCGGTGCTGATGGTCCTTTCGGCCAGGGCGTGGCACGGGCTCGACATGCGCGATCCCAACGTGACGCTCGCACTGTTCACGTATGTGGCCGCGTGTGCGGTCGTGGGCGCACGGCTGAGTGAGTATCACATCGTGCTGTGGGTGTTGGGGGGCATGGCAATCCAGGGCTGGCTGACGGTACTACCCCTCGCGATCCGCTCGATGTGGCCGCTCCGATGGACGGGACTGCGCGACCGCGCGCGCGGCGGGTGGGAGCTTGCCGCCGTCGCAACGTCGGGGCTGGCCATCGTCTGGGCCGGCCTGGGCATCCTGTTCTGGGCGTTCATCTTCTGGGTGCTGGGTCTGTGTCTCTACGTGGTGATGACCACGTTGGTGCTGTGGCGCGTGCGGCACGATGCGTCGTCGCCGGAGCTGGTTCAGCCCGACGTTTGGATTCTCATGGGCGGCATCGCGATTGCGACGCTGGCCGGTGATCATCTGCACCGCATTCTGCTTCCCGGGCCGATCGCCGACGCCGTGCGACTGGTGACGATTGGGACCTGGATTGTCGCGACGATGTGGATTCCGGTACTGCTCTACGTGGCCTTCCGGCGTTCGGTGGGACTCGATTGGCCCGCGGTGTTCCCGCTCGGGATGTACTCGTCGGCGACGTATGCGATGGCCGTGGAAACCGGTTGGCGATGGTTCGTCGTGGTGTCGCTGGCGTTCTTCTGGATTGCGTTTGCGGCCTGGCTCGTCGTTGCCGTCGGAGTGCTCAGACAGTGGCCGCAGTGGCGAGAGCGTCGGACATCAGCACACTGAGGTGCTGCCAGTAGATCCAATCGGCAATGGCGGCACGCTGATCGGCGGGATCGGTCGCGGTGTGCGCGCGGTGCAGAGCCAATTCTTGCGCGTGGTCGGCGTAGCTCACGAACGCGGCGAGCTGCACGGCGGCCCGGTCGGGAACGTTGCTCAGAAGCGGGCGGAACACCTCGAACCACAGTTGCGAACGCTGGTCCTCTGGGGCGTTGGCGTCGGTGGGGGGCGGCGGCAACAGGTCCGACAGACCGGAGCTACTCACTGCGGCCAACTTGATCGCGGTGCCGGGCGAAATCACCTGCAGGCGGTGTCGGCCATCCATGTTCCCGTTGTCTGGGATGTCGTCGGGGCGCAGCACGATCTTGGGCGCCCCGGGGTCGAATCCCTTGAACTGGTCTTCGGTGGCAATGACCGCGCGAAGATCCGTGTCATGGTGTTGGGCCCAACCATGAAGCGCCAGAATCGGATACGTGGCCCAGCTACCACGGACGGCGGCAGGGATGCTCTCGTCGGCGGTGGCCATTCTGACTTGTTCGGGCAGGTTGACGCTCTCGGGTATGTAGCCGAGACCGTAGTTGTTGGCGACGACGATGGTTCCGTCCTTCGCGAGGCCGGTGAGCCAGAAGAATCCGACGTCGGTGACGCCGGCGTTGAGGGCGGCGGCGATGCGTTGAGCGAGCATTACGGGGTCGTTACCGGTCGAACGGCGCAGAGCGCCCGCTGTCGCCGCTGCGGCGGCTGCTTCGCGGTGCGCGCGTGCGGTCGAAACCGGCACTGGCGCAGGGGCTCCCACTGCGCTAGCGCCTGCGGCAGCGGCGGCAGATGGGACGCTTGGTCCGACGGGACCTGCAGGAGCGACGGGTGCCGCAGGTGCCGGTGTCGGTGGTGGACCGAGCGGCATCGGCGAGCTCGGCGCGGGCGCGGAGGTGGGCGGCACGGGTGCGACCGGCGCTGGTGCGCCAGCGGCCGGTCCCGCCGCAGAGGAGGTCTGAGACGTTGTCGCTGCAGCGGGAGCATCCGCAACTGCGGGGGCGGCGAGCGGCTGCGGGGTCGGAGCGGAGCCCATGGGTACAGCTGGTTGCGTTGGCGGGATTGGCGTTTGGGCCGCGGCCTTTGCGGCAGCTTCGGTCATCGACCGTTGGAACTCTGTTAGCTGTTGCGTCGGCGTCGACGGAGTTGCGCTCGGAGTGTTGGGCGCCGTCGGTGTGGTCGCCGCTGGCGCTGAGGGTGTGGACAGCGGGCTCGACGGTGTTCCGATACTCGGAGTGGTCGGTGCACTGGGAGCGCTGGGGGCGCCGGGCATTCCAGGAAGCCCAGGCATGCCAGGAAATCCGGGACCAGGTGCTGGCGGAGGTGCTTCGGCGGCTGGGGCTGCGGGCGGTAGTGGCGCTGGCTCAATCGTTCCGGGCGCCCCAGGTTTGTTGGATACGGGTGCGGGATCTGCTGGGAGGGACTCCGATGGCGGGGCACCGGGCTCGATTACGCCTTGACCATCGGGGGCATTCGTTTCCGGCTCGGGGATATTGGCGGAAGGAACTGGCGGTGCAGGCGCAAGGGGTTCGATGTCGCCGGGAGCACCAGGGAGATTTCCCGGTGGCGGTGGCGCAAGAGGTTCGTTATCGGAAACCAGTTGAACCCTAGGATCGCCTTCTATCTCCGTATCGGGCGGCGTCTCACCCGTCAACTTGAAGCGTTCTTGGGCTATCGCCGCGACATTTTCTGAGCGTGTTCCTTCGATAACAGAACGGATATCGGTCAACTTTGAATCCGCCGAAGCCTCAGAGTCGTTCTGGATGTCGGCGATCCTCTGATTGGCTTCGATTGTGTTGTCGATAATCTCATTCTTGGCTCGCACCACTGCGTCCCGGCAATCTTTGAACAGCTGTGCCGATGCATCCAGTTGTTGCCTCAGCGAATCGAGATCGGTGATTCGCTGATCTAGATTTCGTGAAGCTGCTGTCGAGCCGCCGCCGGACCAAGTCCCAGCCCCACCGAACAACTGCGTTCGTTCGCTCTTGGCCGACTCTAGCTGGTCAGCCACTGACTTCGACGCAGTGTCAAACGAGTCTGCGCAGGCTCCGAGCGTGTCCTCATCGACATCAGGCCACGCTGGCGGATCCGTCAAGCCGTACGGATCTTCTGGCCTCCCGAGACCCATAGCTAGCTCCCGGCCGCCTTGCAGGCTTCCCAAATCGCAGAAGTTGTGGACGAAGCAACGCCGGACAAATATGAATCGGCAACCGTGTAGCTCGGGAGGGCTGTGGCATAAGCGCGACGGTACTGCGCGGCGAAAACTGCGAAGTCGCGAAAGACTAGGTTGTCGCTAGCCTCACCCATCGCTTGGATGTCATCAGCGAGCGTGTTCATGACCGGTATAACGGCGTCGACGACTTTTCGTTGGTCGGCAGTCCAACCACTGGCGCTGATAGAGGGGTCAAGGTCTTGCCAGTCCTTGGTTGCCGCCGCGAACTGATCGAGTCGCCGGACCCAGTCTTGGCACTTGGGATCCGCTGACGTCATGAATTGTGTTGGAATACTGGGGTTCTGGAGAGGAGCACTCTCCGACGGTTCCGCGGCCGACGGAACCAGCGGACTACGGGATTCGGCGGACCCATATCTTATAGCCGAACACGCATGGGCAATCGCACTACCAGTCGAGCTGAAGACGCGCGCCAAGTGATCGTCAGATGGCTCGTAATTCGGAATGGCATCGCTGTATGCCCGGGCGTATGCGATGTACTGCTCATACATCTCGCGAATGACGCGATGCGGCGTGACTTTTGCGATCGCCACGGTTTGATCGGCTGCATCGCGCGCGGCACGCGCCACCGTTTCATACATCGAGCGCTGCTCGGACGTCCATGCACTGGCCCCAACGCTTGGATCGCGTTCATTCCAGCCCGCGGCCCTTTCCTTATCGATGAAGGTTTGGGCGATCGGAGTCCACGCCGCGCAGCTGGGATCTTCCGTAATGATGTTCGCGGGACCCTTGTCGTCGGCGCTTGCTAATCCAAACGTTTCGCCCGTGGGCGTCGGACCGTCGTCATCGCCGCCTTTGGTAACCGAAATCGTCACTGCCACAGTCACTCCGATGACAACAAGCAGTGCCAGCCCAACTAGCGCCCACTTCCAGCCATTGCCGCGCTTTCTCGGCGGCGGGCCACCGGCCCATGGCTGCTGTTGCGGCCACGGCTGTTGTGGCCCCGGATAGCCTTGCGGCGGATAAGGATTCCCCGGCGGTGGGCCACCCGGTGGCGGTGGAGGTGGCGGGCCGCCTGGCGGCTGAAAGGTCACAGTGCGATCTCCGGCGACGAGTCTGCCGGACGCGTTGGGGCGGGCTTCGGGCCCGCTGGTACCGGGGGGGCGGGTTCGTGCGGACTAGCGTCAGGCACCCGCTCGCCACCCGAATCGCCGGGCGCGGCCCCCTCGGCCTGCGGCTCAGCCTCATCTTCAGGCCGCTCCTCGCGCTCATCGTCCGCGGCGGCCTCGTCTGCGCCAGGAACCTTGTCCTCGTCGGACCCCTGCGCCAACTGACTGGCCTGCTGCACCGCGCTCTGAACGCCCTGCATCATCGCCTGCGGAATCGCCGCGGCCATGCTCGCCAACTGCATCGGGATCTGGGCGGCCTGCTGGGCCATCTGCATCGGCATCTGCATCAGCTGGCCCATTTGGTCCGACTGGCCTGCACCCGCCGCCGGCTGACCGGCCGAACCAGCCGATGCCGGCGACGGCGGGCCCGCGGCACCCGTCGCATTCCCACCTGCCGAACCTGCACCCGACTCCTCGAACAGGCCCAGTCGCTTGAGGATCTCCTCTGCGATCTGCCGATCGCTCGCGTCGTAGTGGTCCGCGGCCTGCACGACGTTCTGGGCAAAGCGGGTCAGTTCGTCTTTAGTGATCGGCATTTGGGCGAGAACCGGATCCACCACCTCGGCCACCCTGCCCGCGATCGCGGTCGACAGCGCATCCACTCCCTCAGGGACGAAGGATGCTGGCGGCTCCGGGATCAAACCCGCAATCGTCTCCAATTTGCCGCCGGACTGACGGACAAGTGCGGTGTCGACCCGCAAATCCTCAGTCACTGTCACTCCCCATAGCACTCAGCTCCGCGCTGACAAGCGCCGAACCCCCTCAGCCTTCCTGCCGAAATGTTACCGGACCTGCGATATCGCCAATTGCACCAATTTCACCGCCCCGTCGGGAGCGGAAATACGCCGAAGCCGACTTCGAGCGTGTCGTTACGTCACGCAAACCTGCCCACATCGTGCATAAAGGGCCAACCCTCGGCGCAGCGCCGGGAAGGCACAACGCCGGGTCAGGGGAGCCGGACACGGTAACCCCTTCCGACCGCGTCTTCAACCGCGACAGAACCAGCAAACGCGGCACCCCGCGGACCAGATTTCCGGCGATTCAACTTCGCCAGACATGGGTAGGTTTGAACCTTGTATGGACGTAGACCGCGACCCAAGTGAAGGCAGCCACGTCGAAGACGGCGTGGTGGAGCATCCGAACGCAGAAGACTTCGAACACGCCCGCGCGCTGCCTGAGGACCGCACCTGGTTCAAGCACGCCGTCTTCTACGAGGTGCTGGTTCGGGCGTTCCACGACTCCAACTCCGACGGCAGTGGTGATCTGCGTGGTCTCACAGATCGCTTGGACTATTTGAAATGGCTTGGGGTGGATTGCCTTTGGCTGCCGCCCTTCTACGACTCGCCACTTCGCGACGGCGGCTACGACATACGCGACTTCTACAAGGTGCTGCCCGAGTTCGGCACCGTCGAGGACTTCGTCGAACTGCTGGACGCCGCGCACCGCCGCGGCATTCGCGTCATCACCGACCTGGTCATGAACCACACGTCGGATTCCCACGAGTGGTTCCAGGAATCGCGACACAACCCCGACGGTCCCTACGGCGACTTCTACGTGTGGAGCGATACCAGTGAGAAGTACCAGGACGCCCGCATCATCTTCGTCGACACCGAGGAATCCAACTGGACCTACGACCCGGTGCGCAGGCAGTTCTACTGGCACCGGTTCTTCTCCCACCAGCCCGACCTGAACTACGACAATCCGGCCGTGCAGGAAGCCATGATCGACGTCCTGCGGTTCTGGCTGGATCTGGGCATCGACGGATTCCGCCTCGACGCGGTGCCCTACCTGTTCGAGCGTGAGGGCACCAACTGCGAGAACCTGCCCGAGACCCACGCCTTCCTTCGGCACTGCCGCAAGGTGATCGACGACGAGTTCCCCGGTCGTGTCCTGTTGGCTGAGGCCAATCAGTGGCCCGCCGACGTGGTCGAGTACTTCGGAGATCCGGACACCGGCGGCGACGAATGCCACATGGCGTTCCACTTTCCCCTCATGCCAAGGATTTTCATGGCGGTGCGACGCGAGTCGCGGTTCCCCATCTCCGAGATCCTCGCGCAGACACCGCCGATCCCCGACATGGCGCAGTGGGGCATCTTCCTGCGCAACCACGACGAGTTGACGCTCGAGATGGTCACTGACGAAGAGCGCGACTACATGTACGCCGAATACGCCAAGGATCCCCGGATGAAGGCGAATGTCGGCATCCGCCGACGGCTGGCACCGCTGTTGGAGAACGACCGCAACCAGATGCAGTTGTTCACCGCACTGCTGCTGTCACTGCCCGGCTCCCCGGTGCTCTACTACGGCGACGAGATCGGCATGGGCGACATCATCTGGCTGGGCGACCGCGACGGGGTGCGCACGCCGATGCAATGGACACCGGACCGCAACGCGGGTTTCTCCACCGCCAACCCCGGTCGGCTGTACCTGCCGCCGAACCAGGATCCGATCTACGGTTATCAGTCGGTCAACGTCGAGGCGCAGCGCGACAGCTCGACCTCGCTGCTGAACTGGACCCGCACCATGCTGGCCGTGCGGCGGCGCCACGACGCGTTCGCCGTAGGCACGTTCCGCGAACTAAGCGGGTCCAACCCGTCGGTGTTGACGTACGTTCGCGAGATGGAAGACGAGGAGCAGGGCGGCACCGTGCTGTGCGTCAACAACCTCTCGCGCTTCCCGCAGCCCATCGAGCTGAATCTGCAGCACTGGAACGGCTACACACCGATCGAGATGACCGGGCACGTCGAATTCCCGCGCATCGGCCAGCTGCCCTATCTGCTCACCCTGCCCGGCCATGGATTCTATTGGTTCGCACTGCGCGAACCCGAACCTGGAGTCGCGACGTGAACCTGCCGTTCGACGCATGGTTACCGCAGCAGCGCTGGTACGCGGGACGCAGCCGCGAACTCGCCTCGGCCCACCCCGCTGTCCGTATCCCGCTGCGCGACGACCTGGACCTCGTACTGCTCGACGTCGCCTACACCGACGGCACCTCTGAGCGCTACCAAGTCATCGTGCGGTGGAACACCGGGCCCATCGAGGAGTACGCCGATGTGGCGACCATCGGGACCGACGGTGGCCGCATCGCCTACGACGCTCTCTACGACCCTGCAGCCGCGCAATACTTGCTGTCGTTGATCGACGCGTCGTCCACGGTCGGTTCGGACGATGCAGCGGTGCGCTTCGAGAAAGAGCCCGATGTCACGTTGCCGCTCGACGTCGCGTCGCATCTGATGGGCGCCGAGCAGAGCAACACCAGCGTGGTGTTCGAGCAGGAGGCCGTTCTCAAGATCTTCCGCCGCATCACCCCGGGCACCAACCCCGACATCGAACTCAACCGCGTGCTGGCACGAGCAGAAAATCCGCACGTGGCGCGGCTGCTGGGTTCCTTCGAAACGGTGTGTGACGGCGAGTCGTGCGCACTCGGCATGGTCAC
Source organism: Mycolicibacterium rhodesiae NBB3 (assembly GCF_000230895.2). The sequence goes on from NC_016604.1 coordinate 2,467,493, forward strand.
CGCCTTCGCGGCCAACTCCGCCGAGGGCTGGGACATGGCGCTGGCCAGCACTCGCGACCTGTTCGCCGAGGGCGACCTCTACGCCGACGAGGTCGGCGGTGACTTCGCCGGGGAGTCCTACCGGCTGGGTGAAGCGGTCGCCGCGGTGCACGCGACGTTGGCCGACAAGCTGGAGACGGCGACCGTCGCGTTCCCGGCCGGCACCATGTTCGAGCGGCTCGCGGCTGTTGCGAAGGCGGTGCCAGAACTCGAGGAATACGTCCCGCTTATCGAGGAGCGCTATCGCAAGCTCGGTGAAGAGCAGATCGTGGTCCAGCGCGTGCACGGCGACCTGCATCTCGGCCAGGTGCTGCGCACTCCGGAAGGTTGGGTGCTGATCGACTTCGAGGGGGAGCCTGGACAGCCGCTCGACGAGCGTCGGCGGCCCGATTCGCCGATTCGTGACGTGGCGGGAATGCTGCGGTCCTACGAGTACGCGGCGTACCAGCGCCTGATGGACCACTCCAGCGACTCGCGGGACGAGGATCGCGACCGCCAACTCGGCGCACGGGCGCGCGAATGGGTGGACCGCAACGCCGGGTCCTTCTGCGAAGGCTATGCGGAAGTCTCCGGCGTCGACCCGCGCGATTCCGGGGATCTGCTTCTCGCGTACGAGCTCGACAAAGCGGTGTACGAGGCCGGCTACGAAGCCCGTCACCGGCCCAGCTGGTTGCCTATCCCGCTGAAGTCGATCGCCCGGATCATCGGCTGACCGGTCTCTCGATGAAAGACATTGCGGCGCTGAGAATCTCCAGCGGACCCGGGGCAGTGAGGAGAGTGTCACCATGGCCAAGTACTCGCTCAACGACGCCGCCGTGACCAAGGCGCGGGAATTGATCGACAACCGCCAGTACGTGCTCGACAGCGACTGGGGCGAAGCACAACCCAACGCCGACGCGCAGAACTCCTACCTGAAGTCGCATTCGTGGGAGGACTACGCGAAATGGCATCTCGGGCTCACCGAGGGCGCCACCGACGGCACCAAGGCGCGCTACGCGTTCGTCTACGGCGACCTCCGCAGGCTGCACCGCACCGGGTTGATCGCATGCGTCTACCGAGCGGCCGAATGGCGGCACAAGGATGTCGAGGTCGCCGCGCACGATCTGCTGCAGTATCTCGACGCCAAAACCGGGCTGGAGCCCACCCGGACTATCGACGGAGCATGAGATCAAGGACGCGCGCCCCCATCGGCGCGTCCTGCGCCGCCCTGTGGTCGCGCAGCAATCCGACGCCTGCGGCGAACAAGAGCGATGAGCGCAGCCTCGCCTCGTCGTCGTCGAATCCGCAGTCGATGAACGCTTGACGAACTTCGGAGAGCACCCGCTCATCACGTCGGCGGACACTCTCCAGTACCGAGTCGTCGGTCAGTGCCCAGATACGCATCGCGCGTTCGAGCGCCCAGTGATCGGCTCGGATCAGCGCTCTGATCATCTTCTCGAGTCGTTGGCGGCCTGTGGCGTCGGGCGGAATCGCCAGGCTTCGGCGTCGCTCGTCATACAGGTCAGCCCACGCGTGGGCCAGTGCGGCGCGGTAAGCGCACATGTCGGTGAAATGCCAATAGAAGCTGCCCTTGGTGACATGGAGTCGTTCGCACAGTCGGCCGATACGCAGCGCGCCCGGTCCGCCCTCGGATAGCAATGTAAAGCCGGTCTGGATCCAGTCATCGGCCGTCAACGGGCCGCCGGTACGCCGCGCCAGCGTCATGACCGGCAGCTTACGACGTCACTTACGCTTGCGAAAATTATCCGCTGCGAGTTTGCCTGATTGAGCGACCGCGGCCGCCGGTAGGTGCCGCCGCTCGTCGGCGCCTACTCCGGCCCGCCTGGCCGGCGGCATGCGAGAAAGCTCTGCTGCCGACACGACGGCCGCGGTTGCTACAGGACGGACCGTACCATACGTCGAGGTACGGTACAGGAAACCTGGGAGGCAAGAATGCTGGCGCACAACGGTTCACGAGCATCCGGGGCAATGACTGGTTAGCCGGGCGCTGGGTAGGGCAACATGGCAGACATGGCACGCGACGTATCCGACGACAATCCCCTCACGCCCGAAGAGCAGCTTGATTCCGATGAGGTGCGCAACGACGACGGCGACGAGGTGGTGGACCCGCCGGAGCAGTGGATCGAAGCACGGGAGGACGAGACGCTCGACGAGCGCCTGGCCGACGAGGTGCCCGACGCGGGGCCCGATGACATTGATCCGCGCGACGCAGACGACTCTGCCGCAGAAACCGAGTCGGTGTCCGACGAGACGCTCGACCACCTCGATCCAGAGCAGCACGGCGTCGATCGCGGTCAGATCGACGGCACCCCTGAGGACGGCGACTCGTTCTTCAACGTCGAACGCTGACTACTTCCCGTTGAGCGTCTCCGAACGCAGCACCAAAACCGATCGGGCATCTACGGACACCTGCGCGCCGGCGTCGTAGTTCTGAGCCTCCTCGTCCGAAGCTGCGGCCGTGTCGATTTCGACAACCCATGTGGCGCTGAATTGCTCTGCGGGAAGGGTGAACTCGATTGGTTCGTGATGCGCATTGAAGAACAACACGAACGAATCGTCGGTGACCCGCTGGCCGCGGTCGTCGAGATCGGGGATGCCCTGACCGTTCAGGTAGACCGCGATCGACTTCGCGAACCCCGAATCCCAGTCCTCGTCACTCATCTCGGAGCCGTCGGGCGCGAACCAGGCGATATCGGGCAGGCCATCGCCTCCGCGCTTGCGGACCGGGCTGCCGGAGAAGAACCGACGCCGCCGGAACACCGGGTGTGCAGCGCGTAACGCCGAGACCGTGCAGGTGAACTCGATCAGGTCGGTGTCTGCAGTCTCCCAGTCGATCCAGGACAGCTCGTTGTCCTGGCAGTAGACGTTGTTGTTGCCCTGCTGCGTGCGACCCAGTTCGTCGCCGTGGGCGATCATCGGCACGCCCTGCGACAGCAGCAGAGTCGTGATGAAGTTGCGCTGCTGACGTCCCCGCAGCGCGTTCACCTCTTCGTCGTCGGTCGGGCCCTCGGCGCCACAGTTCCACGACCGGTTGTGGCTCTCGCCGTCGTTGTTGTCCTCGCCGTTGGCGTCGTTGTGTTTCTCGTTGTAGGACACCAGATCCCGCAGCGTGAACCCGTCATGCGCGATGACGAAGTTGATGGACGCCACGGGCCTGCGACCGGTGTGCTCGTAGAGGTCGGCCGAGCCGGTGAGCCGGGATGCGAACTCGTCGAGTGTCGCAGGCTCGCCGCGCCAGTAGTCGCGGACGGTATCGCGGTACTTGCCGTTCCACTCCGTCCACTGCGGTGGGAAGTTACCAACCTGGTAGCCGCCCGGGCCGACGTCCCACGGCTCGGCAATGAGCTTGACCTGGCTGACGGTCGGATCCTGTTGCACGAGTTCAAAAAACGCGGCCAGGCGGTCGACGTCGTAGAACTCGCGCGCCAGCGTCGCGGCCAGGTCGAACCGGAACCCATCGACATGCATCTCGGTCACCCAGTACCGCAGCGAGTCCATGATCAGCTGCAGCGAGTGCGGGTGGCCGACGTTGAGGCTGTTGCCGGTGCCGGTGTAGTCCATGTAGTAGCGCTTGTCGTCGTCGACGAGGCGGTAGTAGGCGGCGTTGTCGATGCCGCGAAGGGACAACGTCGGTCCCATGTGGTTGCCTTCGGCGGTGTGGTTGTAGACCACGTCGAGGATCACCTCGATGCCTGCCTCGTGCAGGGCGCGCACCATGGCTTTGAACTCCTGCACCTGCCCGCCGGGATTGGGGCTGGAGCTGTACTTGGAGTCCGGTGCCAAGAACCCGATCGTGTTGTAGCCCCAGTAATTCGAGAGGCCCTTGTCGATCAGCGTCGAGTCATTCGCGAAATGGTGCACCGGCATCAGCTCGATGGCGTTGACGCCCAACGCTTTCAGGTGATCGATGATCACCGGATGTGCGACGGCGGCGTAGGTTCCGCGGATGTTCTCCGGGATGTCCGGGTGCGTCTGCGTCAGGCCCTTGACGTGCGCTTCGTAGATGACGGTGTCGGCGTACTCGTGGCCCGGCGGGCGGTCGACGCCCCAGTCGAAATACGGGTTGATCACGACGGACTTGGGCATGCTGGCCGCGGAGTCGTCGTCGTTGCGGCTGTCGGGGTCGCCGAAGTTGTACGAGAACAGCGACTGCTCCCAGTTGAAGCTGCCATCGATGGCCTTGGAGTACGGATCGAGCAGAAGCTTCTTCGGATTGCATCGCAGCCCTGCGGCGGGATCATAGGGTCCGTACACGCGGTAGCCGTAGCGCTGGCCCGGCTCGATGGTCGGGATGAAGCCGTGCCAGACGAACCCGTCGACCTCAGGCAGGGTGATGCAGGCGATCTCACCGCCGTCGGCGTCGAACAGACACAGGTCGACCTTCTCGGCGACCTCGCTGAACACCGCGAAGTTGGTGCCCGACCCGTCGTACGTGGCGCCGAGCGGGTAGGCCTTGCCCGGCCAGACCTCTAACTGGGCAAGAGACGGGGTGGCAGCTTGGGTCAAAGTTCAACGCTCCAGACGAGAGACAACGGGCAGGATCAAGGCGACGATACGGGGATGCCCAAGAATGGAGCAGTGCAACCACGTGCCGGTCAGCCCGAATTTCGCACATTGCTGCTGGCCATCGACGGTGGTGTGGCAACCATCACGCTCAACAGGCCCAAGCAGCGCAACGCCGTGGGCGACGGCATGCGCGAGGAACTCGCGAAGGCCTACCGCACGTGTGATCTGGACGACAACGTGCGTGCGATCGTGCTGACCGGAGCGCCGCCGGCGTTCTGCGCCGGTGCAGATCTTGCTGAGGGCGAGGACACGTTCGCGGCGCCAGGTCCCGGCTTCAGCGCAGCAGGCATCGAAGTGCCCCCCTGGACGTTGTCCAAACCGGTGATCGCCGCCGTCAACGGTCATGCGATCGGGTTGGGTCTGACGCTCGCGCTGCAGTGCGATATCCGGTTCTTCGCTGCCGACGGCCGCTACGGCGTCGTTCAGGTGCGGCGCGGCGTGGTCGGCGATGCATATTCGCACTGGCTGCTGCCGAGGCTGGTCGGAATCGCCAACGCCGCCGAAATCCTTTTGACTGGAGCCACATTCGACGGGAACCGTGCTGTCGAACTCGGTCTGGGCAGCCGCGTGCTCGAGGCTGACGAGGTGCTGCCTGCCGCCCTGGCGGTTGCGCGTGACATCGCCGAGAACGCCGCACCGATGTCGGTGGCGGCCAGCAAGCGACTGCTGTGGGATTCGTTCGACCTGGACCGTGCAGCCGTTGGCGATCGTGAGACCGAGATCCACCTCGCGGTGATGGGCCATGACGACGCGAAGGAAGGCGTGCGCGCTTTCATGGCCGGGCGTCCACCCAAGTGGACGGGCCGTCCGGTCGATCCGACTAACTGATCTGAACTCCTGCGGCGCGCATACCCTCAACGGCTCTTGCCGTCGACTCCGGTGCGACACCGGCCGTCAGGTCCAACAGCACGCGGGTGGTGAAGCCCTCCTTGACGGCGTCCGTGGCCGTCGCCAGCACGCAGTAGTCCGTCGCGATACCGACGACGTCGACCTCGTCCACGCCGCGGCTCCGCAGCCACGCGGCCAACGGTGTGCCGACGTCGTCGGTGCCTTCGAAGCCGCTGTAGGCCGCAGCGTACTGGCCCTTGTGGAAGACGGCTTCGACCGCGTCGGTCACCAGATGCGGATGGAAGTCGGCGCCCGCTGTGTGAACCACACAATGCCGTGGCCATGACGACGCGTAGTCGGGATGGTCGGAGAAATGTCCACCGGGATCGATGTGAAAGTCCTTGGTCGCCACCACGTGGGCGTAACCGTGATCACCTGCGAGCAACTCGCTGATGCCGCTCGCGACCGCGGCGCCGCGGTCGACTTCCAGCGAACCGCCCTCGCAGAAATCGTTTTGAACGTCGGTGATGATGAGCGCCCGCATGGAAGGAATTTACCCGCCGAACAACAGGTACAACCCGGTGAACGTGTAGCCGACCATCACCAGCATCATCGCGAGCTGACCCGTCAGCTGGTGCGCCTTGGGCAACAGGCGCAGAGCCCGGTCGTGCGCGGCGACCACGCCTGCGATGTGGCCGGCGACCACAAAGCCGACCTTGAGCGTCGCCAGTATCGAAGGGTGAAGCGACAGAAAGTAATTCACGTCGGCGTCCATCCCCAGCAGCAGGTAGACGGTCTGCTGTCCCCGCTCGATCAGGTAGGTCAGGTAGTGGGCGAACACGTAGCCCACGACGATCGGGATCAGCGAATGTGCCATCTGTCCCGGCAATGCGCGGCGCTGTTCGCGATCGACCCCACCCGTCGCCCTGGCGGCCAGCCAGAAGGTACCCGCGACCACGCAGGCGAAGACCAGCAGGCCCGCCGTGTTGATGAGCGTGGCCATCGTGGCGGATCCCGCAGTGTCACTGATGAAAGTGCGCCACTGCGGCCGCGCGGAGAAGCTGTCGAACGCCGTCGACCCGAGCAGTATCGACAACACCGCAACGATGCCCGGGCGCACCGGCAGCGACGGTAGGTGGTCGAACGGGTTTCCGATCGCGATGCGACCATCGTCGTTTCGCCGCAGCGCCGACAGCCGTGACACCACGATTCCGTACACCTCGAACGGATCTGCGCGGGCACACCAACGTGCCCCACACACGAATGCACCGACCAGGGTGACCACCAAGTAGATGAGCAGCCAAATCCTTATCGCAGCAAGCGATCCCGGATCGGGACTGGCCAATTCCAGCCACACGAACGCGAAGAGTCCCAGCGCCGCCGGCCAGTAACCCAGCGCCTCGGGATAGCTCCGCAGCGACTTCCCGCCGAGCATCCGGTGCACCGTGCGAACCGGGGAGAGCACGCGCCACACCGGTCCGAGCACCAGCGATAACGCGACCAGGCCTACCCACATCAGCACGTAGAACACGCCGGGCAGGGGATTGTCGGCGTTCTGCGGACCGAGGAACGCGGCCACGCCCACCCACACCGCGAGTACCAGGCCGACGATGCCGACCGCCCAGCGGGTGACCGGTGCGTCGACGCTGGCAGTCACCCACCGCGGCAGTTCACGACCGGGCTTGCCCGGATCGAATCGCGGTCGCTTCCAGGCCAGTGCGACGACGGCGAACGTGAACGTGAGCGCCCATGCCGCCCCGATCAGCGCGTAGGTCAACGGGATCGGGAGATCGGCGGAGCCGCCGAGGCCGTGGGCCAGGACGGTGACCGATCCGGGCGGGTTCACCGCACGGTGATGGTGGCGACGGTCTTGTTCAGCTGGTGCAGCTCGACGTCGACCTTGCCGGGCACATCGACGGTGAACTGGAACATCTGGCCCGGCTTGGCTTCGATCTTGAACGAATGCTCGGGATTGGAGTGCACGTGCAACTCGTCCGGAGTGTCGCTGTCGACGCGGAAGACGATCGGTTGGCCGACCGCCGCCTGCAACTGCTCGTTGGTGGGTGTCACGATGCCGTCCTTGATCGTCACGCGGACGACGAACCGGTCGGGTGGCGCCTGGTGATCAGGCAGCTCCGAAGGATTGACCCCCGTCGCCGACGGGGTTGACTCCGTGTAGCTCTGACCCTGGTCGCCGCAGCCGGCGGTGAGCAGTGCGGCGGCCGTCAACAGGGCCAATGACGAGCGGATTTTCACAGCTTCCCTTCTGGGTTCGGTGCGCCAGCGCCCTCGTCGCCTTTCCGACGGTTTTTCACGGCGATGTACACAACGATCCCGGCCACCACGACGGCCGGCGCGAACGCCGGGACCGCCAGCCAGAACGAATGGTCAGCGAGGATCGTAACGGTGGGTGCGACCGTCATGCTTGCGCTGACGGTTCCAGCTGCACCTCGCTGCCGGACGGTTCGTTCTTGTTGATCCGGCCGCCTCCCCACGAGACGCCCGCGATCATCGCCAGCGTGCACACGAGGACCACGATGCAGCCGATGAGCCACAGCGACTGCGGGATGTCGGGACTGCGCTCGCGTTGCAGGATGGTGATCTCAGAGACGATCGGGCGCTGGAATTGCGCGTCGGCAGGCACCTCCTTGGCCCCGATGCCGGGATCGCCCGCCAAGTAGATGGGAACGGCCGCAAGTGTTCTGCCGTCATGCACGCGCAGCAATGTCTTCCATTCGCCTGCGACCGGCATCGGTTCGGTGGAGACGTAGTGGCCGGGACCGACCTTCTGCAGATGGTCGATGAACTGGCCGCGTTCGTTCTCCAGCTTGCCCTGCCAACCCAGGACCGACACCCAGTTCGGGTCCTCGCTGATCACATTCGGCGGGTTGAAGCGGACGTCGGCGGTCACGTGGCGCTGGCCGTTGACCGGTGGCGCCTCGGTCAACACAGCCGTGACTGTCGCGTCCTGCGGCACGTCATAGCGCAGGCCGTTGGCTGTGGCGCCGCCGATGACGAGCACCGTCAGTGCGACGACGCCGACGCCGATGGCACGGCGCGGCAGCCTCTGTCCCGTGAGCACCATGCCGAGCAAGCCTCCGCATGCGCCGGTCATGATGGCCACCGGCACGGCCATGGCCAGGCCCTCGGGCCAAATGCTGGTTGGCCACGGGTAGTCGTAGACCGCGTTGATCCACAACGATTCGAGCCACAGACCGAGCGTGCCGATGCCCAGGCCGCTGACGGCTCCGAACACGACCGGTCGTTTGTACAGCGGCGTCAGCGCGAGGATCTCGACTATGAGGGCAGGGCCGAGGTAGAGGGCGAACCAGTTGACCGGCGCATCGAGCACGGGTGCGACCAGGAAGGCGACGATGCCGCGCAGCCCGATGCCGATCACTGCGGCGATGAGTGCCGCGCCGCGGCCCATGAAGATCCGGGCGCCGACGAGTGCCAGTCCGGCGGCGGCGGCGATGAGCATCGGCTGGAACACCTGGCGGAACTGCGGCACGCCGAAGTCGAACTCGATCTGGTAGACCGACGCACCGACGAGCACTCCGGCGAACGCCAGGTATTGGACGAACTTCAAGCCGATGCCGTCCGGTGGGGTGTCGTCGGTCCTGGTCTTACGGCCTTCATGTTCGAGGTACAGCGCGGACAAGGTGGAGAAGCCCGCGCCGCCGATCATCATGAGGTGGGTGGGGCCCCACAGCGTGACGTCCTGGCCGAAGATGCGGTGCCACATGTCGTCGAGCGGGAAGCCCAGCAGCGCGTAGAACCCGCAACCGGCCATCACGATGCCGCCGACCGGGGCGTACCAGTGGTCGGTGATGCGGACCGCCGCCGGGCCGGGCCGCTCATCCTCTCCCCGGGGCAGCACGATCGCCGTGCAGCCCGCCACGAAGATGCCGAACAAACCGATCAGAATGAAATAGTGCGCGGGGTTGGCCAGCGCGCCGTCGTCGCGGCCGTTGCCGATGTGCAGGCTGACGTCCCAGATGAAGCCGAACAGCGCGCAGATGATCGAGGCGATGAACAGCGCGATCGGCAAGGCCACCCACGACGGTCGCTTGAAGCGTCTGCCCGACCAGTCGGCAAGCGACGCCAACCAGCTGATCTTGTGCTGGCGGTGCATCCAGCCGATCCACACCAGCACAGCGGCGACGACGGCGCCGACCGCCGTCAGGATGATGATCTCGCTGATGGCGGTGCCGCCACCCTCGCTGCCCTGAGCAAGCAACTCCACTGTCATGTCATCCCACCCTCATGAGTACGGTCCGAGACTTACCCGCCGGTGATGTTGCCAGAATTGCCCGAGCCGAAACCAGGGGTATCACCTAACGTGACGCAGAGTTTCTCCAGCGAGGATCGGCCTCGGACTGATCCATCAGGGTTTCAGCACCACCTTCACCATGCCGTCCTCCTTCTTCTGGAACGTCTCGTACGCGTCCGGTGCCGCCGACAATGGCAACCGGTGAGTGGCGAACTGCTCGACACCGAGCGGGTCCTCGTCGGTGAGCAGCGGCAGGATGTCCGGTATCCACTTCTTGACGTTGGCCTGGCCCATCCGCAGCCGAATCTGCTTGTCGAATAGCGTCATCAGGTTGACCGGGTCAGCCGCGCCGCCATACACACCGGACAGCGAGACCGTGCCACCCCGTCGTACCAACGCGATTGCCAAGTTGAATGCGGCGAGACGGTCGACGCCGGCGTGCTTCATCACGACGCGGCCCACGGGCGGAGGGAGGAACCCGCTGGCGGTCTGCGCGGCCGTCGCGACCGGCGAACCGTGGGCTTCCATCCCGACGGCGTCGATGACCGAGTCGGCACCGCGGCCCTCGGTGTAGCTCTTGACTATCTCTTCGGCGTTGTCGCGTCGCAGATCGACGACCTCGGCGCAGTATGGGCGCGCCCGGTCCAACCGTTCGTCGACCAGGTCGACACCGATCACCGTGGCGTTCTTGCGGTGTGCCGCGATGCGGCAGGCCATCGAACCGATCGGGCCCAGACCGAGCACCACCAGCGTTCCGCCGTCGGGCACCTCGGCGTACTCCACGCCCTGCCATGCGGTGGGCAGCACGTCGGAGAGATACACGTAGCGTTCGTCGGGTCCGTCCTCAGGCACCTTGACGTGGGTGTACTGAGCCTGCGGCACCCGCAGGTACTCTGCCTGCCCGCCCGCCACCTCGCCGTAGAGCTTAGAAAAGCCGAACAGTGCGGCACCGGTGCCCTGGTCGCGGTTCTGCGTGGTCTCACACTGGCTCTGCAGCCCGTGGTCGCACATGAAGCAGCTTCCGCAGCTGATGTTGAACGGGATGACGACCCGGTCGCCGACGCTGAGGTTGTCGACCTCGCGGCCGACCTCCTCGACGATGCCCATCGCTTCGTGACCGAGGATGTCGCCCGGGCTCATGAATGCGCCGAGCACCTCGTACAGGTGAAGGTCGGACCCGCAGATGTTCGTGCTCGTCACCCGGATGATCACGTCGTTCGGTTCCTTGATCGCGGGATCGGGCACAGTGTCGACGGACACCTTTCGTCGGCCCTGCCACGTAACTGCGCGCATCGCATCCTCCTGAAAATTGATTACCTCCTATGGCGTGCCCGCCCGGGGATCGGCCAAACCTCGGGCCACGATTGGAAGATGGCCGACAACGGCACCGTCGTCGAACTCCGGGTGCACGGGGTGTCCGGGACGCCGCCCGAGGCGCTGCTCAGCTGTCCGACCGAGTTCCTCGAGCTACGGGCGGGGGACAAGTCCGCCGGTTTTTACCGCAGGCAACAGTGGATCGACGACGCCCAGAAGCCCATCGACGGTCGGCGCTCGGCATGGCGACGCGTGATGGAGGCCTACTCCTGGGGCGGTCTGACGTCCGGGCCCGCCAGCCGAGCGGTGTGGCTGCTGTTCCTGCCGTTCATCTTCATCAGCCTGGCGCACTGGATGCTTCCCCCCACGGCCGGTCCGCGCCGCGCGGCGGCGATCGCTGTGGCGCTGCTACGGTTGATCGCCCTGTCGTTCACGCTGACCCTGATGCTCGCGTCGGCGGTCGCCGTGATGGATGTGACGGTGTGGCAGTGCGTGGGGCTGGATTATTGCGCCGCGCAATGGAGTCCGCTGTCATTTCTCGCGTCGATGCCACGCGGGACGCAGTTGGCGCTCAGCGCAGTGCCCCTGGTCGTGGTCATCGCGGTGTTGTGGCGGCTGGGCAAGGAGGATGTGCGAGTAGGCGGCAGGCCGCCGAATCCCGCGGTGACGGCCGACGAGGTGCCGCTGGAATCGGATGCCTTCTGGTGCACGGACCCTTCCGTCATGCGATTGCGCATCTGCCATGTGATGGCGTGGACGTCGGGGGTCGGCGCACTGACGCTTGCGGCGCCGCTGAGTCACTCCACGTCCGTGTCTGGAGTCAGCCTGCTCGCCGCCAATGGCGTCATTCTGACACTCGCCGCGTTGGCCACGGCCTGGAACCGCGCCACCGCGCGGGGAGGTACGGGGGCGGACCGGTTGACGCGCCCGCTTCTGTTGTTGCGCTGGATTGCATTGGCTCTCCTGGTCGTATCGCTGGTCTGGGTCGCGGTCACCGACGTGCCGTATCCGGTCGCTCCGACGCACCTCCCGGGGCTGCGCGGGGCGATCTACGTCGTGCTTGGTGTGCAGGTAGTGCTGCTGATCGCGTTGTTCGTGTGTACCGGATGGTCGATGCGCGGCGGCCCGAAGGTGCCGGACGCCGCGTGGCGCCCGACGCTGAACGGGTACACAGGGCCCTTCGTCGCGCTGATCGCCTGGCTGCTCGGCGGTGCGTTCAGTGTGGGCGTCGGACTGCTGACCGCACAGATCCTCGGTGACGCGGTGATCTCGACCGCGGCGGCCAACGCTGAGATCGGTAGAAGGACAACGATACTCGGCAATGCCGGTGCCACATTGGCGGACAGGGTTTCGGTGCTGCACGCCGACGCCCCGCTGATCGTGCCGCCGCCCTATCTCTGGGTGGCGATGGCCGTCGTGGTGCTCATCGTCGTGACGATCGTCGCCGTATTGGTCGTCTGGCTGTGGGTGATTCCGAGAAGGGCGAGAGCCGAACTGCCCGCGGTGCTCGCGGATCATCCAGATGCCCCGGCAACAGGAGCGCGAGCCAGGCAGGTCGCGAGGGCGCGCGCGGTGGCGTCCTTGACCGACACCGGCATCGCGTTGATCGCAGGCCTGGCAGTGACTTCCGTGGTAGTCATTGCGGCGCTCACCGCCTGGTATGTCTCCGAGCGAGGCGGATTCGATTCGCTGCCGGGTTATTCGCCGACGATCACCAGCGCGAGCATCTTCATCACGCTGACATTGGTGGTCGGACTGCTGCTCATTGCGGTGCAGGCGTATCGGGATCGTCAGATGCGCCGAGTGGTGGGCGTGCTGTGGGATGTCATCACGTTCTGGCCGCGCGCGAACCATCCGCTGACACCGCCGTGCTACGCCGAACGCACGGTGCCCGAACTGCTGGAGCGTCTCCGAAGGCTGGTCGCAGAACCCGACACCCGCGTGGTGGTCGCAGCGCACAGCCAGGGCACGGTCATCGCGGCCGCAACGTTTTTGCAGCACGACGACGACAGCAGAGACCGCGTGGCGCTGCTGACGTTCGGTTCACCGCTGCGCCGGTTATACGCACGAAACTTCCCGGCCTACTTCGGAACCGACGCCCTGCCGCGCTTGGCGAAGCTGCAGGAGGCGCGGTGGATCAACCTCTGGTCGCTGTCCGATCCGATCGGATCGTGGGTGAGCGACACGACCAACCGCAGCATGACGCAGGCACTGACCGATGTGGACTTTCGCGTGCTCGATGTCGAGTCGCTCGCGGCCGGACCAGGCGGCATCTATCCGCCGATATGCGGCCACTCGGGATTCTGGGTCCGGCCCGAATTCTCGCAGGCGGTAGCCGAATTGGAGACGACGGTGACGCCCTCGGGCGTCGAGACCGACACCAGCGCAGCGCCACCGCCATCTGAGAAGGCCTTGTAGACCCTCACTTGCGGGGCGGGCGCAACACCTTCATCGCCAAACCCATGATCGGGGCGGGGATGCGATCCTTCGCCGAGAGCGCCGCGCTGCCGACCTGGGTCCGCACCGGTGTCCCGCGGCCGAACATGCGGTTGAACGGACCGCCGGAGGGTTCGAGGTCGAAGTGCAGCGGCGGCTTACCGTCAGCCGCACCGAGTGCGTTGGAGATCACGATACGCTGAATCTCGCTGGTGCCCTCGAAGATGGTGTAGAGCTTGGCATCCCGGTACCACTTCTCGACGGGATGGTCCTTGATGTAACCCCAACCGCCCATGGTTTGTATCGCGCGCTCGGTGGTCTTCACTGCCACCTCGCTGGCCGCCAGCTTCGACATCGATCCTTCGCCGCGTTCGAACGGGACTCCGCTTGCCGCCATCCATGAGGCCCGCCAGGTGAGCAACCGGGCCGCGTCGATCGCCGTCGCGAGATCGGCGAGCGGAAAAGCGATGCCCTGGTGGTCGATGATAGGCGCTCCGAACGCCTCACGTCGGTTGGCGTACTCGGTCGCGTATTCCATTGCAGCTCTGGCGATCCCGAGAGCCTGTGCCGCTACCATCGGCCGCGTCTGCTCAAAGGTGCCGAGCGTGGCTGAACCGGAATGAGCCGCACCCTCGACGGCTTCGCGGGCCTTCGCGAGTTTATGGTCCAGCTTGTCCTGTCCGCCGAGCAGGTTCGCCGCGGGAACCCGGACGTCGTTGAACTTCAACTCCGCAGTGTGCGACGCGCGGCAACCCATCTTGTCGAGCTTGCGAACCATCTCCAGGCCCGGGGTCCCACCGGGCACGACGAACAACGCCTGTCCTTTGTGCCCGAGATCCTGGTCGACGACGGCATTGACGACGTGAACGTTGGCGATGCCGCCATTTCCGATCCACATCTTGTGGCCGTTGATGATCCAGTCGGCGTCCGGTCCCGACCCGTCGCGGCGGGCGGTGGTGCGCAGGTTGCGTACGTCGCTGCCGCCCTCTGGCTCGGAGATGGCCAGCGCGGCCAACTTCAGATCGCCCGGCGTTCCGAAGCATTCGGGCGCCCACTCCAGCATTTGCTCAGGAGACGCGGCCTGACCTATCGCCGACAGCGCCAACGCGGGCATCACCACAGCCAGGCCGATTCCGGCGCAGCCCCAGAACAGCTCCTCCATGAACATGGGCAGGGAAAGCCCTGTGGGATCGCCGATCAGGTCGCGGTAGAACAGCGGACTGTAGAAACCCTGGTTCGCTGCCTCCTCGAGTACCGGCCACGGAAACTCCTGGCGCTGGTCGTACTCGGCGGCGACCGGACGGATGATCTGCTCGGCGAATTCGTGGGTGCGGCGCGCGAGGTCGTGCTGTGCCGCGGTTGGGGTGATATCGAAGCTCATAGGACCTTCGGTTAGCCACCCGGCCCTACTCCGAAACACTTGTTCACCGAAATCCCGGTTAACCCAGTCGACTGACAGGAACAAGCCCCCGGATGCCGGGGGAGCACCGCGGGGGCCTGCAGGGTGAGGGCTGAACGTGAGTGCCGCGTCGTTACTTGACGTCGACGTACACCGTCTTGTTGAGGAGCGTGGTGCTCAGGTCATCCCCCGGTCGACTGTGATCGGTCCGGCTGTAGCTCTGCCCTGGACGCACTGCAACGACGCTGGCGCTTTCAAGCGGCGCATTGCCGATGCGATTGACGATGACCGTGTACCCCTGTGCCTGGAGATCGCTGATCGTGTCCTGCGCGTTCCCGGGCCCCGACGGCGCGGCCGAAGCCGGCGCAGCCATTCCGAGGAAAGCGGCCGTTAGTGCACTCGCGGCGACGGTGGCGAATCCAAACTTCTTCATCTTTCGTGCCTTCTTCTTTCTTGCTTTTCGTATGTCGAGCCGTGGCATGTGTCGCGGTTCGTGCTGCAGCTGATCTTGTAAACCTGGTGGTCAGAGTTTTAATTCCGGTGGCAGTAATTGGTTGTCAGCTGGCAGGAATTGCACTGGGGAGAGTCGGAATGGCCCACATTCGTCGTTCGTGATTGGACCACCCGAGGCCCTATCAGCACACTGGTAGCCGATGAAGATCGCCGGGCTGCGGTTGCGCCAACGCGACGGAGTCACATGTGGTCCGTCGGTCGCTCTGATGGCCGGCGCCGTGCTCGATCCGGCCCGCTATGCGGCGTTGGCCGACCCCGATTCAGGGGCCGCGCTGTTCGCGGCGGAGCAGCTGCGCGTGCACGCCGACGTCAACCGGGTCTGGCCGCGGCGGCTCGGCACCACTCCGTGGGGGATGGCCAGAGCGCTCACCGCGATGGGGGCGACGGCGGGGGTCTGCTACCGCTGGCGGCTGTTCCGCGGCCGTCGCGACAGCCTGGCGGACGTGGTGGCGGCGGTCCGGCGCGGGCGCCCGGTGGCAATGCTTCTCAGGCAGGTCGTCCCCCGGCACTGGGTGCTGATCGTGGACGCGGCCGACGACACGTTGAGCTGCTACGAACCGTCCTCGGGGGAGGTGCGACCCGTCGATATCGCCGCCATCCGGGAGTCGCGACTGGCCGGGCTGGGCTTCCCGCGCCCGTTTGTGTTCGTCTTACCGCATTCGAACGTATGATCGAACGGTGGGCGAGCTCCAGTCGATCGGATACAACGGGCAGCCCACAGCGCAGGCGTTCCGTCGGGTGGACCCGCCGATCTCTGTGCTCGTCGATCTCGCGGCGGTGTTTCCGCGCGAGCCGCATCGAACCGGTGGTTACAACCCGGCCGGTCTGCAGTTGCATTCGGTCGTCGAGGGCAGGTTGTCGTGCTGGGGCACCTGCGAGCAGGGCTACTGGTGGGGTCTGGTCACCTACGAGATCGCCTACGGCGCCCGTCGAAAGGCGGTGACGCATTGGATCCCGGCGTGGACACTCAAGCGTAAAGCCGATTAGCGGACACCGTAGGTATCCATCCGCGCGTGCTGAACTCCCCGCTCATGCCGACACCCGAGGTGCCGTCATGATGAGCCGGCCCTTCAGGCTGCGCTGCAACGCAACCAACTTCTGATCCAGCTTGTCCAACCGTGCGAGCAGCGCCTGACTGTCGGCACGCGACAACGTCTCCAACGGGAACACCCCGACTGCTCGGCAGCCGCCTTCTATCGCTTCCAGCGCTTCGACGAGCGCCTCCTTATCCGAACGCATGTTCGAATAATACCTCCGCTTTCCGACACGTGACGGAAGGCGTCGACAGGCTCAGGCCTCGTGCCCAGGCTCCAGATCGCGGACATCGGCGAAGGTCACCAGCTGGTCGAACTTCTCGGGGGCGTCTCCGGCAATCGGCTCGAGCAGATGCCCGATGTGGTCTCCGAGCTCGTAACGACCGAGCACCTCACCGACGAACCACCCCGCCGCGTCGTCGAGGATCGGCAGCCCACGCAGACCCTCATGCCACTCACAGCGACTGAACTTGTCCACGCGATCGCCGGTCTCGCTGCCGAACAGCCGCGCCAGTTCGCGGTGCGTCCGCGGCAGCAGATGGACGGCCAGATGCGTGGCGTTCTGGGCGACACGGTAGGTCTGGTTCTTGTTCGACAGTCCGACGAGAAACCGCGGCGGTCCGATGCTGACCTGACTGGTGAACCCCACCAGGCAACCCGCCCGTTTGTCGCCGGCGCTTGTGGTGACGACGTACATGGGATAGTCCAGCATTGAGACCAGCTTCTCGAAGGCTTCCATCGCTATCCCGTCGCTAGTGTTGAGGCATGGCCAGAAAGTACGCGACCTCCGACGCCGTCGATCTGCCCGAATTGCTCGAGTTCATCAGACCGCGACATCACTTGGTACTCACAACGTTTCGATCGGACGGATCGTTGCAGAGTTCGCCGGTGACCGGCGGCGTGGATGATCAAGGTCGCATTGTGATCTCCAGCTATCCGCAGCGAGCCAAGTCCGCCAACATCCGGCGCACCCCACGCGCCAGCATCACCGTGCTCTCCGAGGACTTCAACGGACCCTACGTGCAGGTCGACGGGGATGCCGAGGTGATCGACCTGCCGGACGCCGTCGAGCCGCTGGTCGATTACTTCCGCGCCATCTCCGGAGAGCATCCCGACTGGGACGAGTACCGGCAAGCGATGGTGGACCAGGGCAAGTGCCTGATCCGAGTGACGCCCACGCGGTGGGGGCCGGTGGCGACGGGTGGCTTCCCGCCGCCACAGTAGCGGTAGCACTCAGCCGTCCAGGTCCAGTACGACAGAACCCGCGGGGTCGGCGCGAAACGTGCCGCTTCCGGTCGCGCCGGCGAGTTCGCCGGTGCCCGACACGACGCGTATGACCGCCGTCGCGACACCGTCGGTGAATTTGCCGTCGTGCATGAGGACCAGGCCCCCACGCCGGCCGCCGACGATTCCGGTGACGTGCTCGACGCCGACATACGTTGCGGATTTGTCCGGCGCGTAGGCCATCAGCCACTTGGTCGTCGAGGTGGCGTCGATGTCTCCGGAGTACCGCTTCTTCACCAGCGCCTCGGTGAGCTTGGTCTCCTCATCACCTTCTGAGTCGCCGTCCTCGAACGGTGTCTCGTCCCAGCTGGCGATCTCGAACAACGCGTTTATTTGGGTGGTCATCCCCGGTGATTACCCCTCGGGGAGGTCTCGGAATCGACAGGCCGAAGAGCGCGGGTGGCGCCGTATGTGGTAGTCAAAGCAGTACGGACGCGTTGCGTCCGATAGCTAGTCAAACTATAGTCTGGACACATGTCCAGAAAGGTTCGGAGTCTTTGAGTGACACGATATGTCCTGCTCACCGGGCCTGGATGTGTCCGTCTGCGCGCATCGGCATGAGTTGAACATGCGCATTGCACTGCTGTCGTACCGGAGCAAAACCCATTGCGGAGGGCAAGGGGTCTATGTCCGCCACCTCTCGCGCGGCCTCGTGGAACTCGGCCATGACGTCGAGGTGTTTTCGGGGCAGCCGTACCCCGGTGGCCTCGATCCGCGGGTGCGCCTGACCAAGGTGCCCAGCCTCGACCTCTACCGCGAGCCCGACCCGTTCCGCATTCCCTGGCCGAACGAGATCAAGACGAGCATCGACCTGCGCGAGTTGCTGACCACCTGGACAGCGGGCTTCCCGGAGCCGAAGACGTTCAGTCTGCGCGCCGCGCGTCTGCTGGCCGAGCGCCTCGACGAATTCGACGTGGTGCACGACAACCAGTGCCTCGGCTCCGGTCTGCTGAAGATCGCCGATCTAGGCCTGCCGGTCGTGGCGACCGTGCACCACCCGATCACCCGCGATCGCGTGCTGGACGTGTCGGCGGCGAAGTGGTGGCGCAAGCCGTTGGTGCGGCGCTGGTACGGCTTCGCCGAGATGCAGAAGGATGTCGCCCGGCGAATCCCCGAGCTGTTGACCGTCTCGTCCACATCGGCCGCCGATATCGCCGAGGACTTCGGGGTGTCGCCCGACCAGCTGCGCGTCGTGCCTCTCGGTGTGGACACCGAACTGTTCAAACCCGCCGAGCGTCGGGTGCGGAACCGCATCATCGCGATCGCCAGTGCCGACGTGCCCCTCAAGGGCGTCGCCCATCTGCTGAACGCCGTCGCACGCCTGCGCGTCGAACGTGACCTGGAACTGCAACTCGTCGCCAAGCTCGAGCCCAACGGGCCGACCGAGAAGCTGATCGCGGAGCTGGGTATCTCCGACATCGTGCACAGCTCCAGCGGGCTGACCGACGCCGAACTCGCCGACCTGTTGGCGTCGGCTGAAGTCGCTTGCATCCCTTCGCTTTACGAGGGTTTTTCACTGCCTGCCGTGGAAGCGATGGCCAGTGGCACGCCTATCGTCGCGAGCCGCGCGGGCGCGCTGCCCGAGGTGGTCGGCGTCGACGGCGAATGCGCCCGGTTGGTCACGCCCGCCGACGTCGACGAGCTGACCAGGGTGCTCGGCGAACTTCTCGACTCGCCGATCGAGCGGGGTCGACTCGGGGCCAACGGGCGCCAGCGCGCGCTCGACGTGTTCAGTTGGGAATCCGTTGCCGCACAGACGGTTGCGGTGTACGAGCAGGCACGTGAGCGGGTTGCGAAATGCTGACTGTCGACTATGACCGGCTCGGTGTCGGCGCCGGCACGAAGGTGATCGACGTCGGCTGCGGTGCCGGCAGGCACACCTTCGAGGCCTATCGCCGCGGCGCCGACGTCGTCGGCTTCGATCAGAACGTCGCCGATCTCAACGACGTCGATGAGATCTTGCAGGCGATGAAGGAGAAGGGCGAGGTGCCCGCTTCCGCGAAGGCTCAGGTGGTCAAGGGTGATGCCCTCGAGTTGCCCTACGCCGACGGCACTTTCGACTGCGTCATCGCATCGGAGATCCTCGAGCATGTGCCCGAAGACGACAGGGCGATCTCAGAACTGGTTCGCGTGCTCAAACCAGGTGGCTCGCTGGCGATCACGGTGCCGCGCTGGCTGCCCGAGAAGGTGTGCTGGATCCTGTCCGACGAGTACCACGCCAACGAGGGCGGGCACATTCGGATCTACAAGGCCGACGCACTGCGCGACAAGGTCCTCGCTCACGGTCTGAAACTCACCGACACCCATCACGCACATGCATTGCACGCGCCGTACTGGTGGCTGAAATGCGCTGTCGGAACCGAGAAGTCGGATCATCCGGCGGTGACGGCTTATCACAAGCTGTTGGTGTGGGACATGATGAGCCGTCCCTGGCTCACGCGGACGGCGGAGTCGGTGCTGAACCCGCTGATCGGCAAGAGCGTCGCGATGTATTTCGAGAAGCCGGTGGTGTCCGTTGCTGTCTCCTAACGTGCCGGCAGTGCCCGGCATACTGACGCCGGCGCAGTGCCGTCAGACCGCTCGGTCGATCGCCGCCACGCAGGAGTCAACGGGCGCGATTCCGTGGTTCGAAGGCGGACACACCGACCCGTGGGATCACGTGGAGAACGCGATGGCGCTGACGGCGGCCGGACTCCTCGAGCCCGCCCGTGCCGCATTCGAATGGTGCCGCACGACGCAGCGCGCGGACGGCTCATGGCCCATCCAGTTCCGCAACGGCGTCATCGAGGACTTCAACAGCGACAGCAACTTCTGCGCGTACATCGCGACCGGAGTCTGGCACCACGTGTTGATCACCCGCGATCGGCGGTTCGCCGAGACGATGTGGCCGGTGGTCACCAAGGCCGTCGACTTCGTCCTCGACATGCAGCTCAGCGGCGGCGAAATCGCTTGGGCCAAAAGCCCGAACGGCTTGGAGCCCGAGGCGCTGCTGACCGGATGCTCAAGCATCTACCACAGCCTGCGGTGCGCGCTGGCCCTCGCGGACTACTTCGGGGATCCGCAGCCGGAGTGGGAGCTCGCCGTCGGTCGTCTCGGCCACGTGATCGCCGAGCACCCGGACGCGTTCGTGACCAAGGATCGATGGTCGATGGAGTGGTACTACCCGGTGCTCGGCGGTGCGATGCGTGGTGCCGCCGCGCAGGCGCGCATCGACGAGCGCTGGGACGACTTCGTCGTGGCCGGACTCGGCATCCGCTGCGTCGACGACAGGCCGTGGGTCACCGGAGCAGAAACCTGTGAGCTGGTCATGGCTTTGGATGCGATCGGCAATTCGGCCCGCGCCCGCGAGCAATTCGCGTCGATGCACCATCTGCGTGAAGGGGACGGTTCCTACTGGACCGGCCTGGTGTACGCCGACGGCAAGCGGTGGCCGGTAGAGCGCACCACGTGGACCGGCGCGGCGATGATTCTCGCGGCCGACGCGTTGTCGCGGACCACCGCGGCCAACGGCATCTTCCGCGGCGCAGACCTGCCGCGTGGCCTCGAGGGCGAGTACGACTGCGAGTGCGCGACAAGCGATCGCTAGCGCGCTACAGCGCCTCGCCGGGTACGCCCGATACGCGCTCGAGCACGCGCATCGAGCCCGTCGCCAACACCTCGCGGAAATCGCCCGTGTCCAGCGCCCTTCGGTAGACGTGATATGGCGCCTGGCCGCCGTCGTCCGGGTTCGGGAACACGTCGTGGATGATCAGCGCGCCGCCGACCTCGACCCACCGGACCCAGCCGTCGAAGTCGCGTTGCGCGGCCTCCTCGGTGTGTCCACCGTCGATGAACAACAGCCGCAACGGTGTTCGCCATCCACGCGCCACCGTCGTCGACCGTCCGACCACCGCGACGACGTGGTCATCCACCCCTGCGGCATCGAGCGTGTGCCGCAGTGTGGGCAGCGTGTCGAACAGTCCGGTCACCGGATCCACCATCGTCTCGTCGTGGTACTCCCAGCCCGCCTGGTGCTCTTCGGAACCGTGGTGGTGGTCGATGGTGTAGACGACTCCGCCGGACTGCTGGGCGGCGGCGCCGAGCAGGACCGTCGACTTTCCGCAGTAGGTGCCGATCTCGACGCCCACGCCGTCCCCGAGGTACCGCACTGCGGTGTCGTACAGCGTGCGTCCCTCGTCGGCGGGCATGAATCCGGTCACCTGATCGGCGAGGGCGAACAGGCGCGCGGCGGCGTCGGGCAGGGGGCTATCGGCACCCTCAGAGAGGGCAGTGTTGGCAGTGCTCACGGTGGCCAACCTACCGTTGCTGGTCAATGGCAGTTGTAGTAGCGTCCGGACATGTGTCCGACGCGACCATGGAGTCGACTCGGCGCCGTCTGACCGCCAAGCAGGCCGACACCGTCGATCGGCTGGGTAGGGCCGCGGTCGAGCTCCTGTGCCGAGATGGTTTCACCGGCCTGACCGTGCGCCGGGTGGCCGCCGAAGCCGGTGTCGGCGCCGCCACCGCCTACACCTACTTCTCGTCCAAGGAGCACCTCGTCGCCGAGGTGTTCTGGCGCCGGCTCGTCGCATCACCGCCGGCCGTACACGATTCCGGCGACCCGCCGGCGCGCGTCATCGAGGTGCTTCGCCACATCGCACTGCTCGTCGCCGACGAACCCGAGTTCGCGGGCGCGGTGACCAATGCGCTGCTGGGCCGAGACCCCGACGTGGAGGTGCTGCGATTGCGCATCGGGCGCGACATCCGCGACCGGCTCACCGCGGCGTTGGGCCCCGATATCGATCCCGATGTCATCGACTCGTTGGAGATGCTGTACTCGGGCGCGCTCGTCCGTGCCGGGATGGGGTACGCGTCGTATGCGGAAATCGCTGCGCGACTGGAGAAATCGGCGCGGCTGATTCTGCGTTAGCGCGGGCCGAGGATGGCCCGCGAGGCGGTGGCGGCCGGTTCGACGATGCCGCGCACGTCACGCCCGTCCTCGACGAACAGCGCGGTGAGCTCGCGCAGGCCGCCGAGCAGGATCAACGCCAGTGGGCGGGAGGTTGGTGGGATCTGCGCGCGCCGGAAACCGGGACTGTCGCTGAGGTCGACGAGCATATCGATCAGGTGCTCCATCGCCACGCGATGCAGTGGCTGGGCCACGGCGCCCAATGCGGGGAGTTCGCGGATCCAGCTCAGTGTGATGGCGGGTCGAGCCTCGATGTGGGTGACGTAGGCGTCGACGGCCTGGCTGATCTGGTCCTGCCAGTCTGCTTCCGGGTCGACGGCGGCGCGGATGTTGGTGATCAGGGTTTCGTTGTTGCGGTAGAGCAGCTCGATCAAGCAGTGTTCCTTGCTCGCGAAATGCTCGTAGAAGGTGCGCTTGGAAGTGCGGGCGTGCCGGACGATGTCGGCGACGGTGGAGTCGCGGAAGCCGCGCTCGATGATCGACGCGGCCATGCCGTCGAGTAAGCGGTCGCGGAACGGGTCGGGCGTGCCGAAGGTGAGAGCGTGGTCGAGCGCGGTCGTCACTTCGCCTCCCTCGGGCCCCTTGCGAGCGGTTGGTACTAACCGGTACCGTACTACACGAAGCCGCGGTACAACGTAGTACCAGGACACTGTTGTCCTGATGAGACTGCTGGGAGTGAGGCATGGGCGACAGGCCTACCCGCGTTGAGCGGGGCACGGCGATTCTCGAAGAGCCCGCCACCGCGTCCCCTGCGGTGAATCTGCCGCCGGGCCCGCGGATACCGAAGGCTCTGCAGGGCATCGGGTACGCCGTCTCGAGAACCTGGACGTACCAGCAGATCGCCCGCCGCCACGGCAGTGTCTTCAGAATGAACCTGCCGGTTTACGGCCGGACAGTCATCGTCGCCGACCCGCAGTTGGCCAAGCAGTTGTTCATGGCAGGCACCGACGACGTCGGCAACATCCAGCCAAACCTGTCGAGGGTGCTCGGCGATGGATCCGTCTTCGCCCTCGACGGATCCGACCATCGCCTGCGCCGCAAGCTGCTGACCCCGCCGTTCCACGGTAAGAGCGTCAAGAACTACGAGAAGATCTTCGAAGAGGAGACTCTACGCGAATCGGCGAATTGGCCGGAGGGGCAGGCGTTCTCGACGCTCGAGCCGATGATGCGGATCACGCTCAACGCCATCTTGCGCGCGGTGTTCGGCGCCGAGGGCGAACAGCTCGACGAACTGCGACGCATCATTCCGCCGTGGGTCACCCTCGGCTCGCGGTTGGTGGTGTTGCCCACGCCCACGCGCAAGTTCGGGCGGTACAGCCCCTGGGGCAGGCTGGCCGGATACCGGCGTCAGTACGACGCAGTCATCGACAAGCTGATCGACCGGGTCAAGTCCGACCCGAACTTCGACAGTCGTGACGATGTACTCGCACTGCTGTTGCGCAGCACCTACGAGGACGGTTCTGCGATGTCGCGCAGCGACATCGGCGACGAGTTGCTCACACTGCTGGCGGCGGGGCACGAGACCACGGCCTCCACCCTCGGCTGGGCGTTCGAGCGCATCAGCCGTCATCCGCAGGTGCTGACCAAGCTCGTCGACGAGGCAGCCACCGATGACAACGAGTACCGCCAGGCGACCATTCTCGAAGTGCAGCGCGCTCGCACCGTCATCGATGCCGTGGGCAGACATGTCTACGCGCCGACGTTCGAACTCGGTGAATGGGTCATCCCGCGGGGCTACTCGATCGTGGTCGCCATATCGCAATTGCATCGCCGCGCCGAGGACTTCCCGGCGCCGGAGACGTTCGACCCAACACGGTTCGTCGGTACGCGACCGCCGTTCGCGTTCATGCCGTTCGGCGGGGGGACCCGCCGATGTGTCGGCGCGGTGTTCGCCAACGTCGAGATGGATGTGGTGTTGCGGACGGTGTTGCGGCACTTCGAAATCGACACGACCTCGGCGCCCGATGAGAGGGCGCACTCGCGCGGTGTGGCCTACACCCCAAAGGATGGCGGACGTGTTGTCCTGCACCGCCGTGAGACCCCGTTGGACCAGGAGAAGCGATGACTGACGCCGTGATCGTCGACGCCAGAGACACCGAAGACGCGCAGACAATTCGCACGGTGCCGCCCGCGGTGCGGCTACCGAAGCCGGTGCAGGGCGTGCTGTTGGCGGGTTTCCGGCGTTGGTTCCAGCGCAACGCGGCGAAGCGCTACGGACCGGTGTTCACGATCAACGTCCCGTTCTTCGGTCGAAGTGTGGTGGTCTCCGATCCCGCGCTTGCCCGGCAGGTGACGATGGCCAGTACCGACGATCTCATCAACGTGCAGCCGAACCTGTCCAGGATCTTCGGGCCGGGATCTGTCTTCGCGCTGGACGGCAAGGAGCACCGAGCCCGTCGAAAGCTGCTCGCGCCGCCCTTTCACGGGCAGAGCATCAGGAACTACGAGAAGGTCATCGAAGAGGAGACGCTGCGCGAGACGGCGACGTGGCCCGAAGGGCGCGAATTCGCCACGCTGGAGCCGATGAACCGGATCACGCTCAACGTGATCCTTCGGACCGTGTTCGGCGCCGACGGAGCCGAACTGGACTATCTGCGCGAGATCATCCCGCCGTGGGCGAAGCTCGCGTCGCGGTGGGCCACGCTGCCGAAGCCGCCGTTTGGCACCGGCCGTCACAGCCCATGGGGTCGGCTGGAAGAGTTCCGCCGCAACTTCGACCGCACCGTGTTCGCGTTGATCGAGAAGGCCGAGGCCGATCCGCGACTGCAGGACCGCACGGACATCCTGGCGCTGCTGTTGGGCAGCCGCTACGAGGACGGCACCCCGATGTCCCATCAGGACATCTCCGACGAACTCCTGACCCTGCTTGGCGCAGGTCATGAGACGACCGCGTCGACACTGGGCTGGGCGTTCGAGCGGCTGCGCCGCCATCCCGACGTCCTCGCCAAGCTGGTTGAGGAGAACGACGAAGGTGGTAACGAGTTCCGCCAGGCCACAATCGTTGAGCTGCAACGGAACCGGACCGTCATCGACTTCACCGGTCGGCACGTCAAGGCGCCGCATTTCGACCTCGGTGACTTTCGCATACCGCACGGCTACCAGGTCATGATCGCGGTCGCCAACGTGCATGCCGACACGAACGCGTTCCCGAATCCCGAACGATTCGATCCCAGCCGATTCGTCAACACCAGGACGCCGACGGCGTGGATACCGTTCGGCGGCGGCACCCGCCGGTGCATCGGCGCCGCGTTCGCCAACGTCGAGATGGATGTGGTGCTGCGAACGATTCTGCGGCACTTCACGATCGAGACCGACGACGCCCCCGACGAGAAAATCCACTTCCGCGGCATCGCCTTCACGCCCAAGTCGGGCGGCCTGGTCACGGTGCGCCGACGCTGAACGGATAGGTTCGTCGCATGAATCTCGTCGACATGATGAACGACGCGATGGCGACCACCATCCCCGCCGCCGACAAACTCGGTGTCAAGGCTGTCGAGGCGCGCCGCGGTTTCGCCGCCGCTACCGTGCCGCTGAAGGGCAACGGCAACCACTTCGGTGTCGTGTACGCCGGAGTGGAATTCACGGTCGCCGAAATCCTCGGCGGGATCATCGCGATCGCGAGCTTCGACGCCGCAAAGTACTACCCGCTGGTGAAGAAGCTGGACATCGAGTTCACCGCCGCCGCGCGCAGCGATCTACGCGCCGAAGCGTCCCTCGACGAGGACGAACTGCGTCGCATCGAGACCGAGGCCGCCGAAAAAGGTAAGGCCGACTTCGTGTTGGACGCGGTGGTCCGTGACGAAGCCGGCCAGACCGTAGCTGTCACCCACGGGCTCTATCAGCTGCGAGCCCACGGGACGTAGTCCCCGCCTGGGCTACGCCCGTGGACCCTAGACTTCAGCCCTTTTCGGCAACTTCCAGCCGGCCCTCGGGAAGTGGCAGGTGTAGCCGCTCGGGTAGCGCTCCAGATAGTCCTGGTGTTCGGGCTCGGCTTCCCAGAAGTCGCTTGCCGGAGTCACTTCCGTGACGACCTTGCCCGGCCACAGCCCGGAGGCGTCGACGTCGGCGATCGTGTCCAGGGCGACGCGCTTCTGTTCGTCGTCGAGGTAGAAGATCGCCGACCGGTAGCTCGTCCCGACATCGTTGCCTTGACGGTTCTTGGTGGTCGGGTCGTGGATCTGAAAGAAGAACTCGAGCAGCGCGCGATAGTCGGTCCGCGCCGGGTCGTAGATGATCTCGATCGCCTCGGCGTGACCCGGATGGTTGCGGTACGTCGCGTTGGCGTTCTCGCCGCCGGTGTAGCCGACGCGGGTGTCGACGACTCCGGGCTGCTTGCGGATCAGATCCTCCATGCCCCAGAAACAGCCGCCGGCCAGGATCGCCTTCTTGTACTCACTCATGCCTGTGCCTCCTGCTGTGTTGATTCCCCGGTCGCTTCGCTCCTGCCCACCGGATTGAAAGAGCTTCTTGTAGTCGCCGTAGCCCTCGGCGTCCAGATCGTCGAGGTGGATGAACCTCAGCGAAGCCGAGTTGATGCAGTAGCGCAACCCTCCCTCGGACCGGGGGCCGTCATTGAAGACGTGTCCGAGGTGGCTGTCGCCGTGGGCCGAACGGACTTCGGTGCGGAGCATGAACAGAGATCGGTCGCGCTTCTCCACCACATGGTCGGCCTCGATGGGCTTGGTGAAGCTGGGCCAGCCGGTGCCGCTGTCGAACTTGTCCACCGATGCGAACAGCGGCGCGCCGGACACCACGTCGACGTAGATGCCGGGTTCGTGGTTGTCCCAGTACTCGCCGGTGAATGGCCGCTCGGTGCCGTTTTTCTGGGTGACCTTGTACTGCTCCGGCGATAGTGCGTCGATCGCCGCCGGGTTCCTGTTGTATTGCACGCCCATATAACGACGGCGGTGAGGGCCCTGTTCCGTGCGGAGATTACGGATGTGTGATGCGCACGCGACCCTCGACAAACGCCAGTAGAACGTGTTCTAGTTCTGGGTGTGACGAGCCCAACCTTCAGCCGCGACGAGCTGGTCGCGGCATTCGAGAATTTCGAGGCGACGGTCGATCGTGCCGCGCAGACCCGCGACTGGGATCCCTGGGTTGAGCAGTACACACCTGACGTCACATACGTCGAGCACGCCGCGGGAACGATGCGCGGCCGCGAAGAGGTGCGGCCATGGATCTGGCAGACGATGGAGACGTTCCCCGGTAGCTACATGACGTCGTTCCCGTCGCTGTGGTCGGTATTCGACGAGTCAACCGGTCGGGTCATCTGCGAGCTCGACAACCCGATGCGCGACCCGGGCGACGGCACCATCATCACGGCCACCAACATCTCGATCATCACGTACGCGGGCGACGGGCTGTGGCGCCGTCAGGAGGACATCTACAACCCGCTGCGGTTCGTCAAGGCGACGCTGAAGTGGTGCCGCAAGGCGCAAGAATTGGGCACGCTGCCCGACGAAGCCGTGGCCTGGATGAACCAGTTCGGCGGGCAGAAGTGACCGCGCTGGTCATCGGCGCCAACGGCTATCTCGGGTCGCATGTCACGCGCCAGCTCGTCGAATCCGGTCACGATGTTCGCGTGATGGTGCGTGACGGCGCCAACACGATCGGTATCGACGACCTCACCACGACGCGGTTCATCGGCGACATCTGGGACAACGACACCCTGCGAGCGGCGATGTCCGGCGTCGACGACGTCTACTACTGCGTCGTCGACACCCGCGGTTGGCTGCGCGATCCGGCGCCGTTGTTCCACACAAACGTCGAAGGCACGCGCAACGTGCTCGAGATCGCGAAAGATGCTGGGCTGCACCGGTTCATCTTCACCAGCAGCTATGTCACCGTCGGCCGCAGGCGCGGGCACGTCGCCACCGAGGACGACGACATCGACGGAAGGTCGCCGACCTTTCGGCTCCGGAGATTGACCCCGTACGTCCGCTCACGCGTACAGGCCGAAAAGCTCGTGTTGTCCTATGCACGCGAGCAGGGGCCGCCCGCCATCGCGATGTGTGTGTCCACGACATATGGCGCAGGCGACTGGGGCGGTACCCCGCACGGCGCGATCATCGCGGGCGCGGCGTTTCAGAAGCTGCCGTTCGTGATGGACAAGATCGAACTGGAGGCGGTCGGTGTCGACGACGCGGCCCGCGCGCTGCTGCTGGCTGCCGAAAAAGGGCGGATCGGCGAGCGCTACCTGATCTCGGAGAAGATGATCAGTAACGCCGAGGTGGTGCGCATCGCTGCCGAGGCGGCCGGTGTTGGGCCGCCGACCAAGTCGATTCCGCTGCCCCTGTCCTACGCAATGGCAGCGCTGGGCAGCGTGAAGGCCAAGCTTCGCGGTACAGACGAACAATTGTCGTTGGGCTCGCTGCGGCTCATGCGTGCCGAGGCGCCCGTCGACTGCAGCAAGGCCCGGCGGGAATTGGGCTGGGAGCCGCGACCTGTCGAGGAGTCGATCCGTGAGGCGGCGCGGTTCTGGGTGGGGCTGCGCGAGGCAAGGCGTAGGAGCAAGTCCCCGTCGAAGGGGGCAACTGGCTAGCTTGCGAGCCGGGTGCCAAGATCAGGCAGTGCGAATGGCCGGCAGCGATCAGCGCCTGCTCGGACGACACGACGAGTGCGAGGCGCTGGACCGTCTGATCGATGCTGCCCGCACGGGGCAGAGCCAGGTGGTCGTGCTGCGCGGTGAGGCGGGTGTCGGAAAGACCGCCCTGCTGGACTACGCAGAGCAGCGCGCAACCGGATTTCGAACGGCGCGTGCGACCGGTGTTGAGGCCGATGTCGACCTCGCCTTCGCCGGTCTGCATCAGTTGTGCGCACCGATGCTGGACAGTCTCGATGGTCTGCCCGCGCCCCAGCGCGACGCGCTGGCCACGGCCTTCGGGCAGAGCGCGGGCCCCGCCCCCGACCGGTTCCTCGTGGGTCTTGCGGTGCTGAGCCTGCTCGCCGAGGTCACCGCCGACGAACCGCTGATGTGCGTCATCGACGATGCGCAGTGGCTCGACCGGGTCTCCGCGCAGACCCTTGCCTTCGTCGCGCGCCGCTTACTGGCCGAACCGGTGGCGTTGGTCTTCGCCGTGCGCGACGGTCACTACGACGAGTTGAAAGACCTGCCGGAGTTGAACATTCGCGGATTGGCCGATGGCGACGCGCGAGCGCTTCTCGACTCGGTCATCCAGGTGCGGCTCGACGAACGGGTACGCGAACGGATCATCGCGGAGGCTCGCGGCAACCCGCTGGCACTGCTGGAGCTGCCGCGCGATCCCGTCGCGGCCGAGGGCGGGTTCGGCCGTCCCGGCACGCGCGCACCATCGGGTCACATCGAGCAGAGCTTCGTGCGGCGGGTCCAGTCGCTTCCCATGCCCACCCAGACGCTGTTGCTCACCGCGGCCGCGGAACCGGTCGGCGACAAGGCGCTGCTGATCCGAGCGGCCCACCGGTTGGGAATCTCGTCCGACGTCGCCGCGCACGCCGAGGCGGAGGGACTGATCGAGATCGGGACCCGGGTACGCTTCCGCCACCCACTGATGCGTTCGGCCGCCTATCTCGCCGCAGACATCGAGGACCGCCGCGCGGCGCACCGCGCACTCGCCGAGGAGACCGATCCGCAGGCCGACCCCGAGCGCCGCGCATGGCATGGCGCCAACGCCGCGTTCGGCACCGACGACGCGGTGGCCGACGAGCTGGAGCGCTCGGCTGACCGGGCCGTGGCGCGAGGTGGTGTCGCAGCCGCAGCGGCATTTCTGGAACGGGCGACGGAGCTGACGTCGGATCCGGTGAAACGCGGTGCGCGGGCACTGGCGGCGGCCGAGGCGAAGTTCGCCGCCACGTCGTCCGAAGCCGCATACGCGCTGCTGGCGATCGCGGAGATGAGTCCGCTCGATGATCTGCAGCGGGCGCAAGTCGCACGTCTGCGCGCACAGATCGCGTTCGTGCAGAGTCGCGGCGGAGCCGACGGCGCACCGAAGGTGGCCGACACGGCGCTCAGCCTGCTCGACGCCGCGCGAGGCCTGGAGGGTCTCGACGACGCGCTCGCGAGAGAAACCTATCTCGATGCGCTCGGGGCGGCGATGTACGCCGGCCGACTGTGTCCCCTGGGCGGTCCGATCGTGGTGGCCGAACCGGCGCGTAGGGCACCGCAGGGGCCGCAACCGCCACGGCCGACAGATCTATTGCTCGACGGGCTCGCGTTGCGGTTCACCGACGGCCACGCAGCGAGCCTGCCGACGTTGCGTACCGCGATGACACAGGTGCTCGACGCGGCCGCGCACCCCGACGGTGAATCGATGCGTTCGTTCTGGCAGGGGTTTCCCATCGCACAGGAGTGCGCCGCGGGTGAACTGTGGGACGACGATCTATGGCATGAGGTCGGCACCACCGCCGTACGTGTCGCGCGTGAAGCCGGCGCGCTTGCGATGCTGCCGCTGGCGTTGGCGACGCGTGCCGGAATGCATGTTTTCGCAGGCGAATTCGACGCGGCGTCGGCGTTGATCGAAGAGGCGGACACGATCGCCGCCGCGACCGGATACGCGCCGGTGAGGTATCACGCGATCTCGCTCAACGTGTGGCGCGGTGTGGAGGCCGAATCGATGCGGCTGCTCGACGCCACCACCGAACTTGCCGCGTCGCGCGGTGAGGGCCGGATCACCGGCCTCATCGGGTGCTTCAGGGCGATACTCAACAACGGTCTGGGCCGCTACGCGGAAGCACTGGATGCGGCGCAACAGGCCTGCGAGCACGAGGATCTCGGCCCGTACCGGCTGTCGCTGGCCGAGCTGATCGAGGCGGGCGCGCGGTGCGGTGAGAGAGACGCGGCGGTCGACGCGGTCGCGAACATGGAGTCGCAGGCCGCGGCCGGTACGGATTGGGCGCTCGGCACATTGGCGCGCTGCCGTGCGCTGGTCGCCGACGGCCAGACCGCGGAGGACCACTATCGCGAGGCGATCGATCGTCTCGGGCGCACGAGGATGCGCGTCTATCTGGCGCGGTCGCATCTGGTGTACGGCGAGTGGCTGCGGCGCGAGCACCGCAGGGTCGACGCACGCGAGCACCTGGGCATCGCGCACGAGATGTTCGTCCGGATGGGCGCGGAGGCGTTCGCAGAGCGGGCCCGGCGCGAGCTCCTGGTCACCGGCGAGAAAACACGTAAGCACACGGTCGGCTCCGGCGAAGGACTGACGGCGCAGGAGGCCCAGATCGCCGCGCTGGCAGGCTCGGGGCTCACCAATCAGGAGATCGGTGCGCAGCTGTTCATCAGCGCACACACGGTCGAATGGCACCTGCGCAAGGTGTTCGCCAAGCTCGGCATCAAATCGCGTCGGCAGCTCCGAGGGCGGCCCGACATCACCTAGTCGACCACGGCTGGACTACGGACTTTCAAGGGTCCGCTACGCGGTCGGAATCGACATGGTGGAGGTGTGGAACTTGCCGATCACGTCGCCCTGATCACCGGTGGTACAGCAGGTATCGGGTGGGAGTCCGCCCGCCTGATCGCCTGTGAAGGGGCCCACGTCATCGTCTCGGGCCGCGATCGCGAACGCGGTGAGCAGGCCGCGGCCCGCATCGGCGCCAGCGCCCGCTTCGTGCAGGCCGACCTGTCCGACATGGATTCGGTGACATCCCTCGTGCAGCAGGCAGGAAACGTCGACATCGTCGTGAACAACGCCGCGAACTTCACCGGCGCCGAAACCGTCGACCAGGACGTCGCCGTCTTCGAGTCGATCTTCGACACCAATGTCCGCGGTGCCTACTTCCTGATCGCCGGACTGGTCCCGGGAATGCTAGAACGTGGGCGCGGCAGCATCGTCAACATCACCTCGATGGTCGCTTCCAAGGGCGTCGCGGGTGCGTCGGGGTACAGCGCTTCCAAGGCGGCGCTGGAGTCGCTGACCCGGACCTGGGCCGCCGAGTTCGGCAAGCATGGCGTGCGGGTCAACAGTGTCGCTCCGGGGCCGACCCGCACCGACGGTGTGGCCGCCGAATGGGGTGAGACCAACGAGGAGCTCGGCCGGGCCCTACCGCTGGGCCGGACAGCGCATGCCGCCGAGATCGCCGAGGCGGTGCTGTTTCTCGCCTCACCACGCGCCAGCTTCGTCACGGGTTCGACGCTGCACGTCGATGGCGGCGGGTCGGCAGTCTGATGTCGCACGAAACGCTCGAGGAGGCGGCGGTGGTGTTTCTGGCCTGCCGAGATCGGTTGTTCGGCATCGCATATCGCATGCTCCACGATTGCGGCGAGGCCGAGGACATCGTGCAGGACGCATGGCTGAGGTGGCAGCTGTGCGATCGAAGCGTCGTCGCAGAACCGCTTGCGTTCCTGACCACCACGACCAAGCGGCTGTGCCTCAACACCGTGCAGTCCGCGCGTGTCCGCCACGAAACCCGCGGCGGCGAGTCGCTTCCCGAACCCGTGGACCACAACGCCGACCCGCTGCGCTGCCTCGAGCAGTGCGAAGCGCTGGAAACCGCCGCACTCGCCCTGCTGGAGCGGCTGTCACCGCCGGAGCGCGCCGCATACGTACTGCGGGAGGCCTTCGACTACTCCTATTCGGAGATCGCGGCGATTGTCGACGTGACACAGGCGAATGCGCGCCAGCTCGTCAGCCGCGCGCGCAAACACCTTGCCGCAGAACGGCGCGACGCTCCCAACGGAGCGGAGCACAAGCGGTTGGTGGTGGCGTTGGCGGCGGCCACCCGGTCGGGCGATCTGACGAGTCTGGAAACGGTCTTCACCCAGGATCTGACGGTCGCGGCCTAGCCCAGTCGGAACAGCGCCATGGCGTTGGCGTCCAGGATCGCGTGCGCTTCGCCGGGGTCGGCGACATCGGTGATGTATTCGACGGCGCGCACGAACGTCTCGCCGTCCTCGTAGGGGAAATCGGTGCCGAGTAGGATCCGGTCGGCTCCGAAAGTCTCGATGGCGCAACGTAAGGCGGGCGCGTGACAGTGGCTGACGCTGTCGAACCACAGGCGGTGGACCGCCTGGCTCGGCGGCTCCGGCGTGTCGGGCGCTTCGAACGCGACATGGTCGTCGGCCCGGCGGGTGATCATCGGCAGCGCACCGCCGAGATGCGAGCAGATGATCTTCACTCCCGGATAGCGCTGCAGATGTCCCGACGTGATCAGCTGCATGGCTGCAATGGTGTCTTCGAACGGTGCTCCCACCATCCAGGTGATGTTCTGGTCGGTGACCAGCGGTGAGCAGGCGCCGTTACCGGCCGGGTGCAGGTAGAGCACCGCTCCGCGGGCGTCGAGTGCGGCGAAGATGGGCTCGAAGTCCGGGTCGGTGATCGCACGGTTCAGCACGCTCGTGTTCATCGAGACGCCGACCATGCCCAATTCGTCAATGGCACGGTCTATTTCGGCGATCGATGCGTCGATGTGGGGCATCGGCGTTGCGGCGAATGCGCGGAAGCGGTCAGGATGCGCGGCGACCAGTGCGGCGTACTCGTCGTTGACGTGGCGCGCGGCGGCGACGGCGCGGTCGGCGTAGGCGCCGTACGGCAGCTGCGGGGCGGCGGACAGCACTTGCAGGTCGACACCTGCGCGGTCCATCAACCGCAGCCGCGCAGTGAGTTCGGCGCCGTCGCCGGCGCCGATCCCTCGCTGCGTCGCGGTGTCGGTCTTGCCGAGACCGACGAGCATGTCGAGGTAGGCGCTGGTCCAGTAGTGGGCGTGAACGTCGATCCGCATGTATGTCAACGCTATTCGCTGAACGCCACGCCGTACAGTGTTCAGCCGCTGGCGGGTTGGGTTGCGCCGGGGCTAGCCTCGGTTTCGTGGTCGAGAAACTGCACGTCGATCTGTCCGGTGCACCGCAGACGATGCTGGCCACGTTTTACGCCAAGGCGCTCGACGCCGACCTGCCGAATCCGATTCTCGGCGATCGCTGGGCCAAGGAGATCGTCGACCGTATCGACTACGACTGGTCGAAGACGTCGATCACCACAGCGAATTCACCGTCGGTGACCACCCGCAGCGCCCATTTCGACAACTGGGCTCGCCAATTCCTGGCGGTCCATCCCGAAGCGAACGTGGTTCACCTCGGATGTGGGCTGGACGCGCGCGCGTTCCGGCTGAATCCCGGGCCTGGGGTCGAGTGGTATGACGTCGACTATCCCGACGTCGCCGACCTGCGTCGCCAACTCTTCCCGCATCGCGACAACTACCACGTCGTCTCCGCCTCGGTGACCGATCCGTCGTGGCTCGCGCGGGTGCGGCCGGAGCGTCCGACGCTGATGATCGCCGAGGGGCTGACGATGTATCTCACCGAATCCGACGGCCTCGCGTTGTTGCGTCGGATCGTCGATGCTTTTCCGTCGGGGGAGCTGCAGTTCGACGCCTTCAATCGGTTGGGTGTCAGATCACAGTGGATGAACGCGGTGGTTCGCCGATCGGGAGCCACGTTGTATTGGGCGATCAACGGACCCGGCGACATCGTCGACGCGGTTCCGGGCGTGCGCCTGTTGGCGTTCCAATCCCCGTTCGACTCCGCGTCGTTCCGGGGCCTCGCCTGGTTCTATCGGGCGATGGCCGGCGTGATGTCGTTGGTGCCGTCGCTGCGGTACATGGCGCAGTACCACCGGTACGCGTTCTGAGGGCCGTCCGTCGTGGTGCTTGTGGCGGCGTGTGCCGTCGCCGGTGCGGCGTCGGCATCGACCGCCGTGCCGAGCGCGAATGCGCCGATGAAACCGGCGGGGACGACGATGTACGTGGGCCCACGGGTCTGTCCGATGATCGGGCTGGCCACGGGGTGAATCCGGCGTCCCCCGATCAGGGGAACTCAGGCGGCCTTCAGCTCGGCGATGACCTCGGCGTAGAGCCGCGCCTTGATCGCCCCGAACACCGCACCGGCCTTCGCGGCCAGTGCCTCGGCGCGCGCGAGGGCGATGTCGAGCACCTCGCCTTCGCCTGCGGTGGCGGCGACGATACCGGCAGCGTATGCGTCGTCGCCCCCGTAGCGGCGCGCGGTCGTCATCGCCTCATGGGCCGCCGCGATCGGCAGCCGTGAACGGATCAACGCGTTCATGCCGGCGGTGAACGGAATTCCCAAATCGACCTCGGGAAGACAGAAATAACCTCGATCGGCGCGCATCACGATCTGGTCGTGGGCCAGCGCCAGCATCGCACCGGCGGCAAACGCGTGGCCCTGCACCGCGGCGATGATCGGCGCGGGAAATGAAAGGACGCGGGCGAACAGTGCGTGGACGTCCACCAGATTCGCCTCCGACGCATCCGGGTTGGCCGCCATGAAGTCCAGGTCAAGTCCGTTGGAGTAGAACTTGCCGGCACCCGTCGTGACCACCGCCTTGGCCCCCTCGGCAGCCTCGACCTCGTCGAGCGCGGCATTGATCTGGGTCAATCGATCCGGGTGAAACCGGTTCTCGTCCTCGCCGAGGGTCAACACGAAAACCGCGCCGGTGCGGTCCAGGCCAGTCATCTAGCGATTAGACCACTAGTCCCGTGCTGCGAGAATTGAACGATGCCTCCCTCACGGTCTCCCCACGGTGAGTCGGGCCTGCCCATCCTGATCGTGCGGTTCGGCGGCGCGGAAGAGGTGCTGCGTCCAGATGACGGCCCGGTCTTCATCGGCAGGGAGCTGCCCGCGCAGATACGCATCTCAGACACCCGCATCTCCCGGACGCACGCCAGAATCGAGTCGGCGGGCACGCAGTGGACGGTTGTCGACGAAGCCAGCACGAACGGGGTGTTCCTCGAAGGCGAGAGAGTGTCGACCGTTCCGGTGATCGACGGCATGACACTGCACCTGGGTCACCCGGCGGGCATCGAGGTGAAGTTCTCATTCATCGACCCCGACGCAGGCACGATATTCGCCACCCAGGTGATGCCGTCACGTGCCCACGACATCGACGGCGCGATGACGGCGGATGAAGCCACCGCGCGCGTCGATGTGCAGGCGGGTCTTGAC
Source organism: Mycolicibacterium rhodesiae NBB3 (assembly GCF_000230895.2). Next base: position 2,504,057 of record NC_016604.1, read on the forward strand.
ATAGCGCGGGCCGGCGCCGCCGTGACCGCGCGCCGCGAGGAGCTCGGTGTCTCCCAGCGCCGGCTCAGCGACGAGAGCGTCATCGGCCTCGTCGACCTCGAGGACTTCGAGCGCGGGCGCAGCTGGCCCGACGAGAGCACCCGCGAGAAGGTCGAGCAAGCACTGCGCTGGCCACCGGGCACGATCACGCGCGTCGCCGCGGGGGACGAGGTTCCCGAGGACGACGACACCGAGACGCTGTCCGACTCGGTGCAGCTGGAGGTGATGCTCGACTACGCCGACATCGCCCTCGACGGGCTGGTCGCGCGGATCGCTAGCCTGCCGGCCGTCAGCGACCCGGACTTCGCGCCGCAGGCGGCGCAGCAGTTGGCGCAGCTGCGCCGGCTACAGGCCACCACCGCCGACGCGGCGCGCAACGCGCCGGCTCTGGAGATCATGCTCGCGCTCTCGGAGGTGCGCCGAACCTACAGCGATCTGATGCTGCGCGCCGCCGCCGCGCCGGCCGCGACGCTCGGCCAGCGGTTGTACGCAGCGCGGCATCGCGCCCAACTCAGCGCGCAGGAGGTCGCAGTCGCCGCCGGTGTCGACGTCGATGCCGTCACCGCAGTGGAAGCCGAACGAGCCGTACCGGACGAGGTGTCCGCCGCGCTGGGCAGTGTCGCCGCTGCGCTCACCGATCGCTGAGGAAACGGCCCACACATGCCACGCTGTTCCTATCAGGCGCGGACACGACGTCCCCGGCTGTGCGTGATACTGCTCAGCATGCGTGCGGTGGGGGGCATTGACATGGACGCGGTGCGGCGGGGCCGCCGATGCTGACCGGATCGATGGTGGGCGGCTACCGCATCGAGCGCGAACTGGGTGCCGGCGGCATGGGCTCGGTGTATCTGGCCGCGCACCCCACCCTGCCCCGCAAGGACGCACTCAAGGTGCTGTCACGCGAACTCTCACGCGATCCCGACTTCCGGACGCGGTTCACCCGCGAGGCCGACGTGGCCGCGTCGCTGGATCACCCGCAGATCGTGGCCGTGTACAACCGCGGCGAGACCGACGAAGGTCAGCTGTGGATCGCAATGCAGTTCGTGGACGGCACCGACGCCGACGCGGCGCTGCGCCAGGGCACGATGACCCCGGCCCGTGCGGTGCACATCGTCACCCAGGTTGCCAAGGCGCTGGACTTCGCGCATTCCCGCAATGTGGTGCACCGCGACGTCAAACCCGCGAACTTTCTGCTGTCAGGAGCGGCGGGCCCTGACGAACGGGTGCTGCTCGGCGATTTCGGCATCGCCCGCGCGCTCGACGATGTGGGTTTGACCGCCACCGGGGCAGTCATGGCCACGATCGCCTACGCCGCCCCAGAAGTGTTGTCGGGCTTGCCGTTCGACGGTCGTGCCGACATCTATTCACTGGGCTGCACACTGTTCCGGTTGTTGACAGGCAAGACACCGTTCTCCGGAAGCAACGGGCCGGCCGCCACGATGATGGCCCACCTGCAGCAGCCGCCGCCCCGGGTCACCGATCTGGTGCCCTCGCTGCCCGCCGCGCTCGACCAGGTGATCGCCGTCGCCATGGCCAAGGATCCGGCGCGGCGGTTCTCCTCGGCCAACGCGCTGGCCGCGGCCGCGTCGGCGGCGCTCCACGACCCGGGTGCACTGCAGAACCCGGCGCTGCTGCCGGCGGTGCCCGGGCCGGAGGTCAGCTCCTACCCCCGGGCCGGCGGTGCAGGGCCGTCTGTGCCCTGGTACCAGACCGGGCCGCCCACGATGCAGGCGCCTGGCCGTGGTGCTGCGCCTCCGCGACGTCGACGTCGCGCCGTGGTGATCGGTGCGGTGAGTGCGGTAGTGGTGCTGATCGCCGCCACCATCACGGTGGTGGCGTGGCCCTCAGAAGAACCGGCGGGGACCACCCCGGAGGCCGGATCATCGCAGACCCCGACGCCCTCCGGAGCACCTGCCACCGATGTGCCGGTTCGCGCATTGCGCTCGATCCTGTTGACCAGCACCGCGATTCCAGGCAACACCGGCGACAACGCAGTGGTTCTGGAACAGGACGGCACCGAACTGCTCAACGACTCGGCGACCATCGACAACCAGCAGTGTCTGGGTGCCTGGGCACCTGCGCAGCAGCCGGTCTACTCGGAGACTCGGATCGGCGGGGTGGCGGTTCAGACGTTGCGCGCGCTGTACCGAAAACTCACCCAGGACAGCGTCGTTCAGGCCGTCGTGTCTTTTCCCGATCCAGACGGCGCGGGTATTTCGCTGCAGCTGCAGCGGCGCTCGTGGGACTTGTGCGCAGGCAAGACGGTCGCGATCACATTAGCCGGGGAGCTGCAGCAGACATGGCAATTCGGACAGCCGGTCAACAAGGCCGGCGTGTACGTGTTGGAAGCCACCTCGAGCGCTTCAGACGCCGTATGCCAACACGGTTTGGCCACCCGCGGCAATGTGCTGATCGACATCCGTGAGTGCCGGCCGCCGGGCACCGGCGACGTCGCCGCAGTGATAAACGCCACCGCCAACAAGGTGCCGCGGCAACAGTGAATCGCATTCCTACTCAGGAGGTTTACCGCATGACGTCACGAAGGGTACTTGCCGTCCTCGCGGCGATGCTCGTCACGATCGGACTGGGCGCGGGGTGCTCGCGCGGTAAAGTGCCTGCCGCTCCAGAGACCAGCGCAGAGTCGTCGCGGACGGCTGCGTCGGCCACCACGACGACGACTGCTGCACCCTCTGACGAGGACCAGGTGCGCGCAGCGGTGCTCGCGTTCCAGGATGCTTATAACACCCAGAACTGGGATGCCTATCTGCAGTCGATGTGCCCCTCGTGGGCAGCCCAGTACACCGGGCCGGTCATGGACTCGTTGAGGAAAACCCGCGTCGATCAAGGACTGACGACGGTCAAGGTCATGACGGTACGGATCGACGGCGACGACGCCACGGCGACCGTCGATGCGCAAAACGAGATGCTCGGACGAAAGACCCTCGATTTCACGCTGGTCCGCGAGGACGGCTGGCGCGTCTGCATGCCAAACGGTGTGCGATAGTGCGAATCGCCCTGGCGGCGTTGACGATCGCGCTGATGCTGACCGGATGTGGCGGAACCGTCGACGGCACGGCGACGAAGGGCTCCACACCGACGGCCGATCCATCGGCGCTCGACCCCGGCTCTTACCCGACCTCGCCGCGACCGCCCCTGGGCCCGGCGGGAACCGATGAGGTGGGGCAGCTCGTCGAGGGACGGCGGATGGCGGGCTTCGTGGTCGGACCGTGGCAGGTCGACCCCACGCTGAGCCAGGTCGGCTCGGCACCCGCAAAGGTCGTGACGCACCGTAACCAGATTTCGCAGGTGGTGTGGCCGTCGATGATGTCAAGGTTTCCAGCGCTACCGTTGGTGACCGGCTTCGTCAGTGAACGGACGTCGACCGAACCGAACGATCCCACGCTGGTACGCAACGCCGTTCTGCAATATCCATTCCCGCGCACTGCGGAGCTGGCCGCCCAAGGTCTGGCCGACGGTGCGCTGAACATCGTCGTGACCGACGCGGGCGGAGGACCGGTCCCCACCGAGCCGGTCCGTGCAGTACCGATCCCCAGTCATCCCGACGCAACGGGAGCGCTGATAACGCACAACGAGGGCGGCGCCATCATGCATGACCTGACCGTCGTGAGCGCGCACGGGCCCTACATGCTGATCCAGGTCGTCCAGTTCGCTACGCCCGAACGGGCCGCCGAACTTGCGGGCCGTGTCCTCGATTTGCAGGTTCCGCTGATCGATACCTTCGTGCCCACCGCGCCGACGCCGTTGGCGACGCTGCCGCGTGACCCGTCTTCCTTGCTGGCCCGCACCGTGCCGCTGAAACCCGGGCAGGGCGATTCGATGTCCGACGCCGACTACGATCCGCCGGGAGCAACGCAGTTGGAGCACAACCCGATTCAGGCCGGTGCGGCGATGCAGGACGCGGGAGTGGACACCGTGGCGATCAGCCAGACGACGGTCTACCAGGCGCGTGACCCGGAAGCCGCACAGCGACTAGCGCAGGCGCTCGCGGACGACATCGCCCAGACGAGGGTGTCGCAGCCCGCCGAGGGGGTGCCGGGCATCGCAGGCAGCCGATGTGTGCGCACCGAGGATGCGGGTGGGCTGACCTCGCAGCACTGGTGCATCGCCACCTTCGAGCGGTTCACGTTCAAAGCCGTTGCCCGCGAACTGGACAGCGCGCATCAGCAGACGGCGGCCCAGTACCTGATGCTGAGTCGGTAGGGCTCCCCGGCTCAGCCTGGGATGCGCTCCAGGATGCGCTTGGCGATCGTGATGTTCTGCTCGGCGAGCCCGCTGCCCATGATCTGTACGTCGACCAACACGTTGTTCTTGGCGGCGATGGCACGGGTGACGGTCACCGGTGAATCGGGGTTGACGTTGCGCAGCGACGTGATGCCGCCGCCGGCGTCGATCGGCTCGCCCAACGTCCACTGTGCCTGCCGGCCTTGCGAAATGAACTTCCACGTGAACGGCGTGTTGGCGCAGCGGCGCCACTGTTCGAGATACTTGGCCAGGGCCCTCTTCGCGGCCTCCGGGCTGTCGAACGTGACGACCGACTCGCCCAGCATGAGCGACGGAGTCGGCGACTGGGCCTGGCTGGCTCCGAGGAACCCGCGGTGACCGGTGCCGTTGAATGCCGATGGAGAGCCGGCGGTGAACGAACTCGCACATCCCGCGGGCTCGTACACCTGCTCTCTTGGGTCCGGTTCTGCCACACCCGTGGCGTTCGGCCCGGCGACGAGCTCCTGGTTGTTCATGATCGTCTTGAGCTCTTCGAGACTCGGCAGCAACCCGGGCAATGCGTCCGCACCGACCGGTGGCGGTCCCGGCGGTGGCGGCGGTGGGGTGCTTGTGGTCGTCGTGGCCGCGGTGGAACTCTGCGCTGAGGACGCCTCGGACGAATCGCCACACGCCGTACCGACCGCGAGGAGAGCGGCCGACGACAGGGCCAGCGCCACCAGCGTCCGTCCGCGCACGTCTCCTCGCCTCGCCAACAGCTGGTACTGACTCATCAACTCGCCCTCTCCGTCTCGTCACCGGTCGATTCCCAGCATCGCACGACGACAGGCGGGGTCCGGACACCAATTTGCCGGCGCCCACCGTCCTGCCACAATCGGTCTTGTGCCCCAAGTGATCAACGGCCGCATCTCGAACTGGTATGCAGAGCTGCCGACGCCGCGACCTCCGCTGCTGGGTGACCGCGATGCCGACGTGTGCATCGTCGGTGCCGGCTACACCGGGTTGTGGACGGCGTACTACCTGAAACGGTTCGATCCGTCGTTGCGCATCGCGGTGCTCGAGGCCCGGTTCGCCGGATTCGGTGCGTCCGGTCGCAACGGCGGCTGGCTGTCCGGGCTGGTACCGGGAAACCGCGACCGGATGGCGAAACTGTACGGGCGCGATCGGGTGCTGGCGTGGCAGCAGGCGCTCAACGACGCCGTCGACGAGGTCATCGACGTCGCCGACCGCGAAGGCATCGAGGCGGGCATCGTCAAGGGCGGCACACTGCACGCGGCGCGCAACCGCGCCCAGGCGTCGAGGTTGGCGGCCGAGGTCGAGGAAGAACGCTCCTGGAAAGTCGACGGCATCACGGCGCTGACGAAAGACGAATCAGCACAACGTATTCAGCTTGACGGCGTGGTCTCGGCCTACCACAACCCGCATTGCGCTCGCGTACAGCCGGCGCAGCTGGTGCGAGGGCTGGCCGACACCGTCGAGCGGATGGGCGTCGACGTCTACGAGAGGTCGCCCGTCACAGAGTTGCGCGCCGGGCGGGTCGGCACCGTGCTGGCCAAGGTCAGTGCACCCGTCGTACTGCGCGCCACCGAGGGTTTCACGGCCGCGCTGCCAGGTCTGCGACGGCGCTGGCTTCCGATGAACAGTTCGATGATCGCGACCGAACCCATTCCCCAACACATTTGGGAGACGATCGGCTGGCAGCGCCGCGAGACACTGGGCGACACCGCGCACGGCTTCTTCTACGCCCAACGCACGGTGGACGACCGCATCGCGATCGGCGGCCGCAGCGTGCCCTACCGTTTCGGTTCGCGCACCGATATCGACGGCCGGGTTCCCGAGCGGACCATCACGCATTTGACCGCTGTCCTGCACGCGGTGCTGCCACAAACACGCGGTATTCCGATAGCCCAAGCGTGGTGTGGAGTGCTCGCCGTGCCACGCGATTGGGAGGCTTGCGTATCGTTCGACACGGCAACGGGTTTGGGGTCTGCCGGCGGGTACGTCGGCCACGGCGTCACCGCCGCCAATCTGGCCGGGCAGACCCTGGCCGACCTCGTCCTCGGACGGCAGACGCCACTCACCGAGCTCCCGTGGGTCGGGCACCGAGCGCGCGACTGGGAACCCGAGCCGTTGCGATGGCTGGGTGTGCGCGGCATGTACCTCGCCTACAGGGCCGCCGACCGGCACGAGTCGCGTGGGCGTAAGCGGACGTCGCCGATCGCCGTCGTCGCCGACAAGATCTCGGGTCGCTAGCGAGACTCGGCCCTTTCCTTCAGCCGCTGTAACGTCAGCGCGATGTGCTCGGCGTTCGCGGATTTGCGGTCCTTCACACCCGTCGCCCAGCCCGCGGGAACCTTGAACCAGCCGGGACGCCGATCCCAGGTGCTCTCGGTGACGCGGCAGGTGCCGTCGCCGGTCGATGAGATGTCGTAGCGCCAGTGCGCGACCGGAATGACCGCGCTGCGCACATCGAAGGCGAAGACCCGACCCGGTTCGGCGTCGGTGACGGTGCACGCGGTCGACCACGACTTGGTTCCGGCCTTGTTGGTGCCCTTGAACTTCGCGCCGGGCACGGCGGTGTCGCCCTGCACCCACTTCATGGCTGTCGTTTCGGCGGCGACGTCACACATTGTCGGCAAATGGGTGATCAGTTCGTATACGGCCTCCGCATCTGCTGCGATATCGACGCTGGCCTGCACGTCAGCCTCACCATGTTGGGTCATGCCGTGATGTTATTGGCTGGACTGGAAGAAATGGCGCGTCTTCGCACGTTGGTCATCTCATGAACGACCGACCCGTACTCGAGCCCACCGACGCACACCCGATCACCGTGGAACCGACCGGTGGACACGTCACCGTCGTCGTCAACGGCGAGGTGGTGGCCGACACCGACAATGCGCTGACCCTGCAGGAGTCGACGTATCCCGCGGTGCAGTACATCCCGAAGGAAGATGTCGTGGCGTCCGCGCTGCGGGCCAGCGACACCGAGACCTACTGCCCGTTCAAGGGGGAGGCGAGCTACTTCCACGTCGTCACCGCCGACGGCACCGTCGAAGACGCCATCTGGACCTACGAGGCGCCATATCCCGCGGTGGCGGCGATCGCCGGACATGTGGCCTTCTATGCCGATAAGGCTGTCGTCGCCGTCACCTAATCTAGGGCGGTGCGAAGCGTCGAGTGCAGTGTCGTTTTCGCGGGTCCCGCCAGCCCGGCACTGACGCTGTCGCCATTGCGTCGGGGGCGTTCCGATCCCTGCTACCACGACGCCGAAGGCGGTGCGATCTGGCGTACCAGCCTGATGCGCAGCGGACCGGTGACGGCCCGCATCACAAAATCTGTGCCGGGAACAGTCGACTGCGAGGCGTGGGGCGGCGGCGCAGCGGAGTTCGCCGAATCGCTCCCCGCGCAGCTCGGATGCGGCGACGACGCATCGAGCTTTTTCCCCACCGAGCCGACGATCGCGGCTGCGCATCGGCGCGTCCCGCATCTACGGCTGGGCCGCACTTCTCGCGTGCTGGAAGCGCTCGTCCCCGCGGTCCTCGAGCAGCGGGTATACGGCAAGGACGCGCGGCGGGCGTGGCGGATGCTGGTCACGAAGTACGGCGCCCCGGCGCCAGGGCCCGCGCCCGCGCATATGCGGGTGCCACCTCCCGGCGAGGTGTGGCGACGCATCCCCTCGTGGGAGTTTCACCTCGCGAACGTCGACCCCGGGCGCGCCCGCACGATCGTGGGCTGCGCGCAGCGAGCGGACTCGCTGGAACGCCTGGTCGGCCGAACCCCCGAGCAGGCGCGTGCCGCGCTGATGTCGTTGCCCGGCGTCGGTGAGTGGACCGCGGCCGAGATTGCCCAGCGGGCGTTCGGCGACGCCGATGCGTTGTCGGTCGGGGACTACCACGTGGCCAAGATGGTCGGTTGGAGCCTGCTCGGGCGCCCGATAGACGACCCTGCAATGGTCGAGCTCCTCGAACCGATTCGCCCGCATCGCCACCGCGCCGTCCGTCTGCTGGAAGTGAGCGGACTTGCGGTCAATCCACGGTTCGGTCCGCGCCAGCCGATCCCAAAACTTGCCGATATGTGACGCGGGTTGCCCCAGGGTTTCCACCCGGGTGAGTCGGGTACACGTCGCGAGACGATCCAAATCGCGAAGGAGTTTTTCGATGACTGCGTTTACCATTCCCGGACTTTCAGACAAACAGGGCGCAGAAGTTGCCGAAATCCTGCAGAAGGCGCTCAGCAGGTACAACGACCTGCATCTGACGCTCAAGCACGTGCACTGGAACGTGGTGGGACCGAACTTCATCGGGGTGCACGAGATGATCGATCCCCAGGTCGAACTGGTGCGTGGATACGCCGACGACGTCGCAGAGCGCATCGCGGCGCTGGGCAGCTCGCCGAAAGGCACCCCGGGAGCGATCATCAACGACCGTACGTGGGACGACTACTCGGTCGAGCGTGACACTGTGCAGGCGCACCTCGCCGCGCTCGATCTGGTCTATACCGGCGTGATTGAAGACACGCGCAAGGGCATCGATCGCCTCGAGGATCTGGACCTGGTGTCCCAGGACATGTTCATCGGCCAGGCCGGTGAGCTGGAGAAGTTCCAGTGGTTCGTACGCGCGCACCTGGAGAATGCCGGTGGACAGCTGGCGAACGAAGGGGCGACGACCGAGAAGAGTGCCGCCAGCCGGGCGAAGAAGAAGACGTCCTCGAAGTAAGTGCTGGTCGAAACCGTTGCCCCGCAGCCGGTCTGCGGGGCAACGTCTCGGCGCTACCCCTTTTACGGCGCTGCGTTGTCCTCGAGTGCGTCGTCTCGCACTGGGCGGTCGGCGAGTTCCTCGTGCCTGCCGAACAGGTATGGGTAGGCGATGCCCGCGATGGCGGCGCCCACGAGCGGCGCGAGCCAGAAGACCCAGAGTTGCATCGGTGCGCCGTCGCCGTTGAAGAAGGCAACGGCGGTGGACCGCGCAGGGTTGACCGACGTATTGGAGATCGGGATCGATATCAGGTGGATCAGGGTCAGCGTGAGGCCGATCGACAAGCCCGCGAAGCCTTTTGGCGCCCGGTCGTCGGTGGAACCGAGAATCACCAGTAGGAAGATGCCGGTCAGCACCACCTCGGTGATGAGGACAGCGACGAGCGAGTAGCCGCCGGGGGAGTGTTCGCCGTAGCCGTTGGCGGCCATGTTGCCGGTGGCAGACCAGCCGTCTCGCCCTTTGGCGATGAAATAGATGACGACACCGGCCACCAGACCGCCGATCACCTGGGTGATCCAGTACGCCGGCAACACTTTCCACTCCACGCGACGCGCGAGCGCAGCACCGAGTGTGACGGCGGGGTTGAAGTGACCGCCGGAGATCGTGCCGAAGGCGTACACGCCGGTGAGGACCGTCAGGCCGAAGGCGAGCGCGACGCCGAGAAACCCGATGCCCAGCGACACCCCGTCCGCAGAGGCGAATTTCGCGGCGAACACTGCGCTGCCGCAGCCCCCGAGGACAAGCCAGAACGTTCCGATGAACTCTGCCGCCAGTCGGTGCAACATTGTCGGCTCGCGCATGCGTGACTCCTTCGTTGGATGTGACGCTGTTCGGTGAGCGTGACATGGATCCACGCCAGTACGACTGGTCGTGTCCAAATCGTGCCGCGATGGCAATTTACGACGCCTGGGCGTGATCTAACCTTCGCTGTCAACTGGATTGCAGCGGTTGACGATCAGCGGGTCGGTCTTGGTGAACGGGAACGCGGGCAGGTCGTCGATGTGCATGTTGAACGTCGCAGCCAGCACTTCTCGTGAGTACGCGCTCGCCGACGCGCGGTAGCCGATGTCGCCGGGCATGGGCTGATCGAAGAAGATCGCGAAGTGAATGTCGGGTGCGTCCACCACCTCGATGTGGTGCGGGTAGGCGCGCGGAATGAAGTAGACGTCGCCTTCTTTGAGGTAGTAGGTGTCGACCGAACCGTCGGGATCCATCACGGTCATCCGTCCGTTTCCCTTGTGCACATAACCCATCTCGGCGGTGATCGGATGCCAGTGCGGTTCGCGCATACCGTCTTCCCGGATCCGCAGCGAGTACATCGACAAATCCTTGAGCGCAGGCCAGTACTGCGCCCGCGCCAGTCGCGCCGAGCCGACCGCAACGCCGATCGCCGGGCTCTGCGCCTCGACGGCGAACTTGTGCGGATCGTCGAACCGGGCGGTCGACGGAACATCGGGATCGCCTGCGCGCGCGGCGAATTTACGATCCGCGGTGTCCCTGCGCATCTTGGTGAAGTCGGCGGCGGGAAGGTCATAGGTGTTGCCGAGCACCGCGTCGGTCATCGCCCCGAAGGATGCTGCCAGGCCGAAATCCTCGGGCCTCTCGCTGCGGAACGCCAAGATGAACTCAGCCGGCTCTTCGCCGATGTTCTCGATGTGATGCAGTGAGCCGGAATCGATGTGGAACATCTCGCCGGCTCCGACGGTGAAGCTGGAGAACTTGCTGTAGCTGTCGAGTACCGACACCAACGACGTGCCGGATATGCAGTAGGTGAGCTCGTTGCAATTGGCATGCCAATGCGGAGTGCGCATCGCGCCCGGGTTGACGACGATCCGCTTGATCGACATGCCCGACAAAATCGGGAAGGTGTCGGCGGTGACCCGCGTGATCGATCCGAGGTCGCTCTGCTCGACGACTTCGCCGTCGGTCAACGAGGTGGCGTGCAGACTGGGGGTTCGGAGTGTGGAAGTCATGGCCACATGCTCGCGTCGGAATCCACGTTTTGCAGGGTTCTTCTCGAACTTCCCCGCAGATTGTCGATTCCGATGGAATCAGTACGCGGTCAGGCGCGCGACGATGGCCACTTCCCCGTCGGGGCCGACGGCCTTCGCCTCACCGATGGCGCTGCGGCGGCCGACTCGTAAAGCGGTTCCGACGTAACGTGATTCGGGGCTGCCGCGGAATTGGCGGATGAAGTTGACACGCAGCGACGCCGTGCGCAGCGGCCGTTCCTCGCGGCCTTCGTTGACGGCTGCCGACGCCACGAGTTCCAGCGCCATGGCCGACACCCCACCGTGCACGATGCCCATGCTGTTGTTCAGTACCGGATCGGGCAGTTGTTGAAGCGCCTTGGCCGCACCGCCACTTTCGGCGACCCGCACCGCCATCCGATCACTCAGCGAGCCTGGCGGTAGCGGGCCCGTAGGGCCGTCGGGAAATTCGGCGATGTCCCCCGGCGCGCTGATGTAGAAGGAGCGCACTGTCGCGGTGGCCAGCGTGACCCCCCGATGAGACAACTCGCACAACCCGAGCGCGACGTCGCTCTTGGCGGCGAACGGCTTCGACGCCGCCTCCACCGGCGTGTCGGGGTCTTCGGCGATGACGTCGACCGCGTCGGGACGAACCTCGAACGACAATTCGCTGGACACAGTCCATTCACCGGGTCCCCGGCGACGGTGGTTGACGAGACCGCCGACGTGATCGACCAGCATCGCCAGCGGCGCGATCGTGAGCGTGCCGGTCAACGGATTGACCATGTCGCCCGCGGGAATGGACGCCACGCAACCGTCGGGACCGTCCTCGGACGTCACGATGCCGAAGCGGCCCAACGGGGTGTTCAACGGGTGAGACATCGCGATACAGAGTGCCGACAGACAGGGTGGCCGTATACCCCATCGGGGTATAGTCATCGTCATGACCGAGGTAGATCACACTGCGCATCAGGTACCTGTGAGTCACGAGGTCCACGGCTCGCACGGCGGCCACGGTGACCATGGCGATCACGTCGCAGTGTTCCGGCGCATGTTCTGGGTGATGCTCCTGCTGGCCGTCCCGACCGTCGCGCTCTCGCCGATGTTCGCGATGATCCTCGGCTACGCCCTTCCGGAGTTCCCCGGTGCGCAATGGGTGTCGCCGGTATTGGGAACGGTGATGTACGCCTGGGGCGGCCGGCCGTTCCTGACCGGCGCGGTCGGTGAGATCCGTTCGCGCGCACCGGGAATGATGCTGCTGATCGGGCTTGCGATCACGGTGGCCTTCGTATCGTCGTGGGGCGCCAGCCTGGGCCTGCTGCACCACCAACTCGACTTCTGGTGGGAGCTGGCGCTGCTGATCGTGATCATGCTGCTCGGCCACTGGATCGAGATGCGGTCGCTGGCACAGACCACGTCGGCGTTGGACTCGCTGGCCGCACTGCTGCCCGATGAGGCGGAGCGCGTCGTAGGTGTGAGCACGGAGACGGTACCGCCGTCCGAACTGCGGGTGGGCGACGTGGTGATCGTGCGACCCGGGGGCAGTGTTCCCGCTGACGGCGAGATCGTCGACGGAACGGCGGATGTCGACGAGTCGATGGTCACCGGCGAGTCGCGTCCGGTGCGCCGCGGTGTCGGCGACCAGGTGGTCGCGGGCACCGTCGCCACCGACTCCGGTCTGCGGGTGAGGGTGGCCGCCATCGGCGACGACACCACCCTGGCAGGCATTCAGCGGCTGGTGACCGAGGCGCAGAACTCGTCGTCACGGGCTCAGCGTCTCGCGGACAAGGCGGCCGGCTGGCTGTTCTGGTTCGCGCTGGGCGCCGCGATCGTCACCGCCGTCGTGTGGAGCGTTCTCGGCCAGCCTGATCAGGCCGTGGTGCGCACCATCACGGTCCTGGTGATCGCCTGCCCCCACGCTTTGGGCCTGGCGATTCCGCTGGTGGTGTCCATCGCCACCGAACGCGCGGCCCGCGGCGGCGTGCTGATCAAGGACCGGCTCGCGCTGGAGAGCATGCGCACCGTCGGCGTGGTGTTGTTCGACAAGACCGGGACGTTGACCAAGGGCGAGCCGACCGTCACCGCGGTCGCGACCACAGACCGGTCCGAGGACGACCTGTTGGCGTTGGCGGCAGCGGCGGAAACCGACTCGGAGCATCCGCTGGCTCGCGCGATCGTCGAGGCCGCCCGCACGCGCGGGCTGTCGATTCCACCGTCGTCGGACTTCAGCTCCTCGCCCGCGGTCGGTGTCGAGGCGGCGGTGGACGGACATCGGGTGCGGGTCGGCGGGCCGCGCCTGCTGGAGGAGGCGGGCCAGGACGAGCTTTCCGACGTGCAGTCATGGCGCGCGGAAGGCGCCATAGTGCTGCACGTGCTGGTCGACGGCGTCGTGGCCGGGGCGCTCAAGCTCGCCGACGAGGTGCGCCCCGAGTCCCGCGAGACCGTCGACGCCCTGCACAAGCTGGACATCGAGGTGGTGATGATCACAGGCGACGCCGAGTCGGTGGCGCGGTCGGTGGCCGACGATCTCGGCATCGAGCGGGTGTACGCCGGCGTTCGTCCTGGTGACAAGGCGGCGAAGGTCGGTGAGCTTCAACACGAAGGACTCGGCCGGGGGCGGGGAGTCGCGATGGTGGGCGACGGCGTCAACGACGCGCCCGCGCTGGCACAAGCGGACGTCGGGATCGCGATCGGCGCGGGTACCGATGTGGCCATCGCGTCGGCAGGCGTGATCCTCGCGAGTTCTGATCCACGGTCGGTGCTCTCGGTGATCGTGTTGTCCCGGGCGACCTACCGGAAGATGAAGCAAAACCTCTGGTGGGCAGCGGGATACAACCTGATCTCGGTTCCGCTTGCGGCAGGTGTGCTGGCACCGATCGGCTTTGTGCTGCCGATGTCGGTGGGTGCGATCTTGATGTCGGTGTCGACGGTTGTGGTCGCCGCCAACGCCCAGCTGCTCCGCAGGCTGGACCTGACTCCCGAGGCGAGTGTGCAGTCCATTCTCTAAGAACTTGGCTAGGCTTTGTCGCAAACCCGAATTCGCTAGTTGAGACTGGGTAAACGGCTAGAATTGTCGTTCAGCAAACTTTTGGAGGGAGGATTCCGGTAGTGTGACCTGCTTCGCATTGTGGCTGCCGGTCCGATGTGCTGTCGAAATGCCAACGAGTGCAGCGCAATTCGGCGTCGCGCGCCCCCGGATTGGCCGTGGCAGAGGCGGCACCGGAAACTTCTAGTTAGGCGGTCCTAAGTTGGCATGTCACGCCCCGTTTGTCATATCGTTTGTCCACTTGTGGCGAGTGGGAAATGGGCCATCGTTCAGTGCTGCACGAAGGAACCGCCCTCGCCGAAACGGTCAAAGGCCGTCATCGATGGTTGGCCAGCGGAATCTCCGCTCGGCGTGCGGAAAAAGGTAGGTGGGAATGGCGCCCAGAACTCAAGGGCTGTACAACCCCGCGTTCGAGCATGACGCGTGTGGCGTGGCCATGGTCGCGGACATGCACGGCCGCCGCAGCCGCGAGATCGTCGATGCCGCCATCACCGCCCTGGTGAACCTCGAGCACCGCGGCGCTCAGGGCGCCGAACCGCACACCGGTGACGGCGCGGGCATCCTGCTGCAGGTTCCCGACGACTTCCTGCGCGCGGTCTTGAAAGATCAGGGAGCGTCTTTCGAACTGCCCGAATACGGCAGCTACGCCACCGGCATCGCATTTCTCCCGCAGTCGTCCAAGGACGCCGCCACCGCGTGTGAAGCGGTCGAGAAGATCGCGGAGGCCGAGGGTCTCGAGGTGCTGGGGTGGCGCGACATGCCCACCGACGATTCGTCGCTCGGAGCACTGGCCCGCGATGCGATGCCGACCTTCCGGCAGGTGTTCATGGCAGGCGCGTCCGGCATGGAACTGGAGCGCCGCGCGTATGTGGTGCGCAAGCGTGCCGAGCACGAACTCGGCACCAAAGGCCCCGGGCAGGACGGTCCCGGCCGCGAAACCGTTTACTTCCCAAGCCTTTCCGGACAGACCTTCGTCTATAAGGGCATGCTGACCACGCCGCAGCTCAAGGCGTTCTATCTGGACCTGCAGGACGATCGGCTGACCAGCGCGCTTGGCATCGTGCACTCGCGGTTCTCCACCAACACCTTCCCGTCGTGGCCGCTGGCGCACCCGTTCCGCCGTATTGCGCACAACGGCGAGATCAACACCGTCACAGGCAACGAGAACTGGATGCGGGCGCGCGAGGCCCTGATCAACACCGATGTGTTCGGTGAACAGGACCTCGACAAGATCGCCCCGGTGTGCACCCCGGGCGCCTCGGACACCGCGCGCTTCGACGAGGTGCTCGAGCTGCTGCATCTCGGCGGCCGCAGCCTTCCGCATGCGGTGCTGATGATGATTCCCGAGGCCTGGGAGCGCAACGAGTCGATGGACCCCGCCCGGCGGGCGTTCTACGAGTACCACGCATCGCTGATGGAGCCGTGGGACGGCCCGGCGTCGATGACGTTCACCGACGGCACCGTCATCGGCGCCGTGCTGGACCGCAACGGCCTGCGCCCGTCACGCATCTGGGTCACCGAGGACGGTCTGGTCGTCATGGCGTCGGAGGCCGGCGTACTGAACCTCGACCCGTCGACCGTCGTGAAGAAGATGCGCCTGCAGCCCGGCCGCATGTTCCTGGTCGACACCGCGCAGGGCCGCATCGTCGACGACGAGGAGATCAAGGCCGAACTCGCGGCCGAGCACCCGTACCAGGAATGGCTGGACGCCGGACTCTTCAAGATCGAGGACCTTCCCGCAGGCGACTACGTGCGGATGCCGCACCACCGGGTCGTGTTGCGCCAGCAGGCGTTCGGCTACACCTACGAAGAACTGAACCTGCTCGTCGCGCCGATGGCGCGTACCGGGGCCGAGCCGCTGGGCTCGATGGGCACCGACACCCCGGTGGCCGTGCTGTCGCAGCGACCGCGGATGCTCTACGACTACTTCCAACAGCTGTTCGCGCAGGTCACCAACCCGCCGCTGGACGCTATCCGCGAAGAGGTGGTGACCAGCCTGCAGGGCACCGTCGGACCCGAGGGCGACCTGCTCAACCCGAACGCCGACTCGTGCAGGCAGATCGTGTTGACGCAGCCGATCCTGCGCAACGCCGAACTGTCCAAGCTGATGTGCGTCGACCCCGACCACGAGATCCGCGGCCACAAGCACGGTATGCGTGCTGCCGTCATTCGATGTCTCTACCCGGTGAACCGCGGCGGACAGGGTCTCAAGGAGGCGCTGGACAATGTCCGGGCCAAGGTGTCGGCGGCCATCCGCGACGGTGCGCGAATCATCGTGCTGTCCGATCGCGAGTCGAATGAACAGATGGCGCCCATCCCGTCGCTGCTGAGCGTCTCGGCGGTGCACCACCACCTCGTTCGCGACCGGACCCGTACCCAGGTGGGGCTGGTCGTCGAGGCCGGTGACGCCCGCGAGGTCCACCACATGGCGTGCCTGGTCGGTTTCGGCGCGGCGGCGATCAATCCCTACATGGCCTTCGAGTCGATCGAGGACATGGTCGACCGTGGCGTGATCACCGGCATCTCCAGCGACCAGGCGAAGGCCAACTACGTCAAGGCCGCCGGTAAGGGCGTGCTCAAGGTGATGTCCAAGATGGGCATCTCGACGCTCGCGTCCTACACCGGCGCGCAGCTGTTCCAGGCCATCGGCATCAGCCAGCAGCTTCTCGACGAATACTTCACCGGTTTGACGTGCCCCGTCGGCGGCATCGACCTCGACGACATCGCCGATGACGTCGCCGCCCGGCATGCGCTGGCGTATCTGGACCGCCCAGACGAGTGGGCGCACCGCGAACTCGAGGTCGGCGGTGAGTACCAGTGGCGCCGCGAGGGCGAGTACCACCTGTTCAACCCGGATACGGTGTTCAAGTTGCAGCATTCGACCCGCACCGGTCAGTACTCGATCTTCAAGGAGTACACCGCGCTGGTCGACGACCAGAGCGAGCGGATGGCCTCGCTGCGCGGGCTGCTGAAGTTCAAGGACGGCGAGCGTCCGCCCGTGCCGCTCGACGAGGTCGAGCCGGCCAGCGAGATCGTCAAACGGTTCTCCACCGGCGCCATGAGCTACGGATCGATCTCCGCCGAAGCCCACGAGACGCTGGCGATCGCCATGAACCGCCTTGGCGGACGGTCGAACTCGGGTGAGGGCGGCGAGGCGGTCACGCGCTTCGACCGCGACGAGAACGGCGACTGGCGGCGCAGCGCCATCAAGCAGGTGGCATCCGGCCGGTTCGGCGTCACCAGCCATTACCTGACCAACTGCACGGACATCCAGATCAAGATGGCCCAGGGCGCGAAACCCGGTGAGGGTGGCCAGCTTCCGGGCAACAAGGTGTATCCGTGGGTGGCCGAGGTCCGGCACTCGACACCTGGTGTCGGGTTGATCTCACCGCCGCCGCACCACGACATCTACTCGATCGAGGATCTGGCACAGCTGATCCACGACCTGAAGAACTCCAACCCGCAGGCGCGCGTCCACGTGAAGCTGGTGAGCGAGAACGGCGTCGGTACGGTCGCGGCGGGTGTGTCGAAGGCGCACGCTGACGTCGTGCTGATCTCCGGCCATGACGGCGGCACCGGGGCCACCCCGCTGACGTCGATGAAGCACGCAGGCGCTCCGTGGGAGCTCGGCCTGGCCGAGACCCAGCAGACGTTGCTGCTCAACGGTCTTCGCGACCGCATCGTGGTGCAGGTCGACGGTCAGCTGAAGACGGGCCGCGACGTTGTCATCGCAGCACTGCTCGGCGCCGAGGAATTCGGCTTCGCGACAGCGCCTCTGGTGGTGTCTGGCTGCATCATGATGCGCGTCTGTCACCTCGACACGTGCCCCGTGGGTGTCGCGACCCAGAGCCCGGTGCTGCGCGAGCGGTTCTCCGGCAAGCCCGAATTCGTCGAGAATTTCTTCATGTTCATCGCCGAAGAAGTGCGGGAGATGATGGCCGAGTTGGGTTTCCGCACCGTCAACGAGATGGTCGGACAGGTCGGCGCGTTGGACACCACGCAGGCCGCCGAACACTGGAAGGCCCACAAGCTGGACCTGACTCCGGTGCTGCACGAGCCCGAGTCGGCGTTCATGAACCAGGACCTGTACTGCAGCTCGCGTCAGGACCACGGGCTGGACAAGGCGCTCGATCAGCAGCTGATCGTGATGTGCCGGGAGGCGCTGGATTCCGGCACGCCGGTGCGTTTCTCGACGACCATCGCGAACGTCAACCGCACTGTCGGCACCATGCTCGGCCATGAGGTGACAAAGGCTTATGGCGGACAGGGGCTTCCGGACGGGACCATCGACATCACGTTCGACGGCTCGGCGGGCAACAGTTTCGGCGCCTTCGTCCCGAAGGGCATCACGCTACGGGTGTACGGCGACGCGAACGACTATGTCGGCAAGGGATTGTCGGGTGGGCGGATCGTGGTGCGTCCGTCCGATGATGCGCCGTCCGACTATGTCGCCGAGGACAACATCATCGCCGGCAACGTCATCCTGTTCGGCGCCACCAGCGGCCAGGCATTCATTCGCGGTCAGGTGGGCGAGCGGTTCGCGGTTCGCAACTCCGGCGCCCACGCGGTCGTCGAAGGTGTGGGCGACCACGGATGCGAGTACATGACCGGCGGCAAGATCGCGATCCTCGGTCCCACCGGCCGCAACTTCGCAGCGGGTATGTCCGGAGGCATCGCCTACGTCTACGACCCCGACGGCACGCTTCCGGAGAACCTCAATCCCGAGATGGTGGAACTGGAAAGCCTCGACGACGAGGACACCGAGTGGCTCCAGGACATGCTGCAAGCACATGTCGATGCCACTGATTCCGCTGTCGGACAGCGTATTTTGAGTGACTGGAAGCAGAATTTGACGCACTTCACCAAGGTCATGCCGCGCGATTTCAGGCGGGTGCTGGAGGCCATCGCCGACGCCGAACAGCGCGGCGCGGACGAAAACGGTATAGCTGAAGCGATCATGGCGGCCGCCGGTGCCTGATCCTCGCGGTTTTCTCAAGTACACCAAGCGCGAGACCCCGCCACGGCGCCCGGTCCCGTTGCGGCTTCTCGACTGGAAAGAGGTCTACGAGGACTTCTCTCATGACACGCTGCGTGAGCAGGCGTCGCGGTGCATGGATTGCGGAATCCCGTTCTGCCACAACGGGTGCCCGCTGGGGAATCTGATCCCCGAGTGGAACGACCTGGTGCGCAACGATCGCTGGCGTGATGCGATCGAGCGGCTGCACGCCACGAACAACTTCCCCGAGTTCACCGGACGGCTGTGCCCGGCGCCGTGCGAAGGCTCCTGCGTGCTCGGCATCAACCAGGATCCGGTCACGATCAAGCAGGTCGAGGTCGAGATCATCGACAACGCCTTCGACAAGGGCTGGGTCGTCCCGTTGCCGCCCGACAAGCTGACCGGCAAGAAGGTCGCAGTCGTCGGCTCGGGGCCCGCCGGGCTGGCCGCCGCACAGCAACTGACTCGTGCGGGCCATACGGTGACGGTGTTCGAGCGCGAGGACCGCATCGGCGGGTTGCTGCGCTACGGCATACCCGAGTTCAAGATGGAAAAGCGGCACATCGATCGCCGTCTGGAGCAGATGTCGGCGGAGGGGACGGTGTTCCGGCCGGGTGTGAACGTCGGGGTCGACATCACCGTCGCGCAGCTGCGGCTGAACTACGACGCCGTGGTGCTGGCCGGCGGGGCGACCGCATGGCGCGATCTGCCCATCCCGGGTCGCGAGCTCGACGGCATCCATCAGGCGATGGAGTTCCTGCCGTGGGCCAACCGCGTCCAGCAGGGCGACGACGTGCTGGGCGAGGACGGTGAACCGCCGATCACCGCCAAGGGCAAGAAGGTGGTCATCATCGGCGGCGGCGACACCGGCGCAGACTGCCTCGGCACGTCGCATCGGCAGGGCGCAGAGAGCGTGCACCAGTTCGAGATCATGCCGCGCCCGCCGGAGGAACGTGCCGACAGCACGCCGTGGCCGGTCTACCCGCTGATGTTCCGCGTGTCGTCGGCGCACGAAGAGGGCGGCGAGCGCGTCTACTCGGTCAACACCGAGGAATTCCTTGGCAGCGACGGACGGGTCACGCACCTGCGCGGCCACGAGGTCGAGATGAAGGCGGGCAAGTTCGAGAAGATCGACGGCAGCGACTTCGAGCTGGACGCCGATCTGGTGCTGCTGGCCATGGGCTTCGTCGGCCCTGAGCGCGAGGGGTTGCTGACCGAACTCGGCGTCGAGTTCACCGACCGCGGCAACGTCGCGCGCGACAAGGATTTCGCCACGACGGTGCCCGGCATCTTCGTGGCAGGCGACATGGGCCGCGGTCAGTCGCTGATCGTGTGGGCGATCGCCGAGGGGCGCGCCGCGGCGGCCGGTGTGGACCGGTATCTTATGGGCAGCACCGCGCTACCCGCGCCGATCAAACCGACGGCCGTACCGCAGCGGTAGCTCTCAGCAACCGGATCCCCTAGCTCGCCCAAGCGTCCCTCAGCGTCGCAGCCGCCGAACCCCCGCGGCGCGCAGTTCGAGGTCCGCAAGTCCGTGGATAGCGGTCGCATCGTGGCTGCGCCATGCACCGACCGGATCGGGATGTATCGCCAGCAGCTTGCTCAGCGACCGGTTGGCCAGTGCTCGCATCGCCAGCAGCTGCTCGCCCGCCGCTGTTCGCGCCAACGTGATCGCAATCCACTTGCGGCGGAAGAACCTGATACGCAGAAACAGCCACGGCATCGCGACGAACAGAATGGGCGGGGCCGCCACCGCCAGTGCGAGCACCCACGCCAGCCATGACGCCGTCGAGTCGAGGCTCTGGCCGGCCCCGGCGATGTCGAGTGCGGCCGCGGCGGCCGCCCGCAGCGGTTTGGCCAACGAGTCCCCGACGAGCGGGAAGTCGTCTGTGCTGTCTCCGGCGGAATTGAGGTTGTCGGCGACGCCGTTGGCTCCGCTCTGCACCTGACGGCCCACCTCGGCGATCGTGGACACGGCGGAATGGACGGCCATTCCGACCAGCACCCAGACCACCGTCCAGGTGATCACGACGATGTCGCTGATCAGTTGACCCAGCAGGCGCGACGGTGTGGTGGCGTAGGGGATAAACCGCGAACTCATGAATCAGATGCTGCCCGATAAGCTGGCCCGATGCGCCCCGCTCTGTCCGACTACCAGCATCTGGCCAGCGGCAAGGTTCGCGAGCTGTATCGGATCGACGACGGGCACCTGCTCTTCGTCGCCACCGACCGGATTTCGGCCTTCGACTACATCCTGGACAGCCAGATCCCCGACAAGGGCCGCATTCTGACCGCGATGAGCGTGTTCTTCTTCGACTATCTCGAGGCGCCTAACCATCTGGCCGGTCCGCCCGACGACGAGCGCATCCCCGAGGAGGTGCTCGGCCGCGCGCTGGTGGTCGACGAGCTCGAGATGATGCCCGTCGAGGCGGTGGCACGCGGATACCTCACCGGCTCCGGGCTGATCGACTATCAGAAGACGGGCGCGCTTTGCGGTATCGCACTGCCTTCAGGCCTCGTCGAGGCGAGCAAGTTCAGCGAGCCGTTGTTCACGCCGGCGACCAAAGCCGAACTGGGAGCCCACGATGAGAACATCACGTTCGACGACGTGATCGAGATGATCGGCACAGAGCGGGCCGATCAGCTGCGCGAGCGCACGCTGCAGACCTACACCCAGGGCGCCGATCACGCGCTGACGAAAGGCATCATCGTCGCCGACACCAAATTCGAGTTCGGCGTCGACTCCGAAGGCAACCTTCGCCTGGCCGACGAGATCTTCACGCCGGACTCGTCGCGGTACTGGCGCGCCGACGACTACGCCGAAGGCGTCGTACAGAACAGCTTTGACAAACAGTTCGTTCGCAACTGGTTGATCGGGCCGGATTCGGGCTGGGACCGGCACGGGGATACGCCGCCCCCGCCACTGCCCGCCGACATCGTCGACGCGACCCGTGCGCGGTACATCGAGGCGTACGAACGTATCTCGGGTCTGGAGTTCGCAGACTGGATCGGGGCCGACGCGTGAAGCCAGCTGGATCGGATGTCGGCGCCGTGGCGCCTCCGGTCGCCAAACGAGTCGACCATCGACGTGAGTTCCACGGCGACGTCTTCATCGACCCCTATGAGTGGATGAGAGACAAGGACAACCCGGAGGTGATCGACTACCTCAAGGCCGAGAACGACTACACCGACCACGCCACCGAGTCGCTTGCACCGTTGCGGCAGAAGATCTTCGACGAGATCAAAGCCCGCACCAAGGAGACCGATCTGTCGGTGCCGACCCGGCGCGGCGACTGGTGGTACTACGGCCGGAGCTTCGAGGGCAAGCAGTACAACGTGCACTGCCGTTGTCCGATCGGCGATTACGCCGACTGGGTTCCGCCGGAACTCGACGAGTCGACCGAGATCGACGGCGAACAGGTCCTGATCGACGAGAACCTCGAGGCCGACGGCCACGAGTTCTTCACGCTGGGAGCAGCGGGTGTCAGCATGGACGGAAACGTTCTTGCCTACTCCGTCGACACCAAGGGCGACGAGCGATACACGCTGCGGTTCAAGGACTTGCGCACGGGAACGCTGTATGACGACGAAATCGTCGGTATCGGCGCCGGCGTGACATGGGCGGCCGACAACCGCACCGTCTACTACACGACGGTCGACGAGGCGTGGCGTCCTGACACCGTGTGGCGGCACCGCATCGGATCCGGGCTGCCCGCGGAGCAGGTCTATCACGAACCCGACGAGAAGTTCTGGCTCGCCGTCGGGCGCACCCGTAGCGACAAGTACGTGCTCATCGCCGCGGGCAGCGCCGTGACCACCGAGGTGCGCTACGGCGACGCCGCCGATCCGCAGACGCAGTTCACGCCGGTGTGGCCGCGCCGCGAACTCGTCGAGTATTCGGTGGAACACGCGATCGTCGGCGGTGAGGACCGATTCCTGATCCTGCACAACGATGGAGCGGAGAATTTCGCGCTCGTCGAGGCGCCGGTGTCCGATCCCACCTCCCTTCGTACGCTCATCGAGCACCGCGACGACGTGCGGCTCGACTCCGTCGACGCGTTCGAGGGGCATCTGGTCGTCAGCTACCGCAGCGAAGCGCTGCCCAAGATTCAGCTCTGGCCGATCTACGCCAACGGCACCTACGGCCATCCCGAAGAGCTCACTTTCGAATCCGAACTGATGTCGGCGGGCCTCGGGGGCAATCCGAACTGGAGCTCACCGAAGTTGCGCATCGGTGCGACGTCGTTCGTGATCCCGGTGCGGATCTACGACCTGGACCTCGCGTCGGGTGAGCGGACACTGCTGCGGGAACAACCGGTGCTTGGCGACTATCGGCCCGAGGACTATGTGGAGCGACGCGATTGGGCGGTCGCCGCCGACGGTGCGCGGGTGCCGATCTCGATCGTTCACCGCATCGGTCTGCAGTACCCGGCGCCGGCGTTGTTGTACGGCTATGGCGCCTACGAGGCGTGCGAGGATCCGCGGTTCTCCATCGCCCGGCTTTCGCTTCTCGACCGCGGAATGGTGTTCGCGGTGGCCCATGTGCGCGGCGGCGGTGAACTCGGCCGCCTGTGGTACGAGCACGGGAAGCTGCTCGAGAAGAAGAACACTTTCACCGACTTCATCGCCGTCGCACAGCATCTCGTTGTCACCGACGTCACGCGACCGGAGACCCTGGTTGCGTACGGCGGCAGCGCGGGCGGGCTGCTTGTGGGGGCCGTCGCCAATATGGCTCCCGAACTGTTCGCAGGTGTTCTCGCTCTCGTGCCGTTCGTCGACCCGCTGACGACCATCCTGGACCCGTCGCTGCCGCTGACCGTCACCGAGTGGGACGAGTGGGGAAACCCGTTGCAGGACAAAGACGTATACGAGTACATGAAGGGTTATTCGCCGTACGAGAATGTCGACGCGAACAACTATCCGCCCATCCTGGCCATGACATCGTTGAACGACACCCGGGTGCTGTACGTCGAACCGGCGAAATGGGTGGCCGCGCTGAGGCACACCAAGTCCGGCGCGCCCTCGGTGCTGCTCAAGACCGAGATGAACGCCGGCCACGGCGGTATCAGCGGACGCTACGAGCGGTGGAAGGAGACAGCGTTCCAATACGCATGGCTGTTGGACGCCGCCAAGGCTCACCACGTGGGCGGCGCCTACGAGGAAGACCTGCTCGAACGTTGACCCCACAAATCTAGGCACTGTCAAGATCACCTGTATGATCGCCGGATGGGCAAAAGCTCCTATCACCACGGCGACCTGAGGACCGTGATCCTCGCGAAGGCTGCCGACCTGGTGGCCCAGCGCGGTGCCGACGGGATCTCGCTGCGGGAACTCGCCCGGGAAGCCGGCGTCTCGCATGCCGCACCTGCGCACCACTTCACCGATCGTCGCGGGCTGTTCACCGCCCTGGCCGCCGAGGGCTGGCGAAAGCTGGCCGTCGCGCTCGACGGTGCCCGGCCCGAATTCACCGCCGCCGCATTGGCATACGTGCGATTCGCTCTAGACCATCCGGGCCACTACGCGGTCATGTTCGACCGTTCCCTGGTCGACCCCGACGACGTGGAGTTGGTAGCGGCCCAGGATGCGGCCGGCGCAGAATTGAGCCGAGGTGTGAACACCCTCGACGATCCGCGCGCCGAGGCCGACCCGCAGGCGGCTGCGTTGGCGGCATGGTCTCTGGTACATGGTTTTTCGCTGCTGTGGCTCAACGGCAACATTCCAGCCATCGATGACGGAGGCGATCCCATGATGACCATCGACCGTGTCGCGGGGATGCTGTTCAGAACACGGTAGCGTGCCAGGCATGACCGAAACACCGCTCACCGATATCGCTCTGACCACGCTCGACGGCCAGCCCACCACACTCGGCCAACTCGCCGACGGCGCTGCGCTGGTGGTCAACGTCGCCTCGAAATGCGGACTGACGCCGCAGTACACGGCCCTCGAGCGGCTCGCCAAGGACTACCGGGACCGCGGACTGACGGTCGTCGGCGTGCCGTGTAACCAGTTCATGGGCCAGGAACCGGGTTCGGCCGAAGAGATCGCGGAGTTCTGCTCGACGACGTACGGGGTCACGTTCCCGCTGCTGGAGAAGACCGACGTCAACGGTGAGGGCAGGCACCCGTTGTACGCCGAGCTGACGAAGACACCCGACGATGCGGGTGAAGCGGGCGATATCCAGTGGAACTTCGAGAAGTTCCTGCTCGCGCCCGGCGGGAAGGTGGTCAAGAGGATTCGGCCACGCACCGAGCCGGATGCCCCCGAGGTCATCGCAGCGATCGAAGAAGTGCTTCCGCGTTAGCCGCACCGGATGGACAACTGTCGGCAGGGTGTCTGAAACCACCGCGACACCTGAAGTTGCCACAATGACCGCGTGGCAGGACAACTGATCGTCTCGATATCCGGGATCAGCGACCGCACGTTGGGAGACGTCGCGGACTTCTGCTGTCAGCTCGGCTCGCGAAATGTGCCGGTGTCGCTGCTGGTGGCACCGCGGATCAAGGGTGGCTACCGCCTGGACGTGGACGCCCCCACCGTCGAGTGGCTCGGCGCACGGCGCGATGCGGGAGACGCCATCGTGTTGCATGGTTTCGACGAAGCCGCGAGGAAGAAGCGCCGCGGCGAATTCGCGACTCTGCCTGCGCACGAGGCGAACCTGCGACTGATGGCCGCCGATCGGGTGATGGAGCATGTCGGACTGCGGACGCGCCTGTTCGCGGCGCCTGGCTGGGCAGTGTCGCCGGGAACTGTTATGGCTTTGCCGCGCAACGGCTTTCGGATGCTCGCAGCGCTGAGCGACATCACCGACCTGGTGCGCAATACGACTGTCCGCGCCCGGGTGCTCGGCATCGGCGAGGGATTTCTCACCGAACCGTGGTGGTGCCGCACGCTCGTGCTGTCCGCCGAACGTACAGCGCGGCGCGACGGCATCGTCCGGATCGCCGTCGCCGCGCGTCACCTGCGCAGGCCCGGTCCGCGCCAGGCGATGCTCGACGCCGTCGACCTCTCGCTGATGCACGAGTGCGCGCCCGCGGTCTACCGGTGGACCCCATACAGTGCATTGACAGACGCGGCATAGTCTCCGCCCGCTAACGTGGCGAGCATGGCAGATGCTGATGTCATCGTCGTGGGCGCAGGTCTCGCAGGACTTGTCGCGGCGTGTGAACTCGCCGAACGGGGCCGGCGGGTCCTGATCGTCGATCAGGAGAACGCCAACAATGTCGGAGGTCAGGCGTACTGGTCGTTCGGCGGACTGTTCTTCGTCGACAGCCCCGAGCAGCGCAGGCTGGGCATCCGCGACAGCTATGACCTTGCGCTGCAGGACTGGCTCGGCTCTGCGGCGTTCGACCGCCCGGAGGATCACTGGCCGCGGCAGTGGGCGCATGCCTATGTCGACTTCGCGGCAGGCGAAAAGCGCGGCTGGCTGCGCGAGCGCGGCCTGAAGACATTCCCGGTTGTCGGGTGGGCCGAGCGCGGCGGTTACGGCGCTCGCGGACACGGCAACTCGGTGCCTCGCTTCCACATCAGCTGGGGGACCGGTCCGGCGATCGTCGACGTCTTTGCCCGCCGCTTGCTCGGCAACGCCAAGGTGACATTCGCCCATCGCCGTCGCGTCGACGAGCTCATTGTCGAGGCCGGCGACGTGGTCGGGGTCCGAGGTGCCGTGCTGGAACCGTCGGATGCAGAGCGCGGTGTTGCATCGTCGCGAAACATCGTCGGCGACTTCGAGTTCCGTGCCCAGGCCGTGATCGTCGCCAGCGGCGGGATCGGCGGTAACCACGAGCTGGTCAGGCAGAACTGGCCCAAGCGGATGGGCCGGGTGCCCGAACAGCTGCTCAGCGGTGTGCCCGCGCACGTCGACGGACGAATGATCGGAATCACCGAGTCGGCCGGCGCGCGGGTGATCAACAGCGACAGGATGTGGCACTACACCGAGGGCATCACCAACTACGACCCGATCTGGCCGCTGCACGGCATCCGGATCATCCCCGGGCCGTCGTCGATGTGGCTCGACGCCACCGGCACGCGGCTGCCGACGCCGCTGTTTCCCGGGTTCGACACGCTGGGCACGCTCGAGTACATCGCCCAAACCGGCCAGGACTACACGTGGTACATCCTCAACGCCCGCATCATCGAGAAGGAGTTCGGGCTGTCGGGCCAGGAGCAGAACCCCGACCTGACCGGACGCAGCGTGCGCGAGGTACTGCGTCGCGTCAGGCCGGGTCCGCCTCCTCCGGTACAGGCGTTCATCGACAAGGGAGTCGACTTCGTCACTGCGAACTCGTTGCGCGAGTTGGTGAACAAGATGAATGCGGTCCCTGACGTTTCGCCACTCGACTACGACGTCGTGGAGGCCGAGGTCACCGCCCGTGACCGCGAAGTGGTCAACAAGTACACAAAAGACAGCCAGATCACCGCGATCCGGGGCGCACGTGCGTTCCTGTCTGACAGAGTCAGCCGCGTGGTCGCGCCGCACCCGCTGACCGATCCGAAGGCGGGACCTCTGATCGCGGTGAAGTTGCATATCCTGACCCGGAAATCGTTGGGCGGCTTGGAAACCGACCTCGACTCGCATGTGCTCAAGTCCGACGGTGCCGCGTTCAGCGGTCTGTACGCCGCGGGAGAAGCCGCCGGCTTCGGAGGCGGCGTCCACGGTTACCGTTCGCTCGAGGGCACGTTCCTCGGCGGATGCGTGTTCTCCGGCCGGGCGGCGGGTCGGGCGGCGGCGAGGGACGTCGGCTAGGGGAGGTCGATGGTGGTGGTCACCGCAACCAACTGGGGCGTCGACGGTGCGGACGAGAACCCGAACCGCACCGGTGGGTGCAGCGCGGTGAGCCCGCCGAGATCTTCACCACCGAATGTGCCGTGCACGGCTGTGATGAGCCTCGTGCGTCGGACGCCGTAGTACTCGCGTCGTCCGTTGCCGGCACTACCCGCGGTGCGTACGCCCGGCACGAGCATCGTCGCGACCGGATTGATGAGGCGCAGCCATGCCGGGGCGCCGGCCAATACCGGCGGGACCAACCGGAGCAACCAGTCGAACGGTGCGGGACCTCCGATGCGTCCGGACACCGATAGTCCGGGCGCGGCGACGCTGAAACTCTCGGCGGTGAGCCGAACATCGACGTCCCCGAGCTCGATCCGGTCGAAAGTGTAGGTCTGCGAGACGAACTCGGCGACGGCGGTTGACGGCGCGAGCAAGGTGCGTTCACCGTCGGGCGCTTCGACCATGACGTCGGCGAAGGTGCCGAACGGTGAGTCCGCCCACGATCCGACAACCATCCGGACGCCCGCTTGGGTACCGAATCCGGCGATGTGGCCGCTGAACACGAGGCGCCGTGAGCGCGCCACCTAGAAGGCCCCGGCCGAGCCGGAAATCAAAATTCCGTGCCGTTCTCTTCGGCGAGCACCTGGAAGTCGGTATCGGTCATCTCGGTGAGCCTGCCGTAGTAGATGCCTCTGGCGCTGGGATCGACGATGCCCTGATGGATGGGCACCGCGTGGGTGGGCGCCACGGCGCGCAGGTAATCCACCGCCTCGGAGATCTTCATCCACGGTGCGGCGGCAGGCGTCGCAAGCACATCGACGGGCTCGTCGGGAACGAACAGGGCGTCACCGGGATGCATCAGCCGCGCCGCATGGCTGCCGTCGCCGACGAGATACGAAATGTTGTCTATCACAGGGATTTCCGGGTGGATCACCGCGTGCCGCCCACCTAGGCCGCGCACGGTGAGATGTCCGACGCTGAACTCGTCACCGACGTTCACCGCACGCCACGATCCGCCGAGTTGCGCGGCGGTCTGCGGGTCCGCGTACAGCGCTGCCTGCGGGTTGGCTTCCAGCAGTGCGGGGAGACGCTCGGGGTCGGCGTGGTCGGGATGCTGATGGGTGATCAGGATGGCGGACAGGCCGGTGATGCCCTCGAATCCGTGCGAGAACGTACCCGGAGGTTGTCCCGGTCTTCGTGGAATTTGAGGTGGCGGTCCCTCACCTGATGCCCGCCAGATGGTAGGTCTTCGGGTGAACGACCAAGTACACCTCGAAGAAGGAGTAAGGGACCGCCATGAAGACCGTACCTACTGTTCGCCTCGCTGACACGACCGACGCCGCCGGGTTGCCTGAGCTGCCGGAGGAGATCCGGCTGGCGATGACCAGCATCGCCGGGGCGGCCCGGGAGGGGTTGTTGGCGATGAGCGTGGCCGCCGGGATGGCGGTGATGCAGACGATGTTTGAGGCCGAGATCGCCGCGGCGTGCGGGCCGAAGGGCAAGCACGACGCTGACCGGATTTCGGTGCGCCACGGCAGTGGGAAGGGGTCGGTGACCCTTGGTGGTCGGCGGGTGCCGGTGGCCCGGCCGCGGGCACGCACTCTGGATGGGAGCGAGGTGGCGCTGAGCACCTATGCGCACTTCGCCGCCGATGACCTGCTGACCCAGGTGGTGATGGAGCGGATGCTGGCCGGGGTGGCCACCCGCCGGCACGCCCGCACTGCGGAGCCGGTGGGCGCCCAGGTCGGCGAGGAGGCGAAATCGACTAGCCGCTCGGCGATTTCGCGCCGATTCGTGCGCCAGACCGAGACCGCGCTGGGCGAGCTGATGAGCCGCGACTTGAGCGAGCTGGACATCAAGGTGCTCATGTTGGATGGGGAGCACATGGCCCAGCGGTGCGTGGTGGTCGCGCTGGCGATCACCGCCGACGGAACGAAGGTCCCGGTCGGGCTGTGGGACGGCTCCACGGAGAACAAGACCGTGGTCCGCTCGCTGCTGGCCGACCTGGTCGAGCGCGGCCTGGCCATCGACGATGGGCTGCTGGTCGTCTGCGACGGCGCCAAGGCGCTGTCCGCGGCGGTGCGTGAGGTGTTCGGCGCCAAGGCCCTCATCCAAAGATGTACCTTGCACAAGCGGAGAAATGTCGCTGATCATCTGCCCGACAAGGACAAGGCCTGGGTGGACGCCAAGTTGGTCAAGGCCTTCGCCCACCCTGACCCAGACACCGGGTTGCGCAACGCGAAAAGCCTTGCCGGGCAACTTGGTAAGAACTATCCCAGTGCGGCCGCCAGCCTGCGCGAGGGGCTGGAGGAAATGTTCACTGTCGCCCGCCTCGGCATCGACGGCCGCCTCGCCAAGACGTTGACCACGTCCAATCCGGTCGAGTCGATGATCTCCATCGCCCGGACCACCAATCGCAACGTCACCCGCTGGCGCGACGGGCAGATGGTGCTGCGCTGGACCGCGGCCGGCATGCTCAACGCCGAACGATCCTTCCGTCGCATCAAGGGCCACAAGCAGATGCCCCAGCTCGTCGACGCCCTGCGCCGACACGCTCACCCCGACACCGGCGCCGACACCAAATCTGTCGGTGCCGCCGCCTAGAGTTCATCGTGGATCGTCACCCAAATTCCACGCGACTCGGGACATGCTCCGTACCCGGATCGAACAGAATTGTGCTGTCGTTCGACGAATCGTCGCGAAAATTTGCGAGTAGGCACGAATGGCCGAAATGCGTCAATTGCATCCCTATATTGTGGCGCGCAAGGATTGCGCAGGGGGTACTTCAGACGTGCGATTGTGGCTCGCGATGGCTGTCGCGACTTGCGGGTTGGTCGTTGCCCAGGGCACTCCGGCCACCGCTGTGCCCGGCGTGTGTCCCCCGATCTGCGACGCCATCCCGGATTCGGCGTGGATCGCGCCCACCGCCGTGCCGCTCTATCCGGTCTATCGCTGGCCGGCCCTGGCAGGCCTCGCCGTCAGGGCGCCGCAACCGCGGTTCACCTTCGAAGAGGTGTGCGCCTCGCCGCCGCTCATCGGCGACGCCAGAGACTATGCGGTGGCGTGGCAGGCGACAGTGCCGAATCCGCCGGGTCAATGGCAGCTGCGGGCGCAGATCGTGCACTGGCGTGGGGACACCGCCCATTTCGGACCGACCGCGACGGACATGCTTGACCTGGCCAGGACGCGGCTGCGGGACTGCCAGCTGACGGCGCCGCGGGCATCTCCGTCGATCACGACCAGCGACCCGTTTCGGCTGGCTGCCGTGATCAGTGTGCCCGGAAAGCGGGTGGTCCATCAGTACCTGCTCGCACACCCCTCCAGCAGCACCGTCGTCGAGCTGGCTCTCTGGTCGACACTGACGCCGCTCGTACCCTGGCCTGCGGTGCCCGACGCACAGGTCTTCGACGCAATGGCCGCCCCGCTGTGTGACGCGTATCTCGGATCGTGCCGGTGACGCGGAGCCGTCGAACCCGCAGGTAGAGTGTTCGCCGTGGCAAGGGTGGTAGTTCATGTGATGCCCAAGGCCGAGATCCTCGACCCCCAGGGGCAGGCGATCGTCGGCGCGCTGGGTCGTCTCGGCTTCGGCGCGGTCTCAGATGTCCGGCAAGGCAAGAGGTTTGAGCTCGAGGTCGACGACAGTATCGACGACGACACGCTCGCCGAGATCGCCGAGTCGCTGTTGGCGAACACGGTCATCGAGGACTGGTCGGTGAGCAGGGAGCCGTCGTGACGGGCCGTGTCGGCGTCATCACGTTTCCCGGCACCCTCGACGACGTCGACGCCGCCCGCGCGGTGCGGCTCGCAGGTGGCGAAGCCGTCAGCCTCTGGCACGCCGACGCCGACCTGAAGCGGGTGGACGCCGTGGTGGTGCCCGGTGGCTTCTCCTATGGCGACTACCTACGCACCGGTGCGATCGCGAAATTCGCTCCGGTGATGGGCGAGGTCATTCGCGCCGCTGCGCAAGGCCTGCCGGTATTGGGTATCTGCAACGGTTTTCAGATCCTCTGCGAGGCGGGCCTACTGCCGGGCGCCCTGACGCGCAATGCAGGCCTGCACTTCGTCTGCCGGGATCTCTGGCTCGAGGTCGTGTCGAATTCGACGGCGTGGACCTCGCGCTACGAACTGGGTGCCGATCTGCTCGTCCCGCTGAAATCGGGGGAGGGCCGCTACGTCGCCAGCGAGAACGTGCTCGACAAGCTCGAGGGTGACGGCCGCGTCGTGTTTCGCTATCGGGACAACCCGAACGGCTCGATGCGCGACATCGCGGGCATTTCGTCGGCCAACGGTCGGGTGGTGGGGTTGATGCCGCATCCCGAGCACGCCACCGAGGCGTTGACGGGCCCGTCCGACGACGGTCTGGGCCTGTTCTACTCGGCGCTGGATCTGGTGCTCGCCGCCTAAGGCCAAGCGTTTCCTGACCAGCGTGCGTGTTCCCGGCGGACACGCCGGGCGGATTCAGGCGGTGGCTGCAGCGTATGCGGACGGGTTTGAGAGTAGTCGGTGGAGTTCTTCGGCGGGTGTGCGGAACCCGTGGCGTTTGCGGGGCCGTCCGTTGAGCTCGGTGGCTACTTGATCGAGGAACCCGGGTCCCCAGAACGACAGGTCAGTCCCTTTCGGGAAGTACTGACGCAGTAAGCCGTTGGTGTTCTCGTTGGTGGCACGTTGCCAGGGGCTGTGCGGATCGCAGAAGTAGATCGGCAGACCGGTGGCTTTGGTGATCGCGCTGTGTTGGGCCATTTCGGTGCCTTGGTCCCAGGTCAGCGAGCGACGCAGTATTTCGGGGATCTCCACGATCTTGGCGGTCATCGCGGCAGCGACGGTCTCGGCAGTGTGATCGACGGGCAGATGCAGAAGCAGGACAAAGCCGGTCGTGCGTTCCACCAGGGTGCCGATCGCGCTGGCGTTGGCGCTGCCCATGATCAGGTCGCCTTCCCAGTGTCCGGGGATGGCGCGGTCATCGGCCTCAGCGGGGCGTTCGGTGATACTGACCATGCCCTCTTTGAACCGTCTCCGCTCAGCTATCTGATTGCGTCCGTGTGGCTTTCGCTTGATCCGACCGGTCCGCAATGCCGACTTGAGGTCTTTGGTCAACTCGCCGCGCAGTTGAACGTAGAGACCCTGGTAGATCGTTTCGTGGGACACCCACATCTCCGAATCGTCGGGAAAGTCCAGTCGCAGACGACCCGCGATCTGCTCCGGGCTGCACCGCTGTTGCAAGCCTTGCAGAACCTCGGCCAGCAGTGCCGGATTCCTGACCAGCTTGCGCACTTTGGGTCGCTTCCGATTGGCATCGGCCACGTCTTGACCGACTCTGGCGCGATACCCCGACGCGGTCTGTCCCCGGGCGATCTCCCGACTGATCGTGTCTTGATGCCGGCCCAGTAGATCCACCAATTGCGCAGCTGTGTAGCCGTTCTCCAGCAGCATCTCCAGACGGCATCGCTCGGTGAATGTCAACGCAGGACGACAGCGAGCACTCCCATCGACGACGGTAAGAACCTCGGCTGCAGCGATGGGAACTGTGGTTCTGGGCACATAACCAGCCTGTTTGACCCAGCGTCGGCCGGCGATCTCCGACACGCCGGCGCCGAGCGCAGCCTGCGTCACTGACGCCCCAGCTCTCATCGCCGCCCAGAACGCCTCCCGCGCCTGCGCGGAGTACCTCGTACCGAAGTGCCTGGTTTGCGCCTGATAACCAGCGGCGCGAGCCCATCTGTCGCCCGTGTCGCGAGCCACCCCGGCCACGGTCGCCGCCGCAGCCCACGACGATCCCGCATTCACCGCCTCAAAGAACGCCAACCGAGCCGACGCCGGTGCTTGCTGGCCCTGCCCTCGAAAACCCATCGCAACAACACCCCTAACCAATCAGGTGCTGCAGCGACCACTTGAGCCTGCCCCGTCCGATGTGACTAGTTTGCGCACGCTCGGCGGCCGAAATTGGTGCGCAGACGCCCCTCGGACCGGGGTTAGGTTTTCAGATGTGTTAGTCGATCCAGGATTGTTGCGTGCGTTTGCCGCGCAGGTGGACACCGCGTCGGGAGGAATCCGCAGCGCCGACACCGGGCATAGGGCGACCACGGCCGCCGATGGGCTACCCGGCTCGACCACGCAGTGGGCCATGCGGCTGGTCGGTGAGCACATCGCACAGCGTGCCAACGACATCGCCACGAACGTCGCGAAGATGGGCGCAGCCGTCCGCGGATCCGGCGACAAGTACGAGGTGGAAGATGCCGCCCTCGCCGGGACGTTCGACGGGGTGTGCTAGCCGATGCTGCCCACCCGTTCACGGCTGCAGAGCTGGAATCCCGACTCGGTCGAACCTGCGGCGTCAGCGCTGAGCGACGCGGGGCTTGCGGTGTACACCGCGGTACGCACCCTCGACGAGGGCTGTGACCGGATGCCCGAGGCGCGCGCATGGGACGGACCCGCCCATGATGCGGCCACCCAGATGTTTCGCCGCGCGACGGACGCAAGTTCGACGTTCAGCCACTACACCGAGGCTGTGGCGGCCGCGCTGTCGAAGGGCGCGGTCAGGATCAGCTCCGCGCGCACCGCGCTGCTGAACCGCGCCGACGACGTCGATCGCGGCGAACTGTCCGTCTCCGACATGTGGGTGGTGCTGATCAAGCCGGCCCGGGTGTCCGCGGAGAAAGCTGACAGCCTGCAGGCCGCGGCGCAGGCCGAGCAGGTGGAGATCAACCGGCTGCTGACCGCGTTGGGCGACGCCGACAGCGCAACTGCGTCCCAGGTGCAAGCTGCCGCACAGCATTTCGGCTTCACGCTGCCGAGCCCCGAAGATCCCGCCAGCCTGTTTCCCGGGCAGGGAATGGCACCGCCCCCGGCCGACGAGGTACCCAACCCGATGACTCTCACCGGACTGACCCAGCAGGGTGTCGTCCGCGACAGCGACACGGCGCAGATTGTCCGGGAGAGTGAGGAGTGGACCACCGAGGACGGTCAGCTACGCAAGACTCTGCTGATGATGGACGGTGGCCGCCACGAGATCTTCGAGTGGAACGAGACACTGCCCTGCGTCGAGGACACCTACTACGACAAGGACGGCCACGAGGTGTCCAGCACGTTCTCTCAGGACAAGACGAGCTACGACGGCACCAGGTTCACGTCGATCAACTTCGCTGACGGCACTGTGGTCACGATGACACGAACCGCGGATGGCAAGTGCAGCGGCGGTGTGACGATGGCCGACGGCCGCCACGGCGTGCTGCCCGATGAGTTCTTCTCTCACCCGGTGCTCACGACGGTCGGCAGTGCGCTCACCGGCCTGGAGGAGCAGGCCAAGCTCGGAATTCCTATGCTGTCACCGCAATCGGTGGAGAACCTCGGAAAGGTCGGCAAATACGGCGGGCCGACGCTGGGGGTAGCGATGGCGCTGTATGACACGGTGACGGCGAAGACGTTCGAGGACGCCTGCGTCGCGGCGATCTCCGGCAGCGCGGGGGTCGCGGGCGGATGGGCGACTGGGGCCGTTTTCGCTGCAGCGGCCGCCGAAACGCCCGCAGCGCCGCTCGCCGCGATGGCCGGCGACTTCATCGGCGGAGCAGCCTTCGGTTACGTCGGCGGCATCATCGGCAATATCGTGTGCCGGTGATGAAACCCTCGACTGCACTACTCAGCTGCCTGTTCTTAATGGGGTTAGGTGTCTTCATCGCGGTCTGCACCGTGATCTACGTCGTCCACGGAGAATTCCTGAATGCGGTCGTCACACTCGGGGGTGCGGTTCTCTGCTTCGGTTTCGTCATACCGTTCTTCACGATCATTCCCGGGAAAGTCGCTCCGCGTGTGAACGTGGACGAGGGAGGAACGACATTCTGGCCCGATCGCAGCGTTGAAATGCCGTT
This sequence comes from Mycolicibacterium rhodesiae NBB3, assembly GCF_000230895.2. Next base: position 2,539,730 of record NC_016604.1, read on the forward strand.
GTATGTAGGGCTGCTCGGCGCCGTGGCCACCTGTGCGATGTACACGATTTTCGCCCCCGCCGGAATGGTGACGATTCCCGTCCCGCACTACATGCGGTACTCCATTCCATTTACGTCCGGTGTAATCATGGTGTGGGGAGGCTCCATACTGTGGCGGTACTTCCGGCGGGGCAGCACCAAGTATCTCCGCTTGACGCCCAGTGGATTCGAGCTGGAAGAAAATTGGCGAACCGCGTCCGGCCAGTGGGATCAGGTGAAGGACGTCGCCGACGAGTCGAGCGACAAGAAGCGGGCGAGGTCCGGTCCCATCGTGTTCGTCATGTCCGATGACAGCACTCCGACAATTGCGGCCAACGGGATGACGCCGAACGGCGAGGCGTTAAGGGAGCTGGTCCGGTTCTATTGGGAACACCCGGAATCGCGCGACGAACTCACCGATGGCGGCGCAGTCGAGCGCCTCGCGCGGAGCATGGCTTAGCGGTGAGCGCGGGCGTGCGCAAAGTTCGAAACTCTGGCGGCGTGTCGACCGACTGGGCCCACCGCGAAGCGCGGGGAACACGCACGGTCGCACCGTGGAGCGCTACTTCGTCAGCGCGACAGAGGCTTCCGCGGTGTAGCAGAGGAACGTCAGCGTCTCCTGCAGATACAGCTCGACGGTCTCGGCGTCGTGCGACAGATAGCCGATGCACACGTCGGTGCCCAGCTGGAGGTCGAAGTCGCCACCGCGGGTGGACAACACGAACGCACCGTCGATCGCGGGCGCCCAGATGATGTCACCGTCCACCAGCCGGTTGAGGTGCTCACGGATCGGATAGCCGTGTTCGGTCGTCTCGCTCACCTCGGTGTAGACGTCGGCCGACAGCAGCACCGAGTACGGTCCGTCGACACCGGCCAAGCGCAGTTCCGACAACGCCTGCGAGATGACGTCCGGAATCCCGCGGACGTCGCTCGGCAGCGCCAGCGCAGGATTGTTGCTGCAGGCCCTGATGCCCTCGATGGACGCTGCTTCGTAGCCCTCGAAGATCGCGCGGTCTTCGACGAACGCCAGCTTCTTGGCGGCTTCCTTGACCGGGTCCCAGTCCGAATCCTGCGATCCGCGCTCGACGTCGTCGATTGCGGTGCGGCTCACCGTGAACGGCACCCGCAGCCGCACCAGCGGCTTGCTTTCGCGCAGGTGCGCCACCACGCCCTCACCCGGGGGGGCCACGTCGCGGAGGTGGCCGGTGCTGACCGCCGCGGTCACCGGGCCGCCGGGCTCGCTGACGTCGACGACCCGGCGCCCGGCGACGTGCCGCTTGAACGTCCGGGTCGCTTCCAATTCGATCTCGTCCCACGCCGCCTCGGTGACCGGCGCGAGTTCGCGATACAGGTTGTTCATCAGGTTCCTTTCAGGCTGCCGATGCGCAACGAGCCGTCTCCGCGGGGCGCGGCGACGGGCGGCTGGTCTTCTTCCCGCTCTGAATCCGGAAGCGGCGGTGGGTCGTTGAGGAAATCGACGATTGGTGTGAAGAATTTTCCGCCGGTGATCGCGGTGGAGAACTCGAGGATGTGGTCGGTGTTACCGGGCGGGTCGCCGATGAACATGTTGGACAACATTTTCTCGGTGACCGCAGCTGTACGCGAGTATCCGATGAAATACGTGCCGTATTCGGCCTTTCCGATTTCTCCGAACGGCATGTTGTGCCGCACGATCTTGAGTTCGGTGCCGTCCTCGTCGGTGATGACGTTCAGCGCGATGTGCGCGTTGGCCGGTTTGGCGTCGTCGTCCATCTCGATGTCTTCGAGCTTGCTGCGCCCGATCACGAGTTCCTGCTCGGTGACCGACAGTGAATCCCAAGACGACATGTCGTGCACATACTTTTGCACGTGGACGTAGCAGCCGCCGGCGAAGTCGGGGTCTTCATCACCGATCTTGGTGGCGGACAACGCAAGTGGCCCGTCGGGATTCTCGGTGCCGTCGACGAAGCCGAGCAGGTCGCGGTTGTCGAAGAAGCGGAATCCGTGGGTCTCGTCGACGACGGTGACGGCAGCGAGCGCCTTGACGATCCGTCCCGCGAGCTCGAAGCACATGTCCAGCGACATCGCCTTGATGTGGAGCAGCAGATCCCCGGGGGTGGCGGGCGCATGGTGGCGGCCGCCCTTCAGCTCGATGAACGGCGTCAGCTCCGCGGGTTTCGGACCCGAGAACAGCCGGTCCCACGCGTCTGAGCCGATCGACGTCACCACCGACAGGAGCTTGTCGGGGTCGCGGAAACCGACCGCGCGCACCAGTCCGGAGATCTCGCCGAGCCCGTCGCGGACGGCCGCCTCACCGCCGTCGTCGATGGTCAGCACCAGGAAGATGGCCGCAGGTGTCAGTGGCGCCGTAACCGGCTGCGGCAGTGGTGCGGGCACCGTTTGACCCTAATTCAAGATCGTCGACCGTGATCGGAGAAGATGAAGAACCATGTCGGCAAGTGCAGCGGGCCTGTGTGAGTTCATCGACGCGTCGCCGTCGCCGTTTCATGTCTGCGAGACGGCGGCCGAGCGGCTGAGGGCCGCCGGTTACACCGAGCTGTCCGAGCGCGACGCGTGGCCAGCCTCAGGCCGGTTCTACACGGTGCGCGCCGGCTCACTGGTGGCGTGGCACGCGATCGAAGAGAACGCTCCGTTCCGAATCGTCGGCGGGCACACCGACAGTCCGAACCTGCGCGTCAAACAGCATCCCGACCGCTTCGTATCGGGCTGGCAGGTCGTCGCACTTGCGCCCTACGGCGGCGCGTGGCTGAACTCATGGCTGGACCGCGACCTCGGGATCAGCGGGCGGTTGTCGGTGCGAACGGCGGCCGGGATCGACCACCGGCTCATCCGGATCGACGAGCCGATCCTGCGTGTACCGCAGCTGGCCATCCACCTCGCCGAGGACCGCAAAGCGGTGGCTCTGGACCCGCAGCGCCACGTCAACGCCGTCTGGGGAGTCGGCAGCGGCACCCGGTCCTTCCTCGGCTATGTGGCCGAGCGCGCCGGTGTCGACGTCACCGATGTGCTCGGGGCGGACCTGATGACCCACGACCTCGCCCCGTCGAGAACCGTCGGTGCCGGGCACGAGCTGGTCAGCGCGCCGCGGCTGGACAACCAGGCCACCTGCTACGCCGGGTTGGAGGCTCTGTTGGCCGCCGAACCCCGTGGGTACACGCCCGTGCTGGCGCTGTTCGACCACGAGGAGGTCGGTTCGCAGTCCGACCACGGCGCGCAATCCGAACTGCTGCCCACGGTGCTCGAGCGCATCACGCTGGCCGCAGGCGGCGGTCGCGAGGAACTGCTGCGCCGGCTCCCGGGCTCGATGGTGGCCTCCGGCGACATGGCCCACGCCACGCACCCCAACTATCCCGAGCGCCACGAACCCGGACACCTCATCGAGGTCAACGCCGGACCGGTGCTGAAGGTGCAGCCGAATCTGCGCTACGCCACCGACGGACGGACCGCGGCGGCGTTCGCGCTGGCGTGCGCTCAGGCCGGCGTCCCGCTGCAGCGCTACGAGCACCGCGCCGACCTGCCGTGCGGATCGACGATCGGGCCGATGACCTCGGCGCGCACCGGCATTCCGACGGTCGACGTGGGCGCTGCTCAGCTGGCGATGCATTCGGCTCGCGAGCTGATGGGCGCCGACGACGTCGCGGCCTATTCCGCGGCGCTCGGGGCGTTCCTGGCGCCGGTCTGAGTTCAATCACCTCAACGCGACACCGGTTGAGGGCCGTCGGCGCCGTTGCCATGCACCCGTTTGCCGCGCTGCAGTCCGAGTGCTCGTTGCGACCGGCGTCGAAGGCCGATGTCGACTACGGGCGGCGGAGGGTCAGAGCGAGGTGCGTGTTATCGGGTAGCTCGCCAGGCTCGACCAGGGCGATCCAACCGCCCCGACGGAGCACGATTTCGATCAGTTCGTCCACGGCATCGTCGATGACGTCGGGATGGTCTACGTCCTGTGCGGGCACCAGGGTGTCTCCGGTGTCGTCAAGCCGGGCCGGGTAGTAATAGTGCTCTTCGACTGCGAGCATCTCTGGGCGCTCCCATCGGGCTGCGAGCCAGGCACTCTCGATGTCGCGCAGTACCCGCCCGCTACGGGCCCGGCGTTCGATGTGGTCAAGAGCTTCTTTGCTTCGAGACTTCAGGTATCCGCCCAACACCGGGCGAATGAGTTCGACGAGTTGGGCGGCAGGGGTAGTGAGGTGATTGCCCTTGACAACCCCGGCCAGCCGGGCTGTGTTGCGGGATATTCTCCGAAAAGTCGACGCGGTCGGTTCGGCGGCGGCGAGTATCAGGGGGGCCGGGTTGAGCCTCAGTGCGGTGCCGAGTGCGCGGTCAACACGCCGTAAGAACGCGTCGGTGGGTACAGCGGTGCGGCCGCGGTTGCTGTCGGCGACGCGACGGTGCACAGGGAACGCGCCTGCGGATGACGGGGCGAGGGTGGCGCCGTGCCCGTGCAGTAGGCGAGCTTGGTCGCTGGACAGCAGCAGCACGTTGTGGCGTGGCGTGTGGTGCAAGGCGCGCACCAGGTCTCGGGTCGCGAAGGTGGGATCGATGACGCATCGGTCGATCACCGGAACTGGAAGTGTGGCCCAGCAGCTGTGAGCGCGATTGACGAAAAACGCTGTCGCCAGGTCGGCCGGCTGTGAGACCGCTTCGTCAATCATCGTGCCGAGCGCGGCGAGTAGCGCTGAGGCGTCAGTGCACCCCTCGGTTTCCAGCCGTTGCCGGGCGCGGCCAGCGAGGAATCGCAACGTGGCGATGTCTTGGCCGCCGGTGCGGGCGCCGGGCTTGGTGTTCGCCAGGATCGAGATGCTCGGGTCGGCCCGCATCGACTGCAGGAGGGTCACCGTATTCGCATTGACCGGGATGACATGGCTGCCCTCAGTCGTACCGAGCACAGATGCGTCGGGAGAAGCGCCGCAGTTGTTGGGGCGGAGCGTGGAAGGGACATCGGTCATGGCGGATCCCGTCTGAATGGCACCGACGCCGCGTTGACGGATCAGTGCGCTCGACGAGGTCTTCCTCCGCACGTCTGCAAGCTAAACCAGTTGTGCGCCTGCGCCGGGTCCGGATGGCCGGAACGTGTTGACGACGTCAGGGCTAGATGAGGTACTCCCCTCGGTACCCAGAATGACGAAATCCAGTTCGTCTGTCAAGAAGCGTGCAGAACACGTGTCACGCCCTCGGCAGTGGGCCCAATGCAGAAATGAGATCCGCCACGCGGTGATGCGCTTCCAGTGGATGGCGCAGATACCCGTCGGGGTTGACGCCGTACTGGTTTCGGCGACCGACCTTCGTGCGGGTGACATAGCCGCCGTGGATCAGGTCCGAAACGATGAGTTGCACTGCGCGGCTAGTGATCCCCACCCTCGCGGCGATCTCGGGCAAAGTCAGCAGCGGGTCTGCGGCGAGTACGAGCAGGACGTGAGCGTGGTTGCTCAAGAATGTCCACGACCCCGGCGCCGCCGCCCCGGTGCCCTTGGCCTGCACCGTGGTGGTCGGCGCGGAGTTCTTGGCGGGAGATTCCGAGGAGCGCATGCCGCACGACGTTAGGGCATTGAGACTCGGCTGGCCGCGGGGTTGACACACGAAGAAAATTTCGTCATTCTGGGAGCGCGGAGGGGAGTACCCGCCTCGCTCGGATCGTCATTACGGCCGCCCCCTGCGGCGGCCCGGTTCGAGCGCCACGACTCGCGACAAGCGGGAAATGGTTGGGGAGACCTCCGGTTCACAGTTCGAACCGGAGGTATGAGAGTGAGTGTTCCGCTATGGGCATGGGGCGCTGTCCTGGCCGTCATCCTGGTCATGCTCGCCATCGATTTGTTCGCCCATCGCGAGGCGCATGTGGTCGGGGTGCGGGAGGCCGCTATCTGGTCGGCGGTGTGGGTCACGCTGGGTCTAGGTTTCGGCGCCGTCGTGTGGCGGGTGTGGGGTGCAGAGTTCGCCGCCCAGTACTACGCCGGCTACGTGATCGAGAAATCGCTTGCGGTTGACAACGTGTTCGTCTTCGCGATCATCTTCAGCTACTTCGCGGTCCCACGGCAGTACCAGCACCGAGTGTTGTTCTACGGCGTGCTCGGCGCGCTGGTATTCCGGGCAGTGTTCATCGCCGCCGGCTCGGTGCTCATCGCGAGCTTCGCCTGGATCCTGTATATCTTCGGCGCATTCCTGGTGACCACCGGGATCCGAATGGCGTTGCACCGCAACGAAACAATCGATCCCGAGCGCAGCATCGTGCTGCGGCTGTTTCGCCGCCTCGTTCCAGTCACGGACACCTACCACGGCCAGAAATTCCTCATCCGGAAGGCGGGGAGGTGGGTAGCCACTCCTCTGCTCGCGGTGCTGGTTCTCGTCGAGGTCACCGACATCGTCTTCGCCGTGGACTCGATCCCTGCCATCTTCGCTGTCACCCAACAACCGTTCCTGGTGTTCACCTCCAACGCGTTCGCCATCCTCGGTCTGCGAGCCATGTACTTCTTGCTCGCCGACCTCATTCACCGCTTCATCTACCTCAAACTCGGTCTCGCCATGGTGCTGGTCTGGGTCGGCGTCAAGATGCTGCTGCTGGAGATCTACAAGATCCCCACAGGCGTCTCTCTGGCCGTCGTCGTCGCCCTGCTGACCGGTGCCGTAACCGCGAGTTGGATCCGCACTCGCAGCGTCACCAACTCCGCTATGAACGGTTCCGACGCGAACCCACGGAGCGAGGCACCCGAGACGGACGCCATGCCGCGCACGCGCTGAACACCGCATCGGCGAGAGCATCCGAAGTCATCCCACGTACGCCGCGGCGCTCGGGGCGTTCCTGTCACCGGCCTGAGCCGACCTCAGGACTCGTCGACCTCGTCGTAGCGGATGACGTTCTCCACCACGACGCCGTCGCGGGCGCGGACGCGGTCGAGTCCGCGGATCACGAGCGGGCCGTCCGGACCGGTGCCCCGGCCGACGTAGTGCAGGTACACCAATTGTTCGCCGGGGGCGCGACCGTCGACGGTCGCGCTGTCGACGAGCTCTAGGCGCAGGTCGGGGATGGTGGTGATGAGGTCGGCGATCTTGGCGGTGTACGCGGCGCGTCCGCAGACCGGTCTCGGCTCGCCCTGCCAATAGCCGACGATGTCGTCGGCCAGGATGTCGTCGATGCGGGACGCGTCGGGGGCGGCCCAGAACGCTGCCCACATCTCGGCGCTGAACTTCGGATGGGTTTGGGTCTCAGTCATACCCTCAGCGTGCGGGCGTGGGTGGTGTCACTCAATTACGCGCGACGTAATCGCCCGTGTCACCGGGCTGCTCTAGGGTCAGCGCCATGACACTCACGGTGGAGATGATCACGTTCGATTGCGTCGATCCCGACGCCCTTGCCGCCTGGTGGGCGCGGGCGGCGGGAGGCGACGTCAACGCCGTAGCCCCAGGTGAATTCGTCATGGTCACCAGCGAGGGGCGACCTGCGCTGGGCTTCCAGCGGGTGCCCGACCCGACACCTGGAAAGAACAAGGTCCATTTGGATTTCCACGCCGCCGACAAGGAGGCCGAGGTCGCCCGACTGGTCGATTTGGGCGCGCGGGAGACCGCCCGCAACAGCTTCGGGCCGGAGTTCGACTGGGTCGTCATGGCCGACCCCGAGGGCAACGCGTTCTGTGTGGCGGGCAGCTGACCGCGCTCCCACCGCCCGGGACCTAGACTGGCCACGTGACGTCGGATCTCACCCACGGCTTGAATGTTGTAGACACCGTCGACCACGCCACCGCCACTCCGGAGACGCCGCAGCCGTACCGCGAACTGGGCCTCAAGGACGACGAGTACCAGCGGATCCGCGAGATCCTCGGTCGTCGACCCACCGACGCCGAACTCGCGATGTACTCGGTGATGTGGAGTGAGCACTGCTCCTACAAGTCGTCCAAGGTGCACCTGCGCTATTTCGGCGAGACCACCACCGAGGCGATGCGCACGGGGCTGCTGGCGGGCATCGGTGAGAACGCCGGGGTCGTGGACATCGGCGACGGCTGGGCGGCCACCTTCAAGGTGGAGTCGCACAACCACCCGTCCTACATCGAGCCCTACCAGGGCGCGGCCACCGGCGTCGGCGGCATCGTGCGCGACATCATGGCGATGGGCGCGCGCCCGGTTGCGGTGATGGATCAACTGCGGTTCGGCGCGGCCGATGCTCCCGACACCCGCCGTGTCGTCGACGGCGTCGTCCGCGGCATCGGCGGGTACGGGAACTCGCTGGGACTGCCGAACATCGGCGGTGAGACCGTGTTCGACGCGTCCTACGCCGGCAATCCACTCGTCAACGCACTCTGCGTGGGGGTACTGCGCAAGGAGGATCTGCACCTGGCCTTCGCCTCGGGTACCGGAAACAAGATCATCCTGTTCGGTGCCCGTACCGGGCTCGACGGCATCGGCGGGGTATCGGTGTTGGCATCGGACACCTTTGGCGGTGATGAGGAAGAAGGAACCCGGGCCGGATCGAAGCTCGATCCCGCAAGCGGATCTCGGAAGAAGCTCCCGTCGGTGCAGGTGGGCGACCCCTTCATGGAGAAGGTGCTCATCGAGTGCTGTCTCGAGCTGTATGCAGGCGGCCTGGTGGTGGGCATTCAGGACCTCGGCGGTGCGGGATTGTCCTGTGCGACATCGGAACTGGCATCGGCAGGCGACGGCGGGATGCGCATCGAACTGGACGCCGTCCCTCAGCGGGCGGCGAACATGTCACCGGCGGAGATCCTGTCGAGCGAGTCCCAGGAGCGGATGTGCGCGGTCGTCACACCTGACAACGTCGACGCGTTCATGGCGGTCTGCCGGAAGTGGGACGTGTTGGCCAACGTCATCGGTGAGGTCACCGACGGGGACCGCCTCGAGATCACCTGGCACGGCGAAACTGTCGTCGACGTGCCGCCGCGCACCGTGGCGCACGAGGGACCTGTCTATGAGCGCCCCGTGGAGCGTCCCGACAGTCAGGACGCGCTGAACGCCGACACGTCCGCGAAACTGCCGCGCCCCTCGACCGGTGACGAATTGCGCGCGACTTTGTTTGCGCTGCTTGGCAGTCCGCATCTGTGCAGTCGTGCGTTCATCACCGAACAATACGACCGCTACGTTCGTGGCAACACGGTGCTGGCCGAGAACGCCGACGGCTCGGTGCTGCGCATCGACGAGGCGACCGGCCGCGGCATCGCGATCTCGACCGACGCCTCGGGCCGCTACACCGCACTCGACCCGTACACCGGGGCACAACTCGCGCTCGCCGAGGCGTACCGCAACGTCGCCGTCACCGGCGCCACACCGGTCGCGGTCACCAACTGCCTCAACTTCGGCTCGCCAGAGGATCCGGCAGTCATGTGGCAGTTCAGTCAAGCGGTCCGTGGCCTCGCCGATGGTTGTGCCGCCCTTGGCATTCCGGTTACCGGAGGCAATGTCAGCTTCTACAACCAGACCGGGACCACGCCGATCCTGCCCACCCCGGTCGTCGGTGTCCTCGGCGTCATCGACGACGTGAAGCGCCGCATCCCGACCGCCCTGGGCACCGAGGCAGGAGAGACGCTGATCCTCCTCGGCGAAACCCGTGACGAGCTGGACGGCTCGATATGGGCGCAGGTCGTCGGGGACCATCTCGGCGGACTGCCGCCGACGGTGGATCTGGACCGGGAGCGGCTGCTGGCCGACGTGTTGTCGGCTGCGTCGCGTGACGGGCTGGTGTCAGCTGCACACGATCTTTCCGAGGGCGGCCTGATCCAGGCCGTCGTCGAAGCGGCGCTGACCGGCGAAACAGGTTGCCGCATCGTCATTCCCGAGGATGCCGATCCATTTGTCACGTTGTTCTCGGAGTCGACGGGCCGCGTCCTGGTAGCGGTGCCGCGCACCGAGGAGAGCCGATTCGTGGCCATGTGCGAGGCCCGTGGACTGCCCGCCGCCCGCATCGGTGTCGTCGATCCCGGGCCGGCGGGGGAGGCGGCCGTCGAGGTGCAGGGTCTGTTCACCGCCAGTCTGGAGGACCTGCGAAGCACGTCGGAGGGCGTGCTTCCCGGGTTGTTCGGGTGAGTGCGCCGACCCGCGAACGCCATCCGCTGTATGTCTGGGCATGGAGCCTGGTCCGGCTCGACTTCGTCGGCGTCGCCTTCGGGGCGCTGTTCTTCTGCCTGTCGCTGACGCCGTCGCTGCTGCCGAGGGACTGGCTCTTTCAGGGTTTGATCGGTGGCGTCAACGCCGCCATCGGGTATGGCATCGGGGTCTTCGGGTGGAAGCTTTTCCGGCGCTTCGTGATACGTAGGCGCGAGTGGTGGCCGCCGCCGAAGCGGGTGCAGTACGTGCTGAAGACCGCGGCCGTGGTGCTGGCCATCGGCGCGAGCGTGCTGATGTTGATCCCCGCCGCTGCGTGGCAGCGCCAGGTGTCGGCGGTGGTCGGTATCGAAGGTCCCACCACGCTCGGGTACCTGCGGACGCTGATCATCGCGGTACTCGCCGGCGGTGCATGCGTCGGCGCGACCCGAATCCTCATCGATCTGATCAAGACGATGGCGAGGTTTTTCATCCGGCGTTGGCATCTGAACGACGAGGTGGCGCTGTTCATCGGGACCGCGATCGTCGTGGTGCTGGTGATCACGTTCGTCAACGGTGTGCTGGTACGCGGATTCCTCACTGCGTCCAACCGGGTGTTCCAGCCGCAGAACTTCACCACGCAGGCCGGGATCGTCCAGCCCCTCGAGCCCGAAAGATCCGGCAGTCCAGAGTCTTTCGCTCCCTGGGACACGTTGGGGTACCAGGGACGCAATTTCGTCGCCAGCGGTCCGAACGCCGAGGAACTCACGCGTGTCAACGGGAGGCCGGCCAAGGAGCCCATTCGTGCCTACGTCGGTCTGCAGACCGCCGACACCGACGAACAGCGGATGGCGGTACTGCTCAGCGAGCTCGAGCGCACCGGAGCGTTCGACCGCAAGTTGCTCGTGATCATCCCGACCACGGGTACGGGCTGGATCAATCCGGTGGCGGCACGGTCGCTGGAGATGATGTACAACGGCGACACCGCGCTGGTCGGGTCTCAGTACTCCTATCTGCCGAGCTGGATCTCGTTCCTCGGCGACCAGCAGAAGTCGATGGAGTCCGGCCGGATGATGATCGACGCCATCCACGAGCGGTGGGAGAAGCTGCCGCCGGACCGGCGACCGAAGCTGGTGCTCTATGGGGAAAGCCTCGGTTCGATGGCCGGCCAGGGTGCGTTCGCATGGCTGCCCGACATCGCCGACATGGGGTTCTCGTCGGTGCTGTGGGTGGGGCCGCCGAACGCCAGCCCGCTGTGGCGCGCCATCACCGCGCGCCGCGATCCAGGCACTCCGGAAGTCAGACCGCGGTACGACAATGGCCGGACCGTGCGGTTCTCGGAGGCCACTGACACGCGCCAGATCGCCGCTGCGGGCACCACACCGTGGGAGGGCACCCGCGTGCTGTTCATGCAGCACCCGTCGGACCCGGTTGTCTGGTGGTCGCCGGATCTGTTGTTCAGTAAGCCCGACTGGCTGAGGGAGCCGCCGGGCCGCGACCGTACGGCGTCGATGCGGTGGTATCCGATCATCACGTTCTGGCAGGTCGCCGTCGACATGACCAACGGGGGTTCGGTGCCTGCCGGCCACGGCCACAACTACGGCGACTATGTGCTCGACGGTTGGGTGGCCGTCGCGCCGCCCGATGGGTGGACGCCCGAGGACACCCAGCGGATCCGCATAGCGCTGCAGAAGACGGAATCAGAAGACGGTCCCGAATACTAGTGCTGATCAAGAGAATTCGCGCACTCGGCCTGTCGGCCATCCTCGTCGCGTGGAGTCTGCTGTCGCCGCGGTTGCCGTCGCGGTGGCATCCGGGCACGCACGCCGCGTTCGGTACCGCACTGGCCGCATTGACCCGGACGCCGGTGGGACTTCGGCGTTGGTCGGGTGTGCGCCTCGGGCTGCTGTCAGCGGCGTCTGTCGTTGTGGGTGCCGTTGTCTCCACGGCGTTACCGCGGGTGCGCGAGGAGATGGTCAAACGCAATCTGCCCGACGGCACCCTGCACTGGCTGCTGCTCGGTATCCCATTCGGAACCGTCGTTTCGGAGGAGGCGGCCTACCGCGGTGCCCTCGGCACCGTCGCCGCCGACGCGTTCGGGCTCGCCGGTGGCCGTCTGGTGCAGGCGACGACGTTCGGGTTGTCGCATATCGCCGATGCCCAGCGCACCGGCGAACCGGTCATACCCACCGTGCTGGTGACGGGGTTGGCGGGCTGGGTGTTCGGCTGGCTCTACGAGCGCTCCGGCAGCCTGCTGGCACCTGTGCTGGCGCATCTTGCGATCAACGAGTCAGGCGCGATCGCGGCAGTGTTGCTGCAACGGGCGGACCCGAATTCCGCCTGACACAAATCACATTGCGTATGGTCTGCGCATGACCGACAGATCCGCGTCCCGCACATTCGTCGTCACCGGCGCGGCCTCAGGCATCGGTCTGGCCACCGCGAGGCGGCTGCTGGCCGAGGGCGGCACCGTCGTCGGCACAGATCTGACCGCCCCCACCGAGGACCTCGGCGCGCGGTTCGAGTTCGTCGCCGCCGATATCGCCGACGAGGCGGCGGTCGCCGCGGTGTTCGCCGCGGTGCCGGGCCGGATCGACGGCGTCGTCCACTCCGGGGGAGTCGCAGGCGGTGGACCGGTGCACCTGCTGCCGAAAGAGGAATGGGAGCGGGTGATCTCGATCAACCTCACCGGTACGTTCCTGGTGGCCAAGGCGGCGCTGGCCAAGATGATCGAGCAGCCACGGGTCGACGGCGAACGCGGTTCGCTCGTGATGCTGGCCAGCGTCGAGGGTCTGGAGGGCACTGCGGGCGGCAGTGTCTACAACGCGTCCAAGGGTGGCGTCGTGCTGCTGACGAAGAACATCGCTTTGGACTACGGCCCGAGCGGGATTCGCGCCAACGCCATCTGCCCCGGCTTCATCGACACCCCGATGCTCAACAGCGTGATGGGTCTGGAGGGCATGGAAGGTCCGCTGCAGTCCATCACCTCCGAACACGCGCTCGGCCGCAGGGGGCGGCCCGACGAGATCGCGGCGATGGCGGCGTTTCTGGTCTCTGCGGACGCGTCGTTCGTCACCGGGCAGGCCATCGCGGTCGACGGCGGCTACACCGCGGGACGCGATCACGGGGTCGTCAAGATGTTCGGTTTCCCCGATTGATCACCGGCTCGCGAGGGAACGCTCACGGGTTGATGGTGTTCTCCCCGACCTGCCGGCCCCACACGTAATCGATCAGCACCGGCGAGGGAATCTCGACGTGGTTGTAGGGCGCGATGCTGGCGCCGGTGTCCATCACCAGATACGGCGCAGGCCACAACTCGCGGGAGATCTTCTGCCAGCAGCCGGGGCGGCCCTCGGGACCGCCGCGGGCGTTCACCCGCGGCAGGTTGTCCGGATAGATGTACGGATTGCCCGCACCCGCGAACGTGCCCGACGACGTCGCGAGCGAGTAGCCGTTACCGCCCAGCGTCTCGGCGACCTTCTTCTCGATCTCGGCGAAGTTGCGCAGCGTGCAGAACAGCTGGGGACTGTAGGTGTCGAACAACACCGACGTCGGCAGCAGATCGCGCGCGCCGCGCACGAAATACGGTCCGCCCCGATTCAAGATGTCCGCCGCGGGGTCGGCGAAGCCCAGTGCAGCCATCAACGCAGCGTCGATGTCGCCCCACTGTGCGTTGAACGTGCGCGCGGTGGTGACCGCGTTCTCCAGCCCATCCCAAAGATCCGGTGACGCATCGGCATACACATCGACCAGGCCCGTCACCAGCCGGGTGTCCTCGCGGAGCTGCGGCATCCGCATGTTGAGGTCGTCGAGGATGCTGTTGCCGTTGTTCAGGGATTCGCCGAACCGGTCGCCGAGGCCCGTCAACGCCTCGGCCGTCGCGGTGAGCGTCTGGTTCAGCTTGATCGGGTCGACCTGTTCGGCCAATGACAGGACTGTCTCGAAGAGCGTGTTGAATTCGGTGCTCACCGCTGACGCGGCGATGACGTCCTTGCTTGAAATGCGTTGCGCCGTTGGATCTTCCGGGGACCGCAGGGACACGTACTTGTTACCGAAGACGGTCGTGGCCTTTACGTCGGCGATCACGTTGGCCGGGATGAGCCGGACGTAGTCCGGATCGACGTCCAGTGAGAGCTGCGCTTTCGTGGTGCCGTCCACGTCGACGGTCCCGATGTGGCCGACCCGCCCGATCTCCACGCCGTTGTAGGTGACCTTCGCGCCACGTTCGACGACCAGCCCGGCCCGCGGCGAGACGAGGGTGAGCTCGGTGGAACGAATGAAGTCGCCGCGGAACTGCAGGTAGATCAGCGCCGCAACGACCGCGACGATCACGACCAGCACCGCACCCGCCACCCGGTAGGGCGGATTGTGGCGGTCGACAAACACTTTGAGAATCTAAGGTATGGCCACCTCCCGTAGGGCCGATCCCGCAATGACGCGTGCCGCCGTTTCGGCCGTTGCGGCGTGGCTGCGCGACGAGTCGACGCCCGCTCCTGAGCGCGCCGTGCTCGCCGAGGCGGTTCGGCTGACCGCCCGCACGCTCGCGGCCGTCGCACCAGGTTCCAGTGTCGAGCTCCGAGTACCGCCATTCGTTGCGGTGCAATGCATTTCAGGACCCGCGCACCGGCGCGGCACTCCGCCCAACGTGGTGGAGACCGATGCGCGGACCTGGCTGCTGCTCGCGACCGGCCTACTGAACGTGCCGGACGCCAGCGCCAGCGGTGCGCTGAGCTTCTCGGGCGGGCGCGCCGGAGAGGTGGCCGCATGGCTACCGCTGGTCAGCCTTGACGGTTAGTTTCGCCACACGTTCGACGCGACGGCCAGGGCCAGGGCTGCACCCGCGACCGGCAAACCCGCTGGACAAGCGGGGTGTACGGGGAGGAATTGGAGGACCGCAGCGAGCGTTGCTTTTGTGCGCGACACTCCAGTTCTCTTTCATGATTAACCGGTGATGACCGTAGACTGAACTCGTCTACCCAATCCGCCCTGGGAGCAGCCATATCGTGACCGGCCAGCAGACCGATCAAGAACCCCGCGAAGAGTGTGGCGTATTCGGCGTCTGGGCGCCGGGTGAAGAGGTCGCCAAGCTCACCTACTACGGCCTCTACGCGCTGCAGCACCGCGGCCAGGAGGCAGCCGGCATCGCCGTCGCCGATGGCTCCCAAGTGCTGGTATTCAAGGATCTGGGCCTGGTCAGCCAGGTCTTCGACGAGCAGACGCTTGCGGCCATGGAAGGTCACGTCGCCGTCGGCCACTGCCGCTACTCCACCAGCGGCTCCACCACCTGGGAGAACGCTCAGCCGGTATTCCGTAACACCGCGGCGGGCACCGGCGTCGCGCTCGGCCACAACGGCAACCTCGTCAACGCCGCCGACCTGGCCACGCGGGCCCGTGAGGCGGGTCTGCTCGGCACCCGGGGCGCTCCCGCGGCCACCACGGACTCCGACATCCTCGGCGCACTGTTGGCCCACGGCGCCGCCGATTCGTCACTCGAGCAGGCCGCACTCGAACTCCTGCCGACCGTACGCGGGGCGTTCTGCCTGACCTTCATGGACGAGAACACCCTCTACGCGGCCCGCGACCCCTACGGGGTGCGTCCGTTGTCGCTTGGCCGTCTGGACCGCGGCTGGGTCGTGGCGTCGGAAACCGCCGCGCTCGACATCGTCGGCGCTTCCTTCGTCCGCGATATCGAGCCAGGTGAGCTGCTCGCCATCGACGCCGACGGGGTGCGCTCGACGCGCTTCGCCAACCCCGAACCCAAGGGCTGTGTCTTCGAGTACGTATACCTGGCCCGGCCCGACAGCACCATCGCAGGCCGTTCGGTGCATGCGGCGCGGGTGGACATCGGCCGCCGGCTGGCCCGTGAGAAGCCCGTCGAGGCCGACCTGGTGATCGGTGTGCCGGAGTCGGGCACTCCCGCCGCCGTCGGCTACGCGCAGGAGTCCGGCATCCCCTACGGCCAGGGCCTGATGAAGAACGCCTACGTCGGGCGCACCTTCATCCAACCGTCGCAGACCATCCGCCAGCTTGGTATCCGGCTCAAGCTCAACCCGCTGAAGGAAGTGATTCGCGGCAAGCGACTGATCGTCGTAGACGACTCGATCGTGCGCGGCAACACCCAGCGGGCGTTGGTGCGGATGCTGCGGGAGGCCGGTGCCGTCGAGGTGCACGTGCGCATCGCGTCTCCTCCGGTGAAATGGCCGTGCTTCTACGGCATCGATTTCGCGACACCTGCCGAGCTGATCGCCAACGCCGCGAGCACCGAAGACGATGTGAGCGAAATGCTCGAGGGCGTGCGGCACGCCATCGGCGCCGACACGCTCGGCTACATCTCCCAGCGCGGCATGATCGCGGCCACCGAGCAGCCCGCATCGCGGCTGTGCTCGGCATGCTTCGACGGCAACTATCCCATCGAGCTGCCGGGCGAAACGGCGTTGGGCAAGAACGTGATCGAGCACATGCTTGCGACCGCTGCCCGCACCGGGGTTCCGTTGCAGACCGACAACGACAACGTCTCGGCGCTGCGGCGTCCTTGACGGCTCAGCCGTCGTGGCGTCCTTGACGGCTCGGCCGTCGTGGCGACCTTGACGGCTCGGCCTAATGCGCCTCGCGGCCCACGTGCGCCCAGTGCGGATCGCTTGGCAGCGGGCCGTGTTTGAGTGCATAGGCAACCGCATCGCGGTATCCGGTCAGTCCTCCGGGCGGGGGGCCGATGACCGATTCGATGTCATGTTCGTCCATCACCGCATCGACCTCCAGCGATTCGATCAACGGCCGCGCGAGGCCCGGCGGCATCGGCGTGACGAGACCGATCCACAGGCTCGCGATCGTCGGTGTCAGGAACGGAATCGCGATGATGATTCGTCGCCGCAGGCCCGCGGCCGCGGCATAGCCCTGCATCATGTCGCCGTACTCGAGAACATCGGGTCCGCCGACGTCCCAGGTGCGTGACTCGGGCAGTTCAGCTCTGGCCGCCTCGGCGAGGTAGTGCAGCACATCGTTGATCGCGATCGGCTGGATCTTGTTGTGCACCCATTTCGGGGTCGTCATCGCCGGCAGACGGTGGATGAGATGTCGCATCATCTCGAACGATGCCGAGCCCGAGCCGACCACGATTCCGGCCTGCAGTACGACCGTCTCGATGCCGGAGTCCAAAAGGATCTCACCCACCGCGACTCGCGACCGCAGGTGCGGCGAAAGGTCCGCTCTCGACGGGTGCAGCCCGCCCAGGTACACCAGCCGCTTCACACCGGCCTGCTTCGCCGCGGTGACGACGTTGCGGGCCGATTCGGCCTCCGCCGCGACGAAATCTTTCGACGTGCCCATCGAGTGCACCAGGTAGTAGACGATGTCGCAGCCGTCGAACGCCTGCCTGAGCGAGTCGGGGTCGCCGAGGTCACCGCGCGCGACCTCGACTCGATCGCGCCAGGGCCGGTCGGCGAGCTTGTCGGGGTTGCGCGCCAATGCGCGCACGCTGTATCCGCGCTCGAGCAGCTCGGGCACCAACCGTCCACCGATGTAGCCGGTCGCACCAGTCACCAGGCAGTGGGTATTTTCAGCGGACACCCACGCGGGATCGCCGTTCTGGTCCGTCGGCAAACCTAGTTCGGGCACCCGGGCGGTGGCGGGACGTCGAACGAGGTGGGAGTTCCCGCCGGCAGTATGTAGTCCACCCACAACACCACGGGAACGGGCCCCAGGTTGCGGCCGTTGTGCACGTGGTCCGACCCGCTGCCTTCGGTGACCGCAGCGCCCGTCGGGTCGACGACGTCCCTGCAGTCCTCCATCGTGCGGGTCAGAGTGCCTTCCCTCACGACGCCGAACGTGCGGCCCTCGTGGTAGTGCCAGCCCGTGCTGCCGCCGGGCTGGATCGTGATCCTCTTGGTGATGTAGTCGACGCCGTCCACGGTCGACTGGTTGATGACCACTGCATCAACGTTTACCGGCGCCGTCGCGACCGCGACGGACGGCGCCACAGCGGCCGTGGCGGCGGTCAGGACGACGGGCAGGGCAAGGACGTACCAGCGAACAAGTTTCATGGTCGGACACATTCTCATACCGAACGGAGGATTCGCGACATATCGGACCCAACGCGATCGGGGAGGAGTAATGACCTCGCGCAGCGATCACCGGTAGCCTTGTGCGCGATGACCGAACGCGCCGAACCTGCCGGCATCTCCTACGCGTCGGCCGGGGTTGACATCGAAGCCGGTGACCGCGCCGTCGAACTTCTGAAACCGCTGGCCAAGAAGGCCACCCGCCCTGAAGTGCGCGGCGGTCTCGGCGGATTCGCCGGGTTGTTCGCACTGCGCAGTTACCGGGAACCTGTGCTGGCATCCTCGACCGACGGTGTCGGCACCAAGCTCGCGGTCGCCCAGGCGATGGACAAGCACGACACCGTCGGCATCGACCTTGTCGCGATGGTGGTCGACGACCTCGTGGTGTGCGGTGCCGAGCCGCTGTTCCTGCAGGACTACATCGCTGTCGGACGTACGGTTCCCGAGCGGATCTCCGAGCTGGTGGCCGGTATCGCCAATGGCTGTGTGATGGCCGGTTGTGCACTGCTGGGCGGCGAGACCGCCGAGCACCCCGGCCTGATGGCGCCCGACCACTACGACATCTCGGCCACCGGCGTCGGCGTCGTCGAGGCCGACGATGTGCTGGGCCCCGATCGAGTCAAGCCCGGCGACGTCCTCATCGGGATGTCGTCGACCGGCCTGCACTCCAACGGATACTCGCTGGCCCGCAAGGTCCTGCTGGAGATCGACCGGATGAACCTCGCCGGACACGTCGAGGAGTTCGGTCGCACGCTCGGCGAAGAGCTGCTGGAGCCGACCCGCATCTACGCCAAGGACTGCCTGGCGCTGATCGCGGAGACACAGGTCCGCACGTTCTGCCACGTCACCGGGGGCGGGCTGGCCGGCAACCTGGAACGGGTCGTCCCACCCGGCCTCACCGCCGAAATCGACCGTGGCACATGGACTCCCGCGCCCATCTTCATGATGATCGCGCAGCGCGGCCGCGTCGAGCGGACCGAGATGGAGAAGACGTTCAATCTGGGTGTCGGCATGGTCGCCGTCGTCGCGCCGGAGGACACCGATCGCGCGTTGGCGGTACTGACGGCTCGCCATCTGAACTGCTGGACGTTAGGGGTCGTCACCAAGGGCGGTAAGGACAGCCCACGAGCCAAGCTCGTGGGCCGGCACCCGCGCTTCTAGGGGTCAGCGACGCCAGTCGTCATCGTCGGCCGAGTCATCGTCAGCCAACCTGTCGGTGCCGTTGAAGTCATCGGCGCCCGCAAGTTCGCGCTGAAGGCGGTCGAAATCGGTCTGCGGTGAGCTGTACTTGAGCTCACGAGCGACCTTGGTCTGCTTTGCCTTTGCCCGGCCGCGGCCCATTGGGGGTACCCCCTCGCGCAATAACGGAGCGGCCCAAATTTCAGGCGGCTCCGATCTGAGTGTCAATTATCGTCCTGCCGACACTTTACCGTGCCGCGGTGCGGTGTGCTGGCAGGCCCGTCCCAGCGAATTCGACCGCCCTAACGCGCGCCGCCTCGCAGCCGTTCGACCGCCAGCCGTCCAGCACCGGTGGCCTCCGGAGTCGGCATCGAATCGGCATCGATCACCGCTGCCACCGCGGACTCCCCACCTGTGGTCAGTTCCGTGTCGGCGGGCAGGCCCCGCTTGAGCAGAGCGAGCGCGATCGGGCCCTCGTCGACATGATCGACCACGGTGCCCAGCCGGCCCACGGTCCGTCCGCCGGCAAGCACAGGGTCGCCGGGCGACGGCCGGTCGACAGACCCGTCGAGGTGCAACAGCACTAACATCCGCGGGGGTTTGCCCAGGTTGTGGACGCGCGCGACGGTTTCCTGGCCGCGATAGCAGCCCTTGTCGAGATGAACCGCGGTACCGATCCAGCCGACCTCGTGGGGAATCGTGCGCTCGTCGGTGTCCACCCCGAGCCGCGGCCGCAACGAGGTGACCCGATGCGCCTCATAGGCCCAGACCCCCGCCGGCCGCACGTCGGCCCCCGCCAGACGGTCGCGCCACGAGGCCACCTGATCGCGCGGAACGACCAGGTCGAGTTCGACCGCAGGGCCGGCCATCGTGCGGAGGAAGCCTCCGTCGGGAAGCGCAACGGCGGTCATTTCGGCCGGTAGCGAAACCACGCCGAGAGCGTCGAGCACGGGCTGCTCGATCAGCTGCGGCCCGAGGAGCGACAGGACCGCCAGGTCGGTCGGTTCGATGGCGACGTCAGCCCAGAAAACCATCTTGCGCAGATAGGCGGTCAGCGGTTCGGCGCGGGACGGTTCGGTGTCGAGATAGGTGACGCCGCCCAGCTCCGTCTGAACCCAGTGATCTTCGACACGACCCTGCCCGTCAAGGCTCAGATTCTCGGTCACTGTGCCGTCGGAAAGGGCGCTGACGTGCTGACTCGAGATGCTGTGCAGCCACGTGTTGCGCTCACTGCCGGTCAGGGCGATCACTGCGCGGTGCGACCGGTCCACCACGACGGCCGCGTCGGCGGCTGCCCGCTGTTCGCCCAGCGGATCGCCGTAGTGCCAGATGGCACCGGCATCGGGCCCGGCGTCGGGGGCAGGCACTGCAGACATACCTCGACTTTACGGCGCTACGCTTCATGGCCATGGCTAGTCAACCGGCGATCGTGGTCACGCTCGACGGTGTAGTGCACGACCCGGGTGCTCCTCTTCTGTACGCCGACGACCTCGCTGCCGTGCGTGGCGACGGCATCTTCGAGACGCTGCTGATCCGCGACGGCAGACCTTGCCTGCTGGAATCCCATCTGGACCGGCTCACCCAGTCGGCGGCGATGATGGACCTGCCCGCGCCGGATCTGACGAAGTGGCGCGGAGCGGTGGGCGTGGCCGTCGAGCGGTGGCTCGCCGACGGTGGTGGCGAGGGAGTGCTGCGGTTGGTCTACAGCCGTGGGCGTGAAAGCGGTTCACCGTGCACCGCGTTCGCGACCATCGGCGCGCTGGCTGCCCGGGTGGCCGACGCGCGCAGCCGCGGGGTGGCGGCGGTGACGCTGGCCCGCGGACTGTCAGCTGAGCACACCCGCGACATGCCGTGGCTCCTCGCCGGGGCCAAGACGTTGTCCTACGCGGTGAACATGGCCGCACTGCGGCACGCCGAGCGGCTCGGGGCGGGCGACGTGATCTTCGTCGGCTCCGACGGGCTGATCCTGGAGGGCCCGCGATCGACCGTGGTGGTCGCGTCGGAACGCGACGGCGTCCCGACGCTGCTCACGCCGCCGCCGTGGTATCCGATTCTTCGTGGAACCACACAGCAGGCGCTGTTCGACGTGGCGCGCAACAAGGGCTGTGCGTGCGACTACCAGGCGCTGCGACCCACTGATCTCTTTGCGGCGCAGGGGGTTTGGTTGGTGTCGAGCATCACGCTCGCCGCACGGGTGCACACCCTGGATGGAAAAGCGTTGCCGCCCGCTCCACTCGCGGGGGAAATCGCCGCACTCGTCGATGCGGCGATCGTCAGTGATCGCTGAGCGCTGAAACCGGCGCTGGTGACCCCGAGCGTGGACTTGTTGCACTGTTCAATTGGGAATTTCGTCCAGAGCGCGGGCAAACGAAGTGGCTTGTCGCGGAAGGATCGAACCCGGTACGCGTACCTTTAGGCGCATCGACGGCTCTTGTCGTTACGAGTGGTACCGCAGGCACATCAATTCGCAAGCTGCTGGCTGCACAGATAGTAATACAGCCCCTGCCGCTCCATCAGCTCGTCATGCGAGCCCCGCTCCACAAGCCGGCCCTTCTCCAACACCAGGATGATGTCGGCGTCGCGGACCGTGCTCAACCGATGCGCGATGACGAATGAAGTGCGCCCCTCAAGCAGCTCGTCAAGGTTCTCCTTGACGGCGCGTTCGGATTCGCTGTCAAGCGCACTAGTGGCTTCATCGAAGACCAGCACCGGCGGACGGTGATACACCGCGCGGGCGATTGCGACGCGCTGGCGCTGCCCACCCGAGAGCAACAATCCCGTTTCGCCGATGCGTGTTTCGTAGCCAAGTGGCAACCGTTCGATGAACTCCGCGGCATTGGCGACCCGCGCCGCCCATATCACCCGCTCGAGATCGGGCTGCCCTTCACCGAATGCGATGTTCTCGGCGATCGTCGCGTCGAACATGTGGTTGTCCTGGAGCACGAAGCCGATATGGCGGCGCAACTGCCGCATGTCGAGAGCGGTGAGGTCCGCACCGTCGAATACGATCGCGCCGCTCGTGGGCACGAGCAGCCCGGAAAGGCATTTGATGAGGGTGGTCTTGCCGGAGCCGCTGCGACCTACGATCGCGACCCGCGCCCCGGGCCGCACCTCGAAATCGATTTCATCTAGCAC
Organism: Mycolicibacterium rhodesiae NBB3; assembly: GCF_000230895.2. The sequence continues at coordinate 2,562,139 of NC_016604.1, forward strand.
GCGTGCGTTCGCCGTACCCGGATATTCGAAAGACATCCGCTGGAACCGGACATGGCCGGACAATGACCTCACCGGTGTCAGCGCCGAGCGATCCTCACCCTGCTCCGGTTCCTGCTCGAGGATGTCGTTGAGGCGACCGAGCAGGATGCTGGAGTACTGCAGCTGATCCCAAAGCATCAACACCGTGACAATTGGCGCGTTGGCCAGCAGCACGAGGGCGTTGAACGACACCAGTTCACCGACCGTCAGTCTGCCGTGAACCGCCTCCAGAGCACCGACCCACAAAAAAAGCGCTAACGACAAGAACGACACAAGCTGGAGCGCTGCGTCGTAGAGCATCACAGTGAGGTCGGCGCGGTATAGCTTGTCCGACAGATTGTTGAACTGGCCCAACAACAGCCGCTGCAGCGAGCTCTCGGCGCCCATGGCTTTGACCGTCTCGATCCCCTTGATGGAATCGATCTGGCGAGACTGATACTTGCCCCATGCCTCCTCCAGCGCGTCGTAGGTCGGACGCAGGCGAGATCGTGAAAACCACATCAGAAGCCCGTACAGCGGCGCGGTTGCCAGATAGAGGATCGCGAGGCTCCAGCTGAACGCGAACATGATCGCTATTGCCACTGCGAGCTGGGCGGCGGCGGCCACGGCCTGCACACCCTGCTGGACCAGGAATTGACGAATCACTCGCATGCCGTTTAGCCGCCGCTCGATGTCGCCGGTTCGTCGAGCGTGGAAGTAGCTCATCGGCAGGGCCAACAGCTTCTCGGAAAGCATGTCGAGGCTGGCGCGGTCGACATGCACGGCGATTCGGCTCAACAGCAGTCGCTGCGCCAAAGTGACAATCACCGTCAGCCCCAACGCGCCGAACATGCCGCCGACGAGCAGGGTTAGCAGTTGTGAGTCCTGATCGCGGATCACGTCGTCGACGATGAACTTGCTCAGCACTGGAATGAGCATTTCGGCGCCGGCGGCCAGGAGGGCCAGCAGCAGGGCCGTCAGCAGAGCACGGCGGTAGGGCTTGAAGAATCCGAGCAGCCATCGAACCCGCGAGTTTTCCTCCGGTGCTTCTTCGAGCGCGTCGGTGTAGGCGAAAAACGCAGCGTAACCAGACCATTTCGATTCGAAATCGGAGCGCTTCAGGCGGCGACGGCCGAACGCGGGATCCGACACCCGCACACGGTCGCGGTCGACAGCGTAGACAACGAACCAGTGGTTGCCCTCCCAGTGCGCGATCGCTGGCAGGGGCATCTCATCGATCCGGCTCTTGGACACCTTGGCGGTCCGCACCGCCAAGCCGATCGACTCCGCCCCCCGCGCGATGCCGAGCAGGCTAGTCCCATCGATGGCGGTGTGGACGGTGTCACGAATGCGTGAAAGTGATACGTTGCGGCCGTAATAGCGGCATACAATTGCCAGAGACGCTGCGCCGCAGTCCATTTCATCGACCTGGAAGACGTGCGGAAAGCGGCGAATGCGTCTGCGCGGCCGGACAAAGCCGCCGAGATCACCGTCTTCCTCTACCTGCCCGGCGAGCTGCGCAACGCTGTGCGTCTGATCCTCGCTGAGGACTTCGGGACCGCCCGCATCCGCGGGTAGCAGCTCTTCTGCGAAGTCGAGCGGGACGTGCGCGACCCGCCGGTAGTCGTACTGGCTGATGCGCTGCTCAATTAGGTCCCGGAATTTTGGATTCTCGGCAACGAGCTGAGCAAAAAGCTCCGGGTCGAGTTCCCACAGTTCGCAGTCGCTGACTGCCTCCACGCTGGCCGTTCGGGCGGTGCCCTGCAGCAGCGACACCTCGCCGAAAAAATCGCCTCGACGCATGTACATCCGCTGTTCGCGCATACCGTCACGATCGATGTAGGCGCGCAAACGTCCGTCGCGTACTACGTACATCGGACCCGCTGGCTCGCCTTGACGGATCACCACCTCTCCCGCCTTGAGGGATTTACGCACGAGCCCCTCGAGCAGTATCCGCATGCCTTCGGGGGACAAGTCGGCGAACGCGGTGTATTCGCGGAGGAAGTCGCGCAGTTCGTGACGCCGGGTGTGCAATTCGAGGAAGTGCGCCACCTGCGGTTCACTCCGGATGAGCGCCTCAAGGACCGCGCGATCGAGCCGTAACGCCTCCATCGGGCTGGATGCACGCACAGTGGCGCTACGCCGTCCCCCCGGCTCCAGCAGCGCACGCTCGCCGAAGAGATCTCCCGGATGCAAAACATTGAGGGGCACCTCCTCGCCGTGATCACCGGTCTTGATCACCCGTGCCGTGCCGGACTCGATCACGAATAACGCATTCGCCTCATCGCCTTCTGAGACGATCACCTCCCCGAAGTTGAACCTCGCCCTGGTGAACGAGGCTTCCACGAGCCGGCGGACGTCAGCTGGCATGAGCTCGAACAGAGCAACGTGGTGCAAGTCCGCTGCGGAACTCGGCGGTGAATCAGAGATGTTCATGCCATCTCACATGCCGATTGACGGCGGCCCTGAGAGCGCGTTCGATGATCGTCTGTTCGGCGCGTCTGCGCACCACCGGATCATCGACCGTTGGCGAGCGCCGACGCATGAGCAGAATCAACTGGTGACCGGCTTCAGCGGCGAGCGGTCCGATGAGTTGGCCGACACTTGCCGCCAGGAGTCGAGTTTGCAGCGTCGGCGGGACATCGACGAGCAGCACGCTGGCCTCCCACGACTCAGCGCCGGCATCATTGGCGACATCAGCCAATTCACGTCCGTCCAGCTGCACGCAAAGCGCTGCCTCTCGCAGCACCATTTCGTCGTGATGCGTGAAGTACTGCAAGTCCAGCCGTGTCCAGCCGATGTTGTTGTTACGAACCTCGCCTTCAAGAGCGGCCTCATCAAGTTGGGCTTCGCAGAAACGTCGGCGCACATCCGCCATCGCGACGAGCTGTTCTGAGGCAGGCGGTTGGAGCTGCCCGGTGAGCTGCACGGCGATTTCCTCTGCGAACGTTCGTGCGTATTCGGCAAGCCTGCCGGAGCACACGGCGTGTACCCAGCTGGCGCGCTCCAGCACGTCGGGTGGCACAGCCACCGGTTCAGGCTCTGCGGACCGAAACAGTGAGCGCCGCAATTCTGCTAGCCATTCATCCACGCTGAGCCCACAGTGGTCGAGCCACTCCGAGAGTTCGTCGGCGGTCAGTAGGTTCTGCGTGTAGCGGAAATCCTTCGCGGCGGCATCCACCTCCGACCCCGAGGGCAGCGCGTTGGTGGCGGAGAGGTCGCGTTCGCGGGCGAGTAGTGCGAGAACATCGCGTTGCAGCGCCTCCCAGTCGCCGCGGGCATGTGCAGCCTCGATCACGTCATTCCATGTGAAGCATCGTGCGCCGGCGCTGAATACCGGCCTAGTGCGTACGTCTTCGATGCTTGTGCGGCCCCCGGGCATCAGATCAAAGTGTCGCATTCCAGACGCTCATCGAGATGGCAGCTGCTTTGAATGTGACCCCATCGGTGTCGTGCGTTCCCGCGCCTCCCGCGGGCCGGCGTCGACGCGTCCGATCACCGGGAAGACGGTCTCGCGGCCCTGTCGCCCCTTGAGCACTACCTCCTCCGCCTCACCCCAGACAAACTTCCCGTCGACGGCACCACGCACGGAGTTGCTCACCATCACCGCTCGTCGCCCGCAACGTCCAGCTAGACCCGCCAGCCTGAACGCGACATTGGTCGAGTCGCCGATCACGGCCTCCACGGATCTGCTCATTGCGGCCAGCGCAGCCATGCCTCGTACTACGCCCCAGCCCATTTGAATCGGTGAGCCGTCCAGGCTGCGCAACGGGAGATCCGGCCCGAGCTCTTCGACACGGCGGTTGGCAGCGAGCGCGAAGTCGATCGCCAGTTCGTTGGCGTCGGGCACCGTCTGCAAGTCCCAGACCGCATAAAGTGCGTCACCCGCATAGTGGTTCAGCGTGCCGCGATGGGTCTCCAGGATGCGGCCAAGCTCACCCCAGAGGCGGTTCAAGCTGTCGGCAATCACCGTGTTGTGGGTCAACTGCGAGATCGCGGAGTAATTGGTGATGTCGCCGACGACCATCACCATGGCGGCTTCACGGATTCGAGCTTCTGTCTGGTCCATATCTCGCGTCCTGCGTGATTTGAACCGGCTGGACCGGAACGTCAGCGTAATGTCGCCGATCCGGATCTCGTCGTCATGACTGATTGGCATCGGAATGTTGCGTTCTAGCCGCAGCCCGTTCAGCGATGTGCCGTTGGTGCTCGTGTCGATCACGAATGCCTGATCGGCGTCTACGTCCAATCGAATTTCGAGATGGCTTCTCGAGATTTTTGAATCGTCGATGACAAGCCGCCGCTGCGGGCTGACCCCGGAACACTTCCGACCGACGAAGAACTGGTCGAAAATCGGCACAAAGCGTTCCTGGCCACCAGGATCGACCACAACGAGGTGGCCCAGCGGCTCAGGAGGCCGATTGGACACAGCAACAATATAAACGCCCTAGTCTTGCGAGGGCAGGCGTTGCGTTGTGAACCCGACGGTTGCTGGGGCCTGCGCCGTGCCGCGGGGCATTTCCAGGTGTCGGCTGGATATGGTGCGTACCAATCGAACTCTCACGGCAACCGGATTCGTTCTCAAGCGCGCACGCTTAGCGAGGATGTCTTGAGACTCCTCAAGAATTGCTACCTTCAATTGATGCCGGAGATGGGACGAGCTGAGCCCACGCCCCGAAACGTTATCCCGGCGCAGCCTGGAATCGTCCGCCGACCGCTCGAGCTTCTTTGGGACGTGCGCTCGGCCAGCGGGGAGGCGATGGCGCTTCTCGCGCAGCGCGAGCCCACGATCGCCGAAATCCTTGACGATGTGGTGGCCAGGTGCCCGGTCTCGGAGACGGCCCGACCATTCGAGGGGGAACACTTCGAGCGGCCCCGGGGGCATGCCCGGTCCTTCTCGCTTCGGTTGTCCGCGGGCGTGCTGGTATTCAAGGGCACCGAGCCATTCAGCTTGGACTATCCCGACGTCCTCGAAGAGGCTTGGCGCAAGCGCGAATTAGGACGCTTCTCACCGATGGACCACTTCGCGATCGTCGAGGATGAGGTTTACCTCAGCCTCACGAAGCGGCTCGCACTTGGCTGCGCTGAACAGACATGGGACTGGGTAAACGCGCACACTAGCGTGTTTCGCGAACTGCCTCACACGCCCTGCCCGCTGTTGGTGCTCCAAGTCCCCGAGGGGGTGACGACAGGCTTCCGCGCGATCCTCCTCCCGCTCCTGTCTGACTGCTTGCAGCTTTCCGCTCGAGAGAAGGTCGACGGGTTCCTCGCCGACGGCCTAGGCGTCTACGTTTACTACTACCCAGGGACGCCGGTTCGCCTCGCGCATGCGCTCGGCGACTTTCCAGGGTCGTTCGGCGTCGGCGTGGACGACGAAGCCACGACCCCTATCGACTTCGACATCGACTCCGCTGTCGCGTCGTGGACCGACCTATTCGCGCGAATGCTCGTCGCGGGGTTTGTGCCCACAACGCCCATCCACACCGGCAACTGCCTCCAGTCTCAGAACGTTGCCATTGACGGTGGCCTCTGCGACGTGGATTCCCTAGTGGCGCTCTCATCATTGAGACACACGCGAGACCTCGCAAGCGCCCTGTCCTTCTCGCTCGAGGTGCTCACCGAGACCGTTGTGACCGCAACGGCTCTCCCGTACCACTTCGTAAGCGGCTACCTGTGGCAGGAAATAGCTCGCCGTACGCGGGAGACAGCCCGCGGCACTGCTTGCGATCCGCGCATCTCCCGGTTCGTCGAACTCGAAGGACTAGCGGGCCTTCGCTGGCTGTCGGGCGCAAGCCGAGGTTGACCATGCTTCACATCAATTCCTCCCAACTCGCGCATACCGGCGTCAACCGGGAAGCGTCGCCAGGGCAGCGACGGCCGCGACGGATATTGCAGCGAAACGAGCGGGCGCGTAATTTTGACGTAGCTGGAGACCGAGTCATCTCGGGGACGTGATAAGCGCAATCCAGGTTTTCAGAGGGGTTCAAACCATGGCTGAGAAGCAAGAGCAGCGCGCCACGCAGAAGTCTGACGAGACGGTAACTGAGGACCTCGGCGGCCAGCAGGATCTCGAGCCGCGCGACATGGAGATCCGAACGGTCAAGGGGGGAGTGGCCGGCGGTGGCGGCGGCGTCGGGTCGGGCGGAAGATTCTCAGATCTCAGACTGAAGCAGGACATCCGCGCACTCTGACCGCACGGCCGATGACCGGCCTCGACGATCTCGCCGACAAGTTCAACGGCGGTGAAGGCGCCTATATCCCAGCAAGTTCCCCGCCGGTCCCCACCGCCCTCGAACGGCTACGGGCGATTCGCGGTGTGTCGTTCGCATGGCGGGAAGGCGTGAGTGCCGGGACTCGCGAGCGCGAGTTGGGTGTGATCGCTCAGGAAGTCGAGTCCGTTTTTCCCGAAGCTGTTGTCACCGACCCCCAGAGCGGCTACAAGTTGGTCGACTACGCGGGGCTCGTCGCTGTCCTCATCGAAGCGGTCAAAGAACTTGACCGCCGGGTCGAGCGACTGGAGGCAGAGCGCGGGCCCGTCGCCTGACTCCGCGATCGCTGGCGCGCGGAGAACTTCTCGAGTCGCGGTGTACTCGTCGGCAAGGACTCCGCCGAGGACCTTGGGCCGGTGTATTAGCCGCCGATTGCGCATCACGCCCCCACAGCGATCCGACGGTACCGGTCTTCTCGGTCCCCATGGCCTGACGACAGCCGGTCCGCCCGCGCCATCACCAACGCGCGCACTTCGTGCACGGCTCCGCGGCGCCCGTCGAGGTCGTGCCCTCGAGCCGCCAGCCGTCCGAGCGCACAACAACGGGGCGCGAAGGACGAGGACTTCACCTTGAGCTGTCGGATCGCCGAGCCCTTCCCGCGCATTGACCGCTCGGGACAGCTCAGATATCCGAGCGCTTCGTGTATCCGCCCACACTTCGCCCGTGTGACAAGCGCTGCAAGCTCGTCTGGGTGGCGTCCGGTGTTTTCCGCCATGCGGCGGATTCGCCCGTCGAGCGTCACGGTGGCTGCAATGCCAGGGCGGGTGTGGCGTTGTTGGTGGTTGCGGTTGCCATGGTGTCTCTCGTTCAGGTGCGCTGCCGGCGAACAGAAGTTGCCCTCGGGGCAAGTGCACCCATACGGGACCGGAAAAATCCACTACCAGCCCTCCCAGGGTCAGTGGTACTTTCGCTCGTACACAGGGAAGGAGGTGGTCCGACAAATTGATTGCTTATCGGACTCGTAGCTTTGTAGGAACTATTCACGCAGGTCAGCACCTGTAAGTGCTGACCGCCTGAGCAGCCACCCCGGCCTCACCCCGGTGAGCGGGGGCAAAGCTACGGGCCAGCAAACGCAACGCACCCGAGCGGTTGACGCCATGTAGGCGGGTGCCATCTCCTGACCGTCAGCGGTCTTCCGATGGCGGTCGTCACCGCTCGGGTGTGCGTTGTTTCAGGCTTATCCCATACGGCGCAACGGTGTTACCGTCTGCGCCTTTGTGCTTTTCGCGGGCTGCGCTGTCGGGTCGGGTAGTACGTTGCGGCCCGCTTCGTCATCAGCGGGCATCCACTTGCCGTAGACGTTCAGCGTCAGCGTGTAGTGCTTGTGGCCCAACCACTCTGACACCTGCATGAAGTGCTTGCCGCTGCCGAGTTGCAGTGCGGCGAAGGTGTGCCGCAGGTCGTGCGTCCGCACATCGTCAAGGTCCATCGCAGCCAGGGCGGGGGAGAGCACCCGCTTGTGCAGCCCGTCGAGGTCCATCGGCTCTGACCAATCGAAGCGCGCCGCTGGTGTGCTGCCCTTCGGGTGATGCCCGCCGCGTAGCCGTCGTGGCCACAGCGGGGCGTCGGGGTTGCCGCTGTCGCCGTGCGTGTCCGTCAGGTAGTCGTGCAGCCGTCGCGCCAGCCAGGCCGGGAGGTCAACGCGTCGGCTGTTCTCGTCGCTGATTTCGGGCCTGCCCTTCAGCGGGCCGGTGTGCCATTGCGGCTCGTCTGCGCCTGGTGCCTTGCGTCGGTCCTTCGTCCGTTCGACGTGTAGCGTGCCGCCGTCAACGCCCTTTGGCCCGACAGTCAGCGTCACGTCGCGAACCTCAAGCCCCTGCGCCTCTGTCTTGCGTAGGCCGGTGTAGCACATGAAAAGCACCAACAGTTCGTACAGCGGGTCACGTTCGCCGACTGCCTGCGCCAGTTCGGCCACCTGTGCGGCGGTCATCGGGTGCGGCCTGCGGGCCGGTGCCTTCGGCTGTGCCCGCTTGTCAACGGCATTCGCCGGGTTCGCTGCCAGCGCGCCGTCGTGTGTGGCGTAGTCGAGCAGACGCGAAAGCATCTGCCATGCGAGCCGAATCGTGGAGCGTGCCGCTCCGCTAGCGTGTAGGTCAGCCAAGTATCGCTGGCAGTCCTTCCGTGTGATCGTCCCAATTGCTCTGTCTCCAAGGGCTTTCAACACGTGATTCTTCACGTAGTCGCGGTAGACGACGACAGTTCGCGGCATCATCGCCCCAGAGGTCACCTTGAGTTCCTGAACTGTCAGCCATTCGGCGGCGTAGTCGCGCACCGTCCGCATTGCGGCCTTCTTCTGCTCAGCCAGGGCCGTTGTGCCGCCCGGTGTGCGTTTCGCGGCGTTGAGAGCATCCTGGCGGGCCTGCGCATCTGCGTAGACGGTGTAGCTCTCCTGACGGCTGCGTTTCTTGCCGGGGATTGGTAGGCCGTTGGCGTCGGTAGCTGCCTCTGTCCACACGACTTCGTGCCGCTTGACCGGCTTGCCGTTTCGGCGGGCCGTCGTCTCATGCGTGCGTATGTACGCCATGTCAAATCCTCTGTGCTCGTTGGGCTGTCGGGTAGACGGGCGGGTAGCAGTGCAGCGGCCATAGCTGCATAGCGACGAAGACGGCCAGGCCGAAGGCGAACGGGTGGCGGGCAATCAGGGCGCTCATTGGTCAGCCCGCTTGTCGCGGGTGCTTGCCGCCTCCCACCCTTCGCTGATGATCTTCTGCGCCTGCTCTTCGCTGATGAGTCGTGGGCCGCCGTCGAACAGAACCTCCGACGCCGCCGTGTCCGTCTTGCCCCAAGTGCCGTCATATCGCAACACTTCGCCCACAGTGCCGACCCGTGGCGTTTCTTCGAACCGATAGAGGGTTCGTTCGACCCTGTTGCAGTAGTACTGCATCACGCAACCCCTTCCCGCCTCAGCATGTTGCGGACGGTGCTGTAGTGCCAGCGGTCAGCCTTCGGCGCGGGAACGCCATCGGCAGTCAGGCTGCTCGCAATCGCCTTAGCCCCCATGCCCTTACGCCGCAACTTCATAACGCGTGCAACAACGTCGCTCGGTATCTCGCTCGGCGTGCCTAGCTGTTTGCCCTCTTGCCGCGCTCTGATCAGCCCTTGCTTCGTGCGCTTGCTGATCAACTCGCGTTCCTCTTCGGCGACGAGCAGACGAGCGTGCGCGGTCAATTGGCTCACGGTGTTGGTGTCTGTGCCGTCTAGTCCGACGATGCGCCAGCCTTCCGCCTTGGCATCGGCAACGAGCTTCGCGCCATCGGCCATGCTGCGGCTACTGCGGTCCAGCGTGTTGACGACGAGCACGTTCGCGATGCCCGCCTGTATCGCCTGCACAGCGGCGATGCGGCCATACAGCTTGTCGGTCTTCTTGCCGCTCATCACGTCGGGTATCAGCGCGACAAGCTCTAGTCCGTTTGCAGCGCAGTAGTTTTCGATTTGCACACGCTGTGCCTCAAGTGAATACCCATGTTCTGCTTGACGATTCGTGCTACACCGCACGTAGCCAATGGCCTTCGGTCGTATGTCCATCGTGTCCTCTCTCGGGGTTCGCGGGGGTACGTGACCCTCGTCGCGTACCTCGCTTGCCCCCGACTCTACGCCGCCCAGCACACCTTCTGCTAGAAAATCAGCCCAGTTCAGTAGGCATATCGCGTACCGTCCAGCTACCTGCGCATCAACACCTGGTCGGCCCAGTAGGTGCCTGTGCCGCCGTCCTCAAACCGCACGTCAAGCAGTAGTTCACCGGCATCGAAGGTCACCCGCTGCACGATGGCGGTCTGTCCGCTGTGCGGGTCGCGGGCGTCAAGCACCTGCACGCGTTCACCTCGGCCAGGCCATCCGCTCGTCGGGTTAGTCGCACGGCTTTCTCCGTGCACGGGTCCGCGCCACGGGTACGGCCAGCGTGACGGCTCTTCGGGGTAGCGCCAGTCAGGCACGGCCACGCCTGCGTCGTGCTGGCGGGCGTATGCCGTCGCGGGCAAGGTCCGCGTTCGCGGCCTCTAGCGTCTGTAGCTCGGTGCTGGGTCGTCGTTGGGGCGATGGCTTCTCATTGCGCCACGGTGGCGGGCGCTTACGCGCATCGCCTTCGTTGGCCGGTGCCGTGGGCGCATATGGGCGCTCAGCGCCAGCAGCGGGCACGTCTACGACTTCGGCGTCCATGATTTCAGCGGTGGCCGGTGCCAGGGCGGGCGGTGCGGGCAGCGACGGTGCTGGCGCACGTGTGCCATCGCGACGAAGGCCGCGATCAATGCCGGTGAAAATCTTCTGAAATGGCTTCAACCCAACCTCAACTTCTACAGCGGTCTTCGGGTTCAAACCTGCACGGTCCAAGGCATCCCTGACGGCAGCCAGGCGGACGGCTTCGCTTTCGGCGCTTGTAGCGATTCCGAGTAGTTCCATCGAGAGCCGGTCGGCAGCACGTTCGATCCGCTCGCGGGCCTTGCGCTTGACGCTGGCAGTCGAGCCGCCGTGTGTCGGGCAGACCGTACTGCCCTTAATTGCCCATCGCTTGCACCGCTTCCCGGTACGGCTGCTCTTGGCCACACAGCGCCGCAAGGGGTTGCCACGGTTCCACTCATCGGCGAATACGACGGGTTCATCGTTCGATGCGTCAGTGCTCGACATTGTCATGTCCTGCTCCTACTTCTTCAGATCAAATCGGTTACCAAAGCTGCCAGCGGAGTGCACGATTAGAGGCATGGGATGGGGACAACAGCTCGACACGGAAGTGCTCGCCGCCGATCTTGGCGACTTCATCGTGGGCCTGCCCGCAGGCTTCCTGCTCTTTCTCTTCGCTTTGTGGGTCATCATCGCGTTAATCGCGCGGGCAGTTGCCCCGAACGATCGACGCACCACATTCTTCTGGTTGACGCTCATTTTCGGGTTCGTCGGCGTCTGGGCCGCAGCGGTTGCTTCACCTCGTGCGCCTCGTCCGCCGCTCGGCAGGAAACAGGTGTTGTGCTTGCGCTGTATGGCCCCACAGAACATTCTCGAAAGTGCGACCGAGATGACATGCTGGCGATGCGGTGAGCGAGCGACGACCATGCCACCGCAGCCAGGCCTGAGTGGCAAATTCGCGCAGACCCGAGCGAGCAAGCCAGGCTTCCTTGGCGGCCTCGATTGGAGCAGTCCGTTCACCACACGCGCCGAGCCTGATCCGCCACCCGACGACGACAACCGGTTGTTCCGTTAGCACGGTCGGCCCGCCTTCGGCCTCGTCGTCGCACCACACCCGTTGCGGTAAGGCCGGTTTGGTCCACGCCGCACACCAGCCGGCTGGTTCCCATAGGGCACCTCGGGCGGGCTGTAGCAGTTCGTCATCGGTTTGATCCCTCTGTTTGCTTAGGCCAACCTGTCGGATCGAACATGTCGCCTATAGCACCCGACAGGTTCAACATGTTGAACCCTGTCGGGTAGCTACCGTTAGGCCAACATGTCGAACATGTCGGCACCCGACAGGTTCATTCCCGCAGTTGAACCTTTGTGCGGCAACACGTTCCGACAGGTTCGACATGTTGGGCGACAGGTTCTACCCGGTTTGCGGGGCAACATGTCGGCAACCTGTCGGCCTGACCTGCCGGTTGCGGCCTGAAAGTGTTTGCTGTGCCACGTCGTCTAGCTCCACGTCTGCCGGTCCTTCTCAAGCGTCTTGGCGCCGTCGCCGGGTATCCACACCTGCCGGGTGACCGTCTTGCCGTCCGCACCCTCTGGCCGTGTCATGCGCACCTGCGTGATAAGTCCTCGCTCTTGAGCTTCCGCCCACACTCCACTCCACGTTGCCTTGCTCAGCGCGGTAGCTGCCCTCAGCGCTTCAAGGCACTCGCTCTTCGTCATCTTCGGGTGATCGCGCACGAAGTCGCGAATATATGCAAGCCGGTCTTCGTTGGTTTCGAGGATTACTCGCGGCTTCTGCTTATCGGCATTTGATGCCGTGGCGGGTCGTACGTCCCAATGGATTTCCCCAACATGTGCGCCTAGGTCGTGATCGAACGCTCCGAGGTGCCAGTCCACATGCCATTCCGTCCCACCCCACTGCCGACTGCTGAAGGCCGTCTGTAGGTAAAAGTCGCCGTTTGGCACATCGCCCGCGCTGCGGTGATAGCGCGTGATCCAACTGTCGGCGTTCTCCGCTTGACCCGCCATTGAGATGTTGTCTAGGTCATGGGTCTTCGCGGACGTGGAGCGGTAGTGGTCCGTCAACAGCGACGTTGCGCCTTCGCACTCGGCTCGGATGAACTTGTGATAGTCGTCAATCAACTGCCCGCGTTCGTAGAGGTTCCCCGGTTGCACGTCGGCAGGGTGGAAGTTGTAAAAGCTCTCGATCAGCACAACGTCGGGCTGGTACCTGTCGAGCAAGGTCAAGACACTCGACCGAAATGCGGGGCCGTCAATCGGCGCGGCACCGAACGCGAGAACCAACGGGGTGTTGGGATCTCGGACGAGCTCGTTGAGGTCGATCCCGTAGGCACGCGCCAGCCTCAGCAGCGTCCGCCGCACAGGTGCCTCGCCGCCCTCACCGACGATATACAGCACTTTCCGCGCCTTCGGAACACTGAACGCTTCGCACCGGTACAGATTCGTTGCCGTCGCGATGGACAACGCCATTGCGCCGTTGTCGTGCGTCTTCAGCGACTTCTTTGGTCCAGCGTTCACTCCGAACGTGTCGGCGGTGAGCGCCTTGCGGATGACGAACTCTGGCGGGGCGACGGCCTGCGTCCACTCGGACGGCTCAAACACCTTGAAGATGATGTTCCCGCCCGCACTTGTTGGCTCGTCTGCCTCTTCGCGTGTGATCCGTACCCGTCCGCCGTTGCGGTTCAGACAACGCAGTGCGTGGAACACATCTGGGCGACAACGCTTCGCAGCCCAAGACACCAGGCGGTCGAATTCCCCATCGTCGCTTGCGCGGCTCGGGTCTGACTTGCGTAGCTCGCTCAGTTCGCCGTCGATGACGGCCAGGGCAGTCTCAGCGCCGGGTAATCGCGCCGCGCCGTATTCGACTAGCTGGCGCACGTGTTGCCGGGTGCGATCGTGACGGCTGCCATTGCGGCCTGAGAGGTCCGTTAGCGCGTGCATGAGCCGTTCCCGCACTAGGTGGCTCATCGGGCCTTCGGGCATCGCTTGCAGCCACGTCCGCGCTTGCTCATCAGACACCAGGGATGCCAACTTGCCGTGATCTTCGGCAACGTGCTCAGCCTCCAACGCTTCCGGCAACGTGGCCCACTGCTCGGCGGGTATCGGACCGTCAGCCTCAGCGGTGATACCGGTCGTCGGGCTACCCCAGCCCCACCGTTGCGGCTTGCCAGTGTCGGGGTTGATGCCGACGTGCAGATAGCGGTAATCCCAAGAGACAGTTTCGACGCCGGGGCAGATGACGCCGCGAAGCTCCACACCAGGCGTGCCGTTGTAGAGGTACTTCGCGCTGCCGTCGTCGCGGTGATAGATCGCCGCCGTGACCGGGTACTCGCAGCCGGTGCGCTCTTCGATTTCACGCAAGCCCTCGACAGCCGCACCAGCAAGCCGGTCACCTTTGGCGTAGTTGTCAACGTCCACACCCTGCTGACCGTCTTGCAGCACAATCGCTGGTCCGTAATCACCATGAGTGCGTTGCCATTCGGCGCTCTGTTCGGTGGACACGTCCAAGTGTCCGTTGCCGTCCTTATTCCCCGTGTATCCGGTCGGCGGCGGTGTCTTTCGACCAGCGGGTATAGGAATGATGTTGGTGAAACCGGCATTTCGCAGGACCGGCACATCATTTCGATACGTACCGTCCAACACATGTCCGTTGTATCTGGGTGGGTCCGCCGACTGTCGGGGGCCATCGGTGTCCGCTAGGCTCGTCATGCAATCGTCTTTCAAGTGATCGGTTGTCCGCCCTCGGTGTCGTGATCCGGCACCGGGGGCAATCTCTTTTGATCAGGCGGATACTTTCGGATCAACGACGCATGATGCGGCGAACTCCAACACGTCATCCCAACTCGTGTAGCGGCTTCGGCCGATCTGAATGTGCCGTATCCGGCCTTCGGCGATGGCGTCGCGGATCGCGCGCGGATACACCGGCATGGCCAGGTGCTCAGACAGCTTCTCGCTGATCGGCACCGGCTTAAGCGGAATGTCGTAGACCTTCTGCATTGTGTCGTCCTTCGGGGCGTATCGGTTCGGCGCGGCTCGCCGTGACACTGACGATACGCCGGATCGAAGAACCGACGCAGTTTCAATGCCGTTGTGCAAGTGGCCCTTTCAGGGCTACAAGACATTGGCATGGATAAAACTCAGCACCGCGAGATTCTTGGTACTATCCGCCGCTCAGTTCGGCACCTGGTGGCTCTGGTTGGGCGCCGGCTGGTGCACCTGTTGGTGTGCCTGGGCGTTGGATACCTAGCCGCTCATCGATCTTGTCCAGCAGGGCGCGGTGCATGGCCAACAGTTCATCGGTCGTCGGCTCGGGGTAGTGCTCATTCGCCCGCGCCAGCCTCGCCGCGATCACGGCCCGCTGGTTCGCCAACTGCACGGCGGTGTCCGCCGCAAGCTGTCGCCGTCGCTGTGCCGCAGCAGCCCTCAGCGCCGACGTATTGGGGTTCGGCGTGATCTTGCCGCTAGGGCCGCGCCGCATGCGACCAGCGAGGGTCTTCGCAGAACGTCGCCTAGGCATTGCGCGCCCACCGCGGGATCGGCGGGTTAGCCCACGCAGCTTCGACGGCTGCGGCGTAGTTGGCATCAAAGGTGCGGTGCAATGCCCGTCTGCACGTCGGGCAAGCCTCAAACCAGATTTGGAACTGTCCGCGCACAACGGGGATGAATGTCCCCAAATCAGTGACGGGGCATGGGGGCACGTCGCACACTCTGATGTTGCAATGCCCAGTCGGCCACTGCGCCCACAGCCAGCACTGCATTGATTCGGCATCGCGGAACACATGCAGCACGTCGGGTGCACTGACGAAGTGAACGAACAGCAATGACTGCCGGTGCGGATCGTCAGGACTGTAGGGCAGCGCATCGGGTGGACAGTGGTCTATGTGCGCCAGGTCGGGGGAAGTCTGTAGTCGGTGCATCACTTCATCGGCACGCCTCGCCATGTGCGGCATCAGCGTCGGGTCGAACAGGTGCCCGCAGTCGCGGCCTGACCCGAATCCAGGCCACGTCATCGATGCGGCCCGCGCTGTCTCGCGGACAGCGGCCACGTGTTGCTCAGCGTCCGCACGGACGACAGCGCGCCCCGCTGGCGTAACGGCGTACCGCGAACCGGGCCACAGTTCTACGCGGTCATTCACTTTGGTCTCCTTGGCCCATGACCCACTCGTAAAGGTCTGCGGTCGAAAAGAACAGCGCACCTGCGATCTTCGTGCGCGGCACGCGCTTCGCGTTGCACTGCGTCAGGAAGTAGTTATAGGTGATCCTCACGCCTAGCATTTCGGTAATCCATTGGTGTGCTTCGTGTTTGCCTTTGAGCGTCGGCACCTTCGATAGTTCGACACCGACAGGCGGGGATAGCGCCATAGTTCGTGACATAGAGCGAACATTACGCCGAATCCGGCCTTGATGCGTTTTCACATCAACCGCACGCAGATCGGAGGCCGATTGCACCACAACAACATTGGTTTATAAGCCGAGGCAACAGGCGCATTTCAAGCGTAGTCTCAGCGCAACAGACGTAGGAGGTTGCGATGCCAGGGATCACAGATCGCGGGTCAATTCTTGTCAATGAGCTAAGCGATGGGGTCAGAGTTGATGACATTTGGGTCGAACTGCAAAATGCAGTTACGGTCTACAACGAACATAAGACCACCGTGGCCAGTCTCCTGTCGTACCCGACGATTCAGGCCGCAGCGCCTATCGCCCAGGGTTTGCGTCAGGAAGCTTTCGAGCGGGCATCAGAGCACGGCGTGCCCACTGCAATGAACCCGACGCCTGACGTTCTGAAGCTCGGATTCCAGTACGCTGACTGGGATAAGAGCACTCGCTTTACCGCCTTGGCGCTGAGAGATATGTCGTCCGAACAGGTTACGGCGCGGGTCAGCGCCATCATGGACGCCGACGCCCGCCTTGTGCAGGGCTTGGTGCTTCAGCGGCTCTTCGACCCGACACCCGGCGAGAACGATTTTGCCCATACCGTGTATGGGCTTTGGAATGGTGACAGCATCGTGCCACCGCGCTACATGGGCAAGAGCTTCACCGGAAGCCACAACCACTATCTCGTTTCCCAAGGCGCAGAGATAGATTCAGGTGACGTTGAGGCGGCGATGGCCCTCGTCACCGAGCATGGCTACGGCCTTGGGGCCGACAGCGGTAGCCAGTTGATTCTGCTTGTCAACGCCGGGGCTGAAGCGGAAGCCGTGCAGTCATGGCGGGCAGGCGAAGAGAACGCCAACGGCCAGACCGCCCGCTTCGATTTCATCCCATCTTCGAATGCACCGACGTACCTCACCCAGTCGTCCATCGTTGGTGCGCTGCCGCCTACCGACGTTGATGGTGTGCCGGTGCTCGGAAGCTACGGCAAGGCATGGGTTATCGAGAGCATGCTTGTGCCTGCCGGGTACTTCGCGGTGTTCGCGACGGGCGGGCCGAATAGTGAGCAGAACGTGATCGCCCGCCGCATGCACCCGTCACCGGCCTGGCAAGGGCTCAGGCTGATCGAAGGCAATTGGGCCAAGTATCCGTTGGTGGAGAGCTTCTTTCAGCGCGGCCTCGGCACCGGCGTGCGCCATCGTGGTGCAGCCAGCGTCATGCAGATCAAAGCCAGCGGCAGCTACGTAGCTCCAACGGTCAATCTGTAGGCGAATGAGGATGGCGAATCACCAGACGCTTGATGACTGGCCGTTCTTCTACGAACCCGAGCGAGACAGAGGCGAACCGAGCGAATACTCATGGGGCGCAGGGCTTACCCCGCGCCATGCTCGCCACGCCGCGCCCGACGAGGGCGGCGCTTACAGCGGTCTGTCACCCGGTATCGCCCCTGACCGCCAGGCCCAGCGGTACGGCGTACCCGGTAGGCACCTGCGGGCGTAAAGGCTCGGGTGGCGGCGGGTTGTGCCCACTCCTCGCCGTCACCCGTTCAACCGCGTTAGCGGGTCGAGGTATCTGTGGCGCAGACCCGGCCCGCCAACGTCTCTGCGGCAGTTGGGATTTACCGTTTGGGCCGGGCTGCGCGTGCACTTGCACTACCGATACCACGCGGTAACTGCTGCATCGGGGGCTTGTGGCGCGGCTGCGGCAAGCGGCTCTCTGCGCGGTCGAGTGCGCGCATCAAAAGGCTTGCAGTAGCTAGCATTTCCATCGCCTCTGGCTCGCTCGTACGCAACCTCGGGCCGTGCGAGCGAGGATTGCGCAGAGCCTGCGCGACACCCATGAACAAGTACATGTACCCCTCGACCTCATCGGCTTTTTGGACTTCACCAACGTTGTCGGAGGTAATGTCGAGCATCGGTGCCTGCGGACTGAAAACGAGACTCATCAAAGGCTTTCCGCTGAGCGGAGCATTCTTGTTGTTCTTGGGATACCCGGTGAGCGCCTGTACCCGGTCTTCGACTGCTTGGCACGCGCTGGACACTGCATCATCGAAATGCCTGACTGCGACCTGCGACCCGCTCGCCTGCGATATCAGCGGGTGCAGCCCCGGCAGGGTGACGGGTGTCGGCGTGCTCGGCACCGCCCTAGCCGGGATAACGGTGTACTTCGCGCCGGTATGGTCCAAGTTGTCGCCGAAGGGGCTCTGTAGGACATGCACGTCATGTAGCCGCATTGTCTTCGTCTTGCCGTTCGGCAAGGTGTCGGTCACTTCGTCGCCGTCTTCAACGTCGGCGTCCACCCTGAAAGTGATGCCGTCCTTGGGGCCAAGGTCCATCGCCTCAATGTCGGCTTCGTGGACTTCGCCTTCGCCGAGCACACGGCGCAGCTTCATCATCTTGCCGCGCATACCGCGTGGAACCATCTTG
This sequence comes from Mycolicibacterium rhodesiae NBB3, assembly GCF_000230895.2. The sequence continues at coordinate 2,580,353 of NC_016604.1, forward strand.
AACCAATCCCTTTGTGTTCACCTCAGAAGGTGATCGTTTCCACCAACTGCACCTGAAACCAAGGCGCTACGCGCATGTAGTCGTCACGCTTGCCCAGCCCAACACGCTCCACTACCTGCTCGGGGTATCGAAGCCAGATCGAAACGCTGGGCGGTGGGCCGTCGTGGTGTTCTATGCGCTTGATTTCGCCGGGAATGTTGAGCTGCGTGCGGTCGTCGTGAAACCCGAGGTACTTGCCGACGTGCTCGTCAGTCAGTCGGCCCGCTTCGATCATCGTGGCCGACACGACAGCCCCGGTCTCAGGCCCGCTACTTACGGCATCGGTTACCCACATGTCGGCATCGTGCTCTGCGGTCATGTGCCCATTGTCCCAAGGCACTCCGACACTCTTGCGTCTCTCGGGCGCACCTGCGTGTCGCCGCGTGACAGCTGTTGCCTATAGGGCCTATGGGGTTTGAGTCAGTAGTGCTACGTAGCGACTGGCGCAAGAGAACTGCTGTTCATCCTGTTTGCTCAACTCAATCGGAACTCTGATGCCTTCGGTCGTAGTACTGGGTAGAGTCAGCGAAATGGGGATGGCGGACGAGATAAGGCCTGGACTTCGCCGTGAACGGGACGCCGATGCGGCTGCGCGAAACAGCAGGGAGATGGTGTTTCGTGAGTTCACGCAGGCAATCGATGCCATCGCCCCGGAGGTGGCTCAGGCTTGCCGCGAGCTAGGCATCCGGCGGCGAGGACGAATCGGTCTGACGCGGTTCTGGGAATTCCACGGCGAGTACGGCAGCGGCCCGATAGGGGTCACATCATCTGGACGCTGGTTCTTCTACGGCAACGAAGGCAAGCGATCGCATCGCAAAGTCATGGACGACTGGAGGCCACCTCCGAACCGTATCGACCCCACGTATCTTCGGGAGTTTTTCAAGCGCCAAGTCGCCCGCCTGAGTGGGTAATCGCTCAGCGGACTGAAACAACACCTCCGCTCTGCTCGCATCCGAACCGTCGCCCCCTGACCGGCAGCAGCAGTAGTCGGTGGTGGGCCAGCACGGTCAGCAAACCCTTTCACCCCGGCGTCACCCCGGTGCCCCTATGGGGGTCAAGCGGTTTCGGGCGGCACAACAACTTTCGCCGCTGGACTGACCCTCTCAGGGTCAAAAGGCAGCCCTATCAGGGTCAACGCTAGTTTTCGCGACCTGGCAAGAGTACGTTCGAACGTATGGGCGCTGGCATGTCTTCGAAATTGATTGACTTATGGACATGTGAGGTGGCTGCGAGCTAGCAGCGCCAGGGGACTTGTCGCACCTGAGCGCGCTGGCGAATTCCCCGCAGTCACCCGGCCCCCGAGCCCTCGGTTTTGTCCAAACTGGAACACATGGCTCGGGGGCCGCTCCATGTCTACGGCTGCTCCTGTAGCCGTGTCGGCTGCCATGCGCGATGATCCGCCTATGGGCAACAGGTGGCGACGCGTCGCGGTGATCGCCGCCACCGCCCTCGCCACCGCCTGCGCGCCGCTCTCCGACAATGCTGCGTCCGAACCGCGGAACTGCACGAAGGGCGACCTGACGACGCTGTACCCGGGCATCTTCACCGTCGGTACCGACCGGCCCGCCTACCCGCCGTGGTACGTGGGCGACGACCCGACCAACGGCGAGGGATTCGAAAGTGCGCTCGCCTACGCCGTAGCCGGTCAACTCGGGTACGGCCGCGAAGACGTGCGCTGGGTCCGTGTCCCCTTCAACGGAGCCCTCGAGCCCGGCCCGAAGACCTACGATGCCAATCTTTCTCAGTTCTCGATCACGGACCAGCGCAGGGCCGCCGTCGACTTCTCGTCACCGTATTTCGATGTCACCCAGGTGGTGGTCACGACGAAGACGTCGCCCGCCGCGAACGTGCGCAGCATGGCGGATCTGAAGAAAGTGCAACTCGGCGTACAGGTCGGTACGACAAGTCATACCGCGGCGATCGGTATCGAGGGCGACGTACCCGTCGAGGTCTACAACACCAACGCCGACGCCAAGGTCGCGTTGATCAGCGGGGAGATCGACGCGTTGGTGGCCGACCTGCCGACGGCGTTCGCGGTGGCCGGCGAACTGCGCGGCGGGACCATCGTCGGGCAGCTGCCGCCCGGCACCGACGACGTCGAACAGTTCGGGATCGTGCTCGACAAGGACAGCTCGCTGACCCGGTGTGTGTCCTCGGTGGTCGATTCCTTGCGATCGGACGGAACACTGAGGAACCTGGAACGCGACTGGCTGGCCGACGCCGGAAAGGCGCCGGTGCTGAACTAGCCTGCGGGCCCGGGTGCCAGCGATGCGCAGGACTGCATCGCCGTGTCCCACGTGCCGGGGTCGACCCCCGGCGGTGGTCCTGCCCCTGGACCAGGCGCAGCGGGCACCCCGTGCTCACGCAGACACTGCGCCAGCGAGCCGTGGCCGTTCGGCGTGACGTCTGACTCGCTGGTGGGGGGCTGGTCGTCGGGTGGATTCGACGAACACCCCACCAGGATTCCGGCCGTGGCCACACCCGCGGCCAGCCACCTCATGCGCATCAGCCGACATACCTCGACAGCCGCGCGGACAGATGCGGCACCAAACCACCATCGGCGTCCACGCGTTCTTCGACGTAGCCGAGATCGCCGCCTTCGACGATGCCGTAGAGCCGCTTGGCGCCGCCGACGAGCATTCCGGACTTGCTGCGCGCCAGCGCGTCGGTGACCAACTCCCACGACGACTGGTTCAGCGGACGGCCGTAGAACAGCTCGACGTAGCCGGCCGAGTGAGCCAGCATCAGCTCGATCGCCTGAGATTCCGAGAGGTCGGCAGGGTCGTCGACGAAGCGCCAGAACCCCGATTCACGCAGCGAGTGGCCTTCGTATCCGCCGGACTCGGTCAATCGCCACGAGCGGGCCTCCCAAATCAGGTAATCCCCGCCGTCATGGCTGACCACGATCTGCTGGCCGAAGCGGTAGTCGCCGTGGGGGCCACGGCCCTCGCCCTCGCCGCGCCACACCCCGACAAGCGGCAACAGCGCCAGCAGCGCGTCGTTGAGGTTCGCGCCTTCGCGGAGGTTCGCGGTGTCCGCCGGCGCGGGAAGATCGTCGAGGGCCGGAATATTGCGTGCGGCGGTGGTTTTCGCGCGTTCGGCCGCAGCCGCGACCGCGTCGTCGCCTGACGTCACGACTCGTCGGTGATGAGGCGGTAGAGCGTGTACAGCGCGAACCAGGTGATGACCACCACAGCGGCGATCAGCAGGATCTCGAAGAGCAGTACCACGGTGCAAAGTCTAGCGGCATGACCGCCGACGGCTCTCGGCAGCCGCCGGCGGATCGTCAGTGCTTCAGGCGACCTTGACGTCGACCTCGTGGATGCCGGCGCCTGACGGCGCGATGCTGGCGTCGCCGTTGCCCGCGGGTGACAGGGCGCGCAGCGTCCACGTGCCCGGCGCCGCGAAGAACCGGAAGTCGCCGGTGGCCGACGCGACTACTTCGGCGGTGAACTCATCAGAGCTGTCCAACAGGCGCACAAACGCGCCGCCGACGCTCTGGCCGGACCCGTCGACGACGCGACCGGTGATCACGGTTTCCTTCTCGAGGTCAACGCCGGCAGGCAGCGTCTGTCCTTGCTTCGGTGCAGAGCACATATCAACTTCCCAACTCAATCGGGGCTCCCACGAGAGAGCCGTATTCCGTCCAACTTCCGTCGTAGTTCTTGACGTTCTGGTGTCCCAACAACTCCTGCAGCACAAACCAGGTGTGCGACGAACGCTCACCGATCCGGCAGTACGCGATGGTCTCCTTCTGACCGTCGAGACCGGCATCGGCGTACAGCTTGGCCAGATCGTCGTCGGACTTGAAAGTGCCGTCCTCGTTGGCTGCCTTGCTCCAGGGAACATTGATGGCGCCGGGGATATGCCCGGGACGCTGACTCTGTTCCTGCGGCAGGTGCGCCGGCGCGAGAATCTTGCCCGAGAACTCGTCGGGGGAGCGGACGTCGACGAGGTTCTTGGTGTTGATCGCTGCGATGACCTCGTCGCGGAAGGCGCGGATGTCATTGTTCGGCGCCTTGGCCGTATACGAGGTCGAAGGCCGCTCGGGCACATCCGTGACCAACGGGCGGCCGTCCAGCTCCCACTTCTTGCGGCCGCCGTCGAGCAACTTGACGTTCTCGTGGCCATACAGCTTGAAGTACCAGTACGCGTACGCGGCGAACCAGTTGTTGTTGCCCCCGTATAGGATCACCGTGTCGTCGTTGCTGATGCCCTTGTCCGACAACAGCTTCGAGAACTGTTGGGCATCAACGAAGTCACGCTTGACCTGGTCCTGCAGTTCGGTCTTCCAATCGATCCGCACAGCGCCTGCGATGTGACCGCCCTCGTAGGCGGAGGTGTCCTCGTCGACCTCCACGAAGACGGTGTTCGGCGCGTCGAGATTGCTCTCGGCCCAGTCAGTCGTGACCAGGACGTCGGAGCGTGCCATGTAGGAAATCCTTTCGTTGCTTGCTGTTTGAAGTTATGTGGGGTTTTTCCGGAAGCGTGCTACGAGCGGGTAGAGCTGGCAGCCGAGGCAGATGCCGAAGGCCGCGTTGAGGAATGCCGCCACGAGCGCGAAGCCGGTGGCGATCTGGCCGAGCAGCGGGATGCCGGCGGTGAAACCGAGAACGCCGACGACCGCGAAGACAAAACCGACGAGTTGGGCGAACTTCAGCGGGGCTGCCGGCTCCTTCTCGGTGACCGGTCCGAGGCGGGCAGCCACCACGGTGCGGAAGATCGCGCCGTACGGATGCTGCTGAGGTCCGCGCCACGCGCCGAGCGCGAAGACGACCGCCTGCACCGCGAGTATGACGGTCGCACCGAGCGGGCTCACGGCCGACGCCAGCAGCACCGCGATGAGCACCACGGTGGTCACCCAGGCCGCGAAGCGCGGACCCCGCACGTCCACCAGGTCTGGTGTCGTGCCGGTGCTGGTGATGGTCGACATACATGTGCTCCTAGTTGCATGGATGGGCTGGCTGGTTTGGGCGGCAGACCACAGGGGGCCGCTCCCGAGTGCGGCGCAAAGAAGGGCGCGGCTACTCAGCAGCTACAACAACAACAGCAGCAACCCGCGACGCGGCACAGATCGACTGCGCGGCGCTTGGTGAGCATCGGCTCGAGGCGGGCGGGCACGTGCGACAGCTTACCCAATGACGGGGTGATCAAGCCAACAGCGGTTCCAGCGCGGACCGCAGGTCAGCGGCCGTGGGGACGCCATGGGTACGGAAGCGGGGCTTGCCGTCGGCGTCGAAGATGATCGTGGTGGGCAGCGACAGCACCGAAAGCCTCTTGGCCGCTTCCGGATTGGCGTCCATGTCGATCTCCACGTGCGCGACCCCGGGCAGGTCGGCGCAGACCTGATCGACGACCCGTCGCACACCCGCGCACGGTCCGCACCACACGGCGCTGAAATGCAGCACGGTCGGTCCCGTGTCGGATAACCCCAGGTCACTCGTATCGACGTCGGCGGCTTTCGCGCTCTCCTTGAGCATCCCCGCCCGCAGCGTGATCAGCCTGCCGACCACATAGGCCAACCCGAGCGCACCGACCAGCACGCCTATCACCAGCACCCATGAAGAGCTCACGACAGATTGAACCTGTCCAGGGCCACGGTTACTCCCTCGGCGATGCCTTCGATGATGAGGTCGCTGCCACGCGCCCCCTCGGCGGTCGGCGCCAGCCCGAACGGCAACTTCTGCCCAGGCAGGCTGGTGCTGAACGCGGCCAGCACGTCGGCCTTCTTGTCGTCGGGAACTGGCTGGTCAGCGGTGCCCGCACCGGTCAGCACGTCGGTGGCGGTGAGCACGAGCGTGGTCTGGTCAGGCCCGACGATCGAGAGGTCGACCGAGATGCTGACCCTCTCGTCGAAGCCCGCCGACTTGGGGGTGCCGGTGAACACCACGCCGCGGTTGCTCGATATCCCCGATTCGGTGGTGCCTCCGGTGGCGTCGTTGCTTTCCCGCGTCGGCGCCTCGACCAGCAGATCCGGAATGCCCATGAACCGTCCCACATGGGTTGAGTCGATGATGATCCGGCTCTCCGCCTTGCCCACCTGCAGCGTGGCCTCGGGCTTCACCAGCCACGATGAATCCACCAGATCGATCGAATGCAGGGTCGCCTCCAAGGAGGCCTTGCCGACCACCGGATGCGCGACGCTTGCGGCCCTGATCTCGACTTCGTCATAGTGGCGGTCGATTGCCTGCGGGATGAACGGAAAGCCGAGGATCGCCACCGACGGGTCCCAGGCCAGGTCAGCGGCTGTTCGAACACTTCTGGCCAGGCGATACTCCGCGTATATCGCGGCCCCGAAATCGGTCCCGACGGCGCCGACCACGACCGCGGTCGCTGTCGCCAGTACACCGATCAGCAGCTTTCGCACCCGCACATTCTTGCCCACTCGCGTCCGCTCGACCGCGTTGACTCAGCTGACCAGAGGGTGTCGCGCTATCGTTAGATGACTATCGGCCGAGTAACGGCCATATGACAGGCATGAATCTGGGAAGTCACCGACCGACATTGTTGTCCAGGCGAGGTCCCCATGGCTGCTGGAGGGCCAGTTGGATCTACTGCTACTGACCGTCGATCCCCATCCGGAATCCGTCCTGCCCTCGTTGTCGCTGCTGGCGCACAGCGTGCGGACGGCGCCGACCGAGGTCTCCTCATTGTTGGAGGCCGGCAACGCGGATGTGGCGATCGTCGATGCGCGCACGGATCTGGCCGCCGCGCGCGGCCTGTGTCGCCTGCTTGGTACCACCGGCACGTCGGTGCCCGTGGTGGCGGTCGTCAACGAGGGCGGCCTGGTGGCCGTCAACACCGAATGGGGTCTCGACGAGATTCTCCTGCCCAGCACCGGACCCGCCGAGATCGATGCCCGGTTGCGGCTGCTGGTCGGGCGCCGTGGCGGGGTGGCCAACCAGGAGAATGTCGGCAAGATCAGTCTGGGCGAGCTCGTGATCGACGAGGGCACCTACACCGCGCGGCTGCGCGGCAGACCTCTGGACCTCACCTACAAGGAATTCGAACTCCTCAAGTACCTCGCGCAGCATGCCGGCCGGGTGTTCACCCGCGCGCAACTGCTTCAAGAGGTCTGGGGTTACGACTTCTTCGGCGGCACCCGCACGGTCGACGTGCACGTTCGACGCCTGCGGGCGAAGCTGGGCACCGAGTACGAGTCGCTCATCGGCACCGTGCGCAACGTCGGCTACAAGGCGGTTCGACCCGCGCGCGGGCGGACCCCTGCGCCGGAATCCGACGTTGACGTGCCCGACGACTCCGACGTCTTGGGCGGTGCCGACGGGTACGACGTGGAGCCGCTCGCCGACCCGCTGCGCAGTCAGTGACCGATCGGACCATCGCGTGGCGATCCGGTCTGTCCGCTGACGATCAGAGCCGAATCCGGGAAATCATCGCCGCGGCAACAGCGCTCGACGGCGTCGCACCCGTCGGTGATCAGGTTCTGCGAGAACTGAGCCAGGACCGCACGCGGCATCTGCTCGCCGTCGACGACGCCGGCATCGTGGGCTATCTCAATCTCGCGCCTGCTGACGAGGAGGCTCCGGCCATGGCCGAACTCGTCGTGGATCCTTCGGCCCGCCGCCGCGGCGTCGGTTCGGCGATGGCGCAGCGGGGATTGGAAGAAGGTGGCGACGGCGCCCGCATCTGGGCACACGGCAACCTCGAGTGCGCCCGTGCCGTCGCGGCGTCGCTGAACCTGGCGGTCGTGCGGGAACTGCTGCAGATGCGACGCCCGCTGACTGATCTACCCGCGGTGACGGTTCCAGACGGCGTGCGGATCGTCACATACTCGGGGCCGTCCGACGACGCCGAACTGCTTCGGGTGAACAACGCTGCGTTTGTGTGGCATCCCGAACAGGGCGGCTGGACCGACGCCGACATCGCCGAGCTCCGCGACGAACCGTGGTTCGACCCAGACGGAATCTTCCTGGCCGTCGACGAGGAGACTAAAGCGCTGCTCGGTTTCCACTGGACCAAAGTTCACAGCGGTGATCTCGGCGAGGTGTATGTCGTCGGCGTCGACCCCGCCGCGCAGGGCAGGGGACTCGGGGCAACGCTGACTCTGATCGGTCTGCATCACCTGTCCGAGGTTCTGACGGCAGGCTCACGGTCTGAGGTGATGCTTTACGTCGAAGGGGATAACTCCGCGGCGGTGAAGACCTATCGCCGACTGGGTTTCGACGTCTATTCCGTCGATGCCGCGTATGCCGCCCCGCTCCCCTCGGCAGCTCCGCTACCTGGGGAACCCCAGTGAAATAGCTGGACGTGTTCACCGCCCGTTCACATTCCATCCCCGCGCCGTCCACCGCGGCCGCATACGTTGCCGGTGAGTCCAGGCCTTTCTCGAGCCGTCAACCGAAAGTGGGATAAGTGAAGCTCAACAGCATTGGCAAGACGCTAGGAACGACGCTCTCCGCAGCGGCGATCGCGGCGTTGACGCTGTCCGCGTGCGGTAGCGACAACAACGCCGGAAGCACCGGCGGTGGGTCAGGCGGTTCGTCGTCTGCCGATTGCGGCGGCAAGAACTCCGTCACCGCCGAGGGCTCGACGGCTCAGCAGAACGCGATCGCGGAATTCAACAAGGTGTGGGGCCAGTCCTGCTCCGGCAAGAACCTGTCGTACAACCCGACCGGATCGGGCGCCGGCCGCGAGCAATTCATCGCGGGCAACGTCGACTTCGCCGGCTCGGACTCCGCGCTGAAGGACGAGCAGATCGCTGCGGCCGCCGAGCGTTGCGGTGGCAACCCGGCGTGGAACCTGCCGCTGGTGTTCGGCCCGATTGCGATGGCCTACAACGTCCCCGGTGTCGACAAGCTGGTACTCAACGGCGACACACTCGCCAAGATCTTCCAAGGGCAGATCAAGAAGTGGAACGACCCGGCGATCGCCGCGCTGAACAGTGGCGTCACGCTGCCCGATACCGACATCACCCCTATCTTCCGATCGGACTCCTCGGGTACCACCGACAACTTCCAGAAATACCTGGAGGCCGCCTCCGGCGGCGCCTGGACCAAGGGTGCGGGCAGCGAATTCCAGGGCGGCGCCGGTGAGGGTGCGCAGAAGTCGGCCGGTGTGGCGCAGGCCGTGCAGGCGACCCCGGGCGCGATCGGCTACGTCGAGAAGGGCTTCGCCGACCAGGCAGGCATCCCTTACGCGCAGATCGACAACGGCAGCGGCGCAGTCGAATTGACCGACGAGTCGGCAGGCAAGGCCATCGATGCGGCGAAGTTCGCCGCCGAGGGCAACGACCTGACGCTGGATTTGAAGTCGCTGTACGGCATGCAGGACGCGGGGGCCTACCCGCTCGTGCTGGCCACCTACGAGATCGTCTGCTCGAAGGGTTATGACGCCGAGACAGCCGAGGCGGTCAAGTCGTTCCTGAAGGTCGCGGCCAACGACGGGCAGGCGAACCTGTCCGCCGCGGGCTACGTTCCCCTTCCGGACGCCTTCAAGGAGCGGTTGGTGACGTCCATCGACGCCATCAGTGCATCTGCCTAGCCTGTGGCGCGACAGCACCGAACCGGTGAAGATGGGGGCGGAGACACATGACCGATAGGGTCGAATTGACAACACCGAATCCGCTGGACGCAGGGTCAGGCGAAGCATTGGCCGTACCTTTCGGCGAGCCCGCACCCATCTCCACCAATCCCTCCAGGAACGCCAAAGTGCGCCCGGGAGACCGGATCTTCCGCCTGCTGGCGGAAGGCTCCGGTGTCCTGATCGTCGTCATCATCGCGGCGATCGGGCTCTTCCTGCTGTGGCGCGCCATCCCGGCGCTGGGCCGAAACCAGGCGAACTTCCTGCTCTACAGCGGCAACTGGGTGACCACCAACACCGCCGCGATGAAGTTCGGCATTCTCGACCTGCTGCAGGTAACGGTGTTCGTGTCGGTGTTCGCATTGATTCTCGCCATGCCCGTGGCGCTGGGTATCGCGATCTACCTGACCCAGTACGCACCGCGCCGGGTAGCCGGCCCACTGGCCTACATGGTCGATCTACTGGCCGCTGTGCCGTCGATCATCTACGGCGTGTGGGGGCTGTATGTCCTTGCGCCGGTGATCAAACCGGTCGCCGTCTGGTTGAACGAGAATCTGTCGTGGCTCTTCCTGTTCCAGACCGGCAACGCCTCCGTCGCCGGCGGTGGAACGATCTTCACCGCGGGCATCGTGCTGGCGGTGATGATCCTGCCGATCATCACCGCTGTCGCACGCGAGGTGTTCATCCAGACGCCGCGCGGCCACATCGAGGCGGCGCTGGCGCTGGGAGCCACCCGGTGGGAGGTGGTCCGCACGACCGTGCTGCCGTTCGGCCTGTCGGGCTACATCAGCGGCGCGATGCTCGGACTCGGCCGCGCGCTCGGTGAAACGATCGCGCTGCTGATCATCCTGCGCGGCACGCAGCAGGCATTCGGATGGTCGCTGTTCGACGCGGGCTACACATTCGCAAGCAAGATCGCTTCGGCTGCATCCGAATTCAATGATCAGTACAAGGCGGGCGCCTACATCGCGGCCGGCCTGGTGCTGTTCGTCCTGACATTCGTGGTGAACACCCTGGCCCGCGCCGCGGTGTCCGGAAAGGACCGGTCCGCATCATGACCTCGACATTGGACAAGCCGGTCAAGGCACCCACCTTTCAGGGTGTCAGCCTGCGCCGCAAGATCACCAACAACGTCGCGACCGTGCTCGTCACCGCGTCGGTGGTCATCGCCGTGGTTCCCCTCGTGTGGGTGCTGCTGACGGTGGTGGTCAAGGGATTCGGCGCCGTGACATCGAGCACCTGGTGGTTCAACTCCCAGGCCGGTATGACGGCGTTCCAGGCGGGCGGCGGCGCGTACCACGCGATCGTCGGCACCCTGCTGCAGGGTCTGATCTGTGCAGTCATCTCGATTCCCATCGGCGTGTTCGTCGGTATCTATCTGGTGGAGTACGGCGGCGGCACGCGACTTGGAAAGCTGACCACCTTCATGGTCGACATCCTCACGGGTGTGCCATCGATCGTCGCCGCGCTGTTCATCTACGCCCTGTGGGTCGCCACGCTCGGCTTCCAGCGGTCGGGCTTCGCAGTGTCGCTGGCTTTGGTGCTGCTGATGATTCCCGTCATCGTCCGGTCCACCGAGGAGATGCTGCGAATCGTCCCGATGGATCTGCGCGAGGCCAGCTACGCGCTGGGCGTGCCGAAGTGGAAGACCATCTCCGCCATCGTGATTCCGACGGCGTTGTCGGGCATCGTGACCGGCATCCTGCTGGCACTGGCCCGCGTCATGGGTGAGACGGCACCGCTGCTGATCCTCGTCGGTTACGCCCAGGCCATGAATTTCGACATGTTCAGCGGCTTCATGGGCTCGCTGCCCGGCATGATGTACGACCAGACATCGGCGGGTGCAGGCGCCAACCCGGTGCCCACCGACCGGTTGTGGGGCGCGGCCTTCACGCTGATCGTGCTGATCGCCGCCTTGAACATCGGCGCCAGGTACATCGCCAAATTCTTTGCCCCCAAGAAGGTCTGAGCAGGTTTAGGAGATATCTGAAATGGCCAAAAGGCTCGATCTCAAAGACGTCAACATCTACTACGGCTCGTTCAAAGCGGTCGCGGACGTTGCGTTGTCCGTCCAGCCGCGCAGCGTGACGGCGTTCATCGGCCCGTCAGGCTGCGGTAAGTCGACGGTGCTGCGGACGCTCAACCGCATGCACGAGGTCATCCCCGGCGCCCGCGTCGAAGGTTCGGTGCTGCTCGACGGTGAGGACATCTACGGCGCCGGCGTCGACCCGGTCGGTGTCCGCAAGACCATCGGCATGGTGTTCCAGCGGCCGAACCCGTTTCCCACCATGTCGATTCGCGACAATGTGGTGGCCGGACTCAAGCTGCAGGGAGTGCGCAACAAGAAGACTCTGGAAGAGGTCGCCGAGCGCTCGCTCAAGGGAGCCAACCTCTGGAATGAGGTCAAGGATCGGTTGGACAAGCCGGGCGGCAGTCTGTCCGGCGGTCAGCAGCAGCGGCTGTGCATTGCGCGCGCCATCGCGGTGCAGCCCGATGTGCTTCTGATGGATGAGCCGTGCTCGGCGCTGGATCCGATTTCCACACTGGCGATCGAGGACTTGATCGCGGAACTCAAGCAGGACTTCACGATCGTGATCGTCACGCACAACATGCAGCAGGCAGCCCGCGTCAGCGACCAGACGGCATTCTTCAATCTCGAGGCCACCGGCAAGCCCGGCATGCTCGTCGAGATCGACGACACCGAGAAGATCTTCTCCAACCCGAACCAGAAGGCGACGGAAGACTACATCTCCGGCCGCTTCGGTTGATTACCACGTCGACAAGCGAAAGGCCCCCGAGTGATCGGGGGCCTTTCGCTTGTCAGAGAACGTGTTAACGCGACGCCAGTTGGTCCCCTTCTGGCAGGTTGCCGGTGGCCTGGAAGATGACCCGGCGCGCGATCTCGACGGCGTGATCGGCGAAGCGCTCGTAGAACCGCGACAGCAGCGTCACGTCGACGGCGGCGGTGACGCCGTACTTCCACTCACGGTCCATCAGCACCGTGAAAAGGTGCTTGTGCAGGTCGTCCATCGCGTCGTCTTCCTCGCTGATCCGCGCAGCCTTCTCCGGATCGCGCGTGACGAGTACCTCTTGCGCACTGTTGCCCAATTCGACTGCCACTCGGCCCATTTCAGCGAAGTAACCGTTGACCTCTTCGGGCAGCGCATGCTGGGGATGACGACGGCGGGCGATCTTGGCGACGTGCAGGGCCAATGCTCCCATCCGGTCGACATCGGCGACGATCTGGATGGCTGTGACGATCGAGCGCAGATCGCCGGCCACCGGCGCCTGCAGGGCCAGCAGTACGAAAGCGGCCTCCTCGGCGCGCGCGCTCATCGCCACAATCTGCTCGTGGTCGTCGATCACCTGTTCGGCCAGAACGAGATCGGCCTGCAGCAGCGCCTGGGTTGCGCGCTCCATAGCTGTGCCGGCCAGACCGCACATGTCGCCGAGCTGTTCAGTCAGCTGATCCAACTGGTCGTGGTACGCGGTTCGCATATCCCCACCCTACGGTTTGAACAGCTGCAACGTCACGACGTGCAGGGTGAACGCCAAGTGAATGGAGCGTGCCCAGCGACTGACATGGCGTCACGGCCCAGGGCTATTCGCAGGTGGTGTCCGCGGCGTTGGTGACCGTGAGATCTTCGGGCAGATTGGTCGGCGTGCTGCTGGCGTCGTGCGCCACATGGACCTGCACCGGACTGCCGCTCGAGGGTGGCGAACTCACCGAGTGGAAGTCGCTGCCGAGCACCACCTGAATGACGTCGCCGAGATTGGTGGCACGCTCGATGTTCGAGTTCGGGAACGCCGAGGCGACGGTTGCTGCGGCCTGTTCGTTGCCTGGTGAGAAGAACACCGTCGTGGTGTCCACTGGACCGGGGTGGTCATCGGGGGAGACCACGTTGAAGCCATGCGTCTGCAGTTCGTCGGCAGCGGTCGCGCCAAGCCCATCCTCACCGGTCGAGTTCGACACCTGCACGGTGACATCGCTCGGGTTGGTCGTGATCGTGTCGACGAGTTCGGTTGCGGCAGCGGCGTCTTGACTGGGCTTCTGGGTTTGGCTTTCAGGGGTTCCCGGCACCGGGGTGTTGTCGGCGTTCTTCTCCTCGGGCAACGGATCATCGTTGATGATCGCGTCGAAGATGGCCCGGTTGTCTTCCTCGCGTAGATGCTCGTTGCCGTACTCGTCCATATAACCGGTCGTCGGCACGGTCAAGAAGGTGATGCGGCCCGCGGCGATGCCCTGAACCGACTGACCAAGGGTCACCAGGTCTTTGGTGTCCATGTTGTCGACATAGCTGTCGTTGATGAACATGTTGACGACGTTGTTGAGCTTGGACAGCGAGAAGAACACCTCCCGCGAGATCATCGAGCGCAGCAGCGACGACAGGAACAGCTGCTGGCGCTTGATGCGGCCGTAGTCGCCGTTGGTCTCCGTCGTGACCTGCCGGGCGCGCACGTACTGGAGCGCCGTGTGGCCGTCGACCCGCTGGCGACCGGCAGTGGGCAGCACCGTGCCCAGTTCGTAGTCCTCGAGCGGGGTGGTGCTGCACACTTCGACGCCGCCCAGCGCGTCGACCATCTTCGAGAAGCCGGCGAAATCGACTGCCATGAAACGGTTTATGTAGAGCCCGGACATCTTTTGGATGACCTTCACCAGGCACTTGGGCCCCCCGACGGCGTACGCGGAGTTCAGCTTGTACTCGGTGTACACCTCGTCAGCGCCGTACATGGGCGACTCGGGGTCGGTGATCGGGCCGTACTCTCCGGTCTTCGGATCCCACGGCTCGCACTGCATCGGCTCGATCGCCAGATCTCGCGGAAACGACACCGCCACAACGCGTTCACGGTTCGCGGGGATGTTCACCAGCATCACCGTGTCCGACCGCGCACCGGCCGCCTCGTCGGTGGTGCCCGCGCCCATCTCGACGTTTTCGCCCATCCGGCTGTCGACGCCGACGATCAGGAAGTTCTCGTCGCCGAACTGTGCGTTCGGGTCGAGGATGTCGCGTGAATCGGGATCGAGTGCCGAGATTCGGTTGAGCATGTTGTTCTTCGCCGATTGCCACTGCCACGCGCCACCGGTGAGGGCGAGCGCGAGCACGGCGATGAGTGCGGTGACCACACGACCGACGACCATCGACTTCCGGCGGCTGCGTCGTGGGGAGCCCTGATCGGGCCGGCGACGCCCGGTGCCGAAGTGCGACGGCGGCACCCGGCTGGGCCGATGGGCCAAAGACAGATCGGGAAGTTCAGAACCGCGCGCTCCGACGACCGGGATGATCTCGGTGTCCGGGCTGTCGGCGTCCCGGCTGTCGGCGTCTTCGCCGTGGTAGGCCGGGTCCTCGTAGGCAGGGCTCTCGTAGGTCGGGCCGTCGAATGTCAGATCCGGGTACACCGGCTCGACGGAGCGCTCGTCATGCACGGGCGCCGCAGGGACGGCATCGATGATCTCGGTCGGCGGCGGTCCGGACGCGTCGTCAGCCGGGGATCGGTGCCGTTTGATCTCCGATGGGACGGCCCGATCGCCGTGGAGCTTGGCGATCAGGTCGGCGACCGAGATTCCGTCGGTGTGGTTGCCGGGAGGGGAGGCCGGGGACGCGTCGTCGTCGGATACTCCTGCGCGCTCCCACGGCGCGGCGCCTGGTGCCGGCCGGGCACTTCTGGTACGCCATTTATTGGTGTCGGATGGGCCGTCGGGTGCCGACGAGCCGTCCTGGCCATGACGGCCAGGAGTGGCGTTGTCGCCGTCACTCATGGTTGTTTCGGCCTCCGACTCTTAAACCATCGCTGCGCACCGACGCGCGGGTGCTTCCTAGCAGGTCACAGCACACTGCGAGGCCCCGACGCTGGAGCCCCTTTACGATCGAGACTCATATCGTACTGAGACATCCTGAGAGATGTGATGTCAGAGTCATCTCAGGTTAGAGACGACATCGACTCGTCCCTGGAGCGATCAACCTCCCGAGTTCATGACTTCGGCGCCCGCAGGGACAGTGCAGTCGTCGGGATCTGTTAGCCAGCCTTCGGGCAGAGACACCGCTGCGGGCGATCCCTGCCGTCCGCGCGGCCCCGTTGCCGCGGCCGGGAACGGAACCTCCTGGTCGAGGCCTTCGAGGAGTGTTCGCAGTTCCGGCAGCGTCTTGACCAGCGCCAACGCCCGTCGCAGGTCGGCACCGGCGGGCAGCCCGTGCAGGTACCAGGCGATGTGCTTACGAATGTCGCGCATGCCCTTGTCCTCGCCGAAATGGGCGGCGAGGAGTTCGCCGTGGCGGGCGATGATGGCCGCGACCTGGCCCAGGTTCGGCGGTGTCGCCGCAGCCCCCCCGGCGAAGGCCGCCGACAGTTCGGCGAACAACCACGGCCGGCCGAGGCAGCCACGGCCGATCACGACGCCGTCGCAGCCGGTCTGCGCCATCATGGCGAGTGCGTCGTCGGCCTCGAAGATGTCGCCGTTACCGAGCACAGGAACGCTGGTGACGTGCTGTTTCAGTGCGGCGATCTGCTCCCAGTCAGCCTCGCCCGAGTACCGCTGGGAGGCCGTGCGGGCGTGCAGTGCGACGGCCGCCGCGCCCTCCTCGGCGGCGATTCGGCCCGCGTCGAGGTGGGTGTGATGAGAATCATCTATCCCGATCCGGAACTTCACTGTGACGGGGATGTCGGTGCCCTCGGTCGCACGCACCGCGGCGGCGACGATCTGGCCGAACAGCCTGCGTTTGAACGGCAGCGCCGCACCGCCACCGCGGCGGGTGACCTTGGGGACGGGGCAGCCGAAGTTCATGTCGATGTGATCGGCGAGGCCCTCGTCGGCGATCATTCGCGCCGCGGCGAACGTGTTCTGTGGGTCGACGGAGTAGAGCTGGAGCGATCGAGGACTCTCGTCCTCGGCGAAGGTGACCATGTGCATGGTCGACGGATGACGCTCCACCAGCGCCCGCGCGGTCACCATTTCGCAGACGTAAAGCCCGCTGACCGTGCCTGCCCTGGCCATTTCCAGCTCACGGCACAACGTGCGAAAGGCGACGTTGGTGACGCCCGCCATCGGCGCGAGCACGACCGGACTTCTCAGCGCGATGGAACCGATCTGCAGCGCCGCTGTCCGCTCTTCGCGCGAGCGGTCTCCCTGCCCTCCGAGCGGGTGGGCCCCCCGCTTGCGAGGGGAGTGCCCCCACGTCGCCGCGCGAGCGTCGGCTAGGACGCTGATGACCCCACCAGGAGGTTCTTGGCGGCCCTCTTCTCGGCCACCTTGGCGATCCGCTCGAGCCGGCGCTGCTTGGCGACCTCGAACTTCACGCAGGTGTCCTCGAGCTCCTCCACGTG
This sequence comes from Mycolicibacterium rhodesiae NBB3, assembly GCF_000230895.2. The sequence continues at coordinate 2,597,252 of NC_016604.1, forward strand.
CGCTGCCACTTCGTCGCGCAGCCTGTTGGCGTCACCGGTGAAGTCATCGCGCTCGAGGATCCGCCACTTCTTCAGCACAGGCATGACCACATCGTCGAGGTGGATTCGCGGGTCATAGACGCCGCCCGAGGCGATCGTGACCGCTTTACGCCGGAAGTCGGGGATCGTGTAGCCGGGCATTCTGAAGTGCGTCAACACCTTGTGCAGCGCGCGCATCGCCTGGTTGGGTGCGATGTCGAACCCGGCGGCTGACACATCCCGGTAGAAGATCATGTGCAGGTTCTCGTCGGCCGAAATTCGTTGCAGCAGTTGGTCGGCGACGGGTTCCTCGCATGCCTTGCCGGTGTTGCGGTGCGAGACGCGGGTGGCCAACTCCTGGAACGTCACGTAGATGACCGAGTCGAACAGGCTCTCGGCGAACAGATCCGCCTCAACGGCCAGCTGCTGGTTCTGGCCGGGGGAGAAGCCGCGGGTCACCTGCTCGATACGCAGCTGCTCGAGTTCGACCGGATCGACCGCCCGGGTGACCACCAGGTAGTCGCGCAGAGCGATACCGTGGCGGTTCTCTTCGGCGGTCCACCGGTTCACCCAGAAGCCCCACGGTCCGTCCATGCTGAAGTTCATCGCGATCTCGCGGTGATAGGAGGGCAGGTTGTCCTCGGTCAACAGGTTGGTCAGCATCGCCACCTGAGCGACCTCGGACAGCTTCGATTGCTCGGGATCCCAGTCCTTGCCGCCGAGGGCGTAGTAGTTCTTGCCGTCGGACCACGGGATGTAGTCGTGCGGATTCCAGTCCTTACGCATGGTCAGGTGCCGGTTGATGTTCTTCTCGACCACAGGCTCTAGCTCTGTCAGTAGCTGCAGGTCGGTCAGATCTTTCGCCATCGCACCTCCCAATTATCTGTACCCGTTGGTAGCACTCAATATATCTGTGTACCCCGGTGACATTCAAGCCACCGCGCGAATTGTCACATCTGCAACACAGGGCTCATTGGTTGGGCGCAGGGTGCCCTCGGCGCGACCCTTACTGGGGCCCGCGTGGGGTGCGAGGAACGGGGACGGGCTGACGGGGACCGGCTCGAGGTTGGCCCCAGTGCGCGGATTCCCGGCCGCAGCGGCCAGGTAGCCGATTTTGCTGGGGGCCAGAACCGTCATCGCGATGCCCGACGCCGCGGATCATGCTGGCCGAGAGCCCGGCGAGTAATTGTCGAGCGGTGGCGGCGCGCGCTAGGAGGCAATAAGCTACGGCCATCAACCGCTAGTCATACAGACCGTGGAGGTCGGGCGCACGTGAAGAAGCTCATCGTTCTAGGGGCGGGCCCGCTGGTCGCCGCCGCCGCGTCGGCCGTGCTGTTCGGCGCAGGCACCGCGGCAGCTGCCCCGGATGTCGTGGGCCAGAAGTACTCCGATGCCAAAACGGCCATCGAGGATGGCGGCGGCACCGCAGTCATCTCGTCGCGGTTCGGCGACAAGCTCGACGAGGGCGACTGCATCGTCACCAACGCGATGGACGCGTCCTTCCTGCGCGACGGTGCCGATGACGGTGGTCAGGTCAATGTCGTGCTGAACTGCAGCGGCGCCTACGCAACAGCCACCAATCCCGGGTCGTCCGTGGCGAGTCCGCTCGGCAGCGCTGCCAAGTCCGAGGCCGAGAAGCAGGCCGCCGAGGAGGAACAGCAGGCCCTCGAAGAGGCTTCCACGCCCGACGAGTAAGGGTCAGTAGCTCGACACCCGGCTCAGCAGCATCTCCACGCAGTAGTCGATGAACTGTTCGCGTGTGGCTGCGAGCCTGCCGTTCAAGTACGCGGTGAACAACGCCGTCAGCGCACCGATCAATCCGGTGGCGACCATCGCCGCGTGCGCAGGATCGCCGATGCGAGTCAGCTTGCGTTGCACCAGCTCGATGAAGCTCGGCATCCATTCGGCTCCCGAGCGGGTCAGCACGGGCTCCTTGGTCGGCGCCAGCAGCAGGACACGGCCGCGTGCCGGATCGTCCACCATCAACGCGACGAACTGCTCCACCGCGTCCCGCGGCGTTTTGGCGTTCGTCAGCGCAGCCATCGCTCGCGCGCACACGTCGTCGTATACCGCACGGACGAACTCGTCGCGGTCGGCGAAGCTCTCGTAGAAGTAGCGCTCGGTCAGGCCGGCCGACCGGCACACCGCCCGAACTGTGAGGTCAGGCCCCTGCGCGCTACCAAGGCGTGCGACGCCGGCGGCGATCAGTTCGTCGCGGCGCAGGGCCTGGCGGTCCTGTAGGGGCATGCCGGACCACCGGCCGCGTCGTTGACCCGAAGGCACATCCCTCCTAAACTCGATTCTGACAACGCCTGTAGTCAGAATAGGCGATCCCGACTGGATGGGAAGCTTCGTCAGTGACTCAAGATACGTCCGCGACGTGCCCGGTAGGTACCGAAGCCGCCACTGCGGCAGCTGGGTGCCCGGTTTCGTCCGGTGGATATGACGCCCTGCCGGAACCGCTCGGCCCCGATTCACTGACCTGGAAGTACTTCGGTAGGTGGACCGGAATGCTGCAGGGTCCGTGGGCCGGTTCGATGCAGAACATGCATCCGCAATTGGGCGCCGCGGTGCAGCAGCATTCGATCTTCTTCATGGAGCGGATGCCCCGGCTATTCCGGTCGGTCTACCCGATCGGCGGGGTGGTGTTCGACGGCGACCGCGCACCCAAGACCGGGGCGGAGGTCCGCGACTACCACATCGGGATCAAGGGCGTCGACGACCAGGGTCGCCGGTACAGCGCGCTCAACCCCGACGTGTTCTATTGGGCGCACGCGACGTTCTTCAAATCCACGCTGCTGGCCGCGGAGTGGCTCGGTGGCGGACTGACCGAGGCGCAGCGGCGCCAGCTGTTCGACGAGCACATCACGTGGTACCGGATGTACGGCATGAGCATGCGACCGGTGCCGAAATCGTGGGAGGAATTCCAGGAGTACTGGGATCACATGTGCCACAACGTATTGGAGAACAACTGGGCGGCGCGTGAGGTGCTCGACCTGTCGTCGATGACCAAGCATCCTTCGCTCGAGTGGATGCCGGATTGGCTGTGGCGACTGAACGTGGCGGGGATGCAGCGGTTCTTCAATTTCACGACCGTTGGGCTGTTCGACCCTGCCGTACGCGAGCTCATGGGGTACACCTGGTCACCCCGCCAGGAGCGGCTGCACCGCCTGTTCGGCAAGACGGTCTACTGGGTCGTCAGGCTGCTCCCGAAACGCATGATGATGCACCCGCGAAAGCGCTCGGCGTGGGACCGTGCGACGGGCCGGCTGCCAGCCGACTCGCCGCTGGTCGAGACTCCGGCACGCAATCTGCCGCCGGTGGAGTACCGCGACAACCCGCACTACTACTCGCCGAAGGTCTGATCGTCACCGGCGCACGGTGTGGTGAGACCACATGGCGCCGTCGAAATAGCGCATCTGACAACGGTTTTGCGGATCAGGAAACCAGCCCGCCTGAATCGGCGGGTACCGGCCGAACACACCTCGTTGATCGCCTGCCAGGCTCAGCCGGTACTCGTAGTCTGCGCGGGCACGAAGACCCGCGTCGCGGATGACGTGTGCTTTCCTGCGGCGGTTGAGGGCCAAGAGCAGTCCGACGATCACCGTGACCACGAGCGCTTCGTACCACCCGTTGGCGAGCCACCAGAACGTCACGAGCGCAGCGGCGCCGGTGACGACGGGATGACGCCGCCAGAACGGCGGCCGGACCTGCCGGTGGAGCACATCGTGAGATTACTCGGTGTCCGATTGCCGCGTGCCACGTCAGGCTCGCGCTCGTCTCACGAACCGGTGCACCTCTGCCGGCCGCCTGTGCCACGATCTTGAAACCCGGTCGGGGAGGCGGAATGCGGAGATGGCGGGCGCTGTGCGCGGCGAGCGCGATGGTTGTCGTGAGCGGCGCCTGGGCGGTGCCGTCGCTCGCCGACGCCGGCTGTTTCGACCGCACCACGCAGCCGTACACCTCGGTGGTGGACAGTCATTTCCACCTGCGTCCATTCGGCGGCCCCGGCATACCGCTGACGGAGATGGGTGAGTACTGGCGACAGACCGGGGTGCGGTACGTGAACCTGTACGGCATCGGGCAGATCCTGCCGGTGGACTCGCCGTGCATCTACTACCTGGACTGCCTCGGCACACCCGTTCTCCCGAGTCCCAAGAACGACGTCGAGAATGCACAGGACGTCGCGCAGACCAACGTCGACGGCGTGCATCTCACCCTCTCGATGACGTTCCCCGATCTGGCCAACCCCGGAGGCATCCTCGACCAGATGCGCCAACTCGATTCGGCGTACCCGGGCAAGTTTCACTGGATGGGCGAAGTCAACCTGATGAAACAGGCCCTGCTGGGCAACGGCGCACAACCGGCCACCCTGGGCGCCATCGTGTCCTGGTCGCCGTTCATGGACGAACTCCGTCGGCGCGACATGCCCATCAACATTCATTCCGATTTGGGCAACGACGCGGACCCGCTGAAGTTCCTCTATCTGATGGAGACCGTGCTGACCCTCTACCCCGAGAACAAGATCGTGTGGGCACACATGGGCCTGTCCAACGAGCTGAAGACAATCGACCCGGCGCTGCACATCGCCACCCTCCGGCGCGTGATGGATCAGCACCCGAACCTGTACCTGGATATCAGTTGGCGCGTTCTGGAAGATTCGTACTTCTCGCGTGGGCCGGTCAGAGAGCAGTACGTGCCCTTCTTCGACCAGTACTCGTCCAGGGTCATTCCGGGAACAGACTTCGTCGCGTCCAGGAAGAAGGATTTCGCGGTCTACGCCGAAGAGCTCGACGTGACCAGCCGGATCAACAAGTACCTGAACGACAAGGCATTCCGAGACATCGCGCTCGGGCAGAGTTACTTCGACCTGCTTGGGCTGCCGGAGCAGGCGCCACCGGTTTGTGCAGCTTGACGGCGGTGACGCGGCCGGTGGTGCCCCCACCAGGGCTCGAACCTGGGACCTGCGGATTAAAAGTCCGTAGCTCTACCAACTGAGCTATAGGGGCGCGAGGGATCAGGATACTGGGTGCCTCGGGAGGGTAAGAGCCGGCGACCCGGGAATGACCTCGGGGACCGCGTTTGAGGATTGGGGTGCCGGTACCCTAAGCTATCGAAGCTCCCAGCGTCACAGCGTTGCGAGTACCCCGGAGAGATTCGGCTGGCCCCCTTCGTCTAGCGGCCTAGGACGCCGCCCTTTCAAGGCGGTAGCGCGGGTTCGAATCCCGTAGGGGGTACGCGCGGCGACCCGTACGATAGGAAGCCGCATAGCGTAGTAAAGCAAGGCCCTGTGGCGCAGTTGGTTAGCGCGCCGCCCTGTCACGGCGGAGGTCGCGGGTTCGAGTCCCGTCAGGGTCGCCACCTTTGTGGCGAGGCACTTTGGTTCGCGACATGAGCCGGTGCCTTCCGGCCAGGTAGCTCAGTTGGTACGAGCGTCCGCCTGAAAAGCGGAAGGTCGCCGGTTCGATCCCGGCCCTGGCCACCAGATTCACTGCGACATCCCTACTGCGGTACCGCTACGTACCGTCGGTGATGTCTTTGCTGGGGAGTGGCCTGGTTCCGCGTGCCGCGAGGTCGGCCGATATGCTGGCGGGTACTCCATCGTCGACGAGGAGCACCATGAGCAAATCCAAGCGCACGATCAGCGGCCGTACCGTCGTCATCACCGGTGCTGCATCGGGCATCGGCCGTGCGCTGGCGCAACGTCTCTCGGCACACGGCTGCGCGGTGGCCATCGCCGATGTTGACGAGAACGGTCTCAAGGAGACCGACGCCTCGCTGAACGGAAACACCCTGGTGCGAGTGCTCGATGTGCGCGACGCCGAAGCTCAGCGCGACTTCGCCGCAGAGGTGCGTGAGTGGGCCCCGACGCCGATCGGCGCGGTGTTCAACAACGCGGGTGTAGCGGTTGCGGCCACCGTGCTCCACGGTGCCCCCGAGGACGACACTTGGTTGTGGGACATCAACTTCCACGGCGTGGTCAATGGCACCAGAGCGTTTCTGCCCATCCTCGTCGAACAGGACGAAGGCGTCATCGTCAACACTTCGAGTGTCTATGGCCTCTTGGCGGTGCCAGTACAAAGCGCCTACTCGGCGTCCAAGTTCGCGGTCCGCGGATTCACCGATTCTTTGCGGCATGAACTGCGCGGCACCGGCGTCGCTGCCATCACAGTGCATCCCGGCGGGATCCGCACCAACATCGTGCACAATGCGCGATTCCGCGAGGGATCCGATGGCATAGGCATGGACCGCGAGCAGATGGCGCAGAATTTCGCGGCGGTCGCCATGACAGAGCCGGCCAAAGCGGCCGAGAAGATTCACCGGGGAGTGGAGAAGGGCAAGGCCCGAATCCTCATCGGACCCGACGCATACCTGTTGGACACAGTTGCCAGGGTCGCGCCCGCGAACGGGTTCGAGTGGATCAGCAAGTTCGGGAACGTGCTCGGGAAGGCGTCCGGGAAGCTGTCGCAGGTGCGGAACAGGGCACACGCCGACTAGGGGACCAGCACGACCTTGCCGACGTTCTCGCGGGCGGCGAGGATGCGGTGTGCCTCCGGCGCGTTGTCGAAAGGCACCGCCGCGTGCACAACCGGGGACACGATCCCATCTGCCATGGCGTGCGACAGAGGAGCAATCCACGGTTCCAGCGTGCCGCGGTCGTCCCACAGCGCCAGCATGTTGAGCCCGATGACGGCCTTGGAGTCGGAGAGCTGCTTGGTCAGGTTGAAGCCGCGCAGCATCGGCAGTAACTGCGGCAAAACGGTACGCAGCGAACGCTTCTCACCCTGCTGCAAGGCGGAGATGCCGTAGGCGACCAGCCTGCCGCCCGGCCGGAGCAGGCGGTAGGAGCGGGGCAGTGACGCACCACCGATCGCATCGAGCACGATGTCGTACGGCGGTAGGTCCTTCCACCACCCGTCGCGCCGGTAGTCGATGGTGCGGTCCACGCCCATCTCGGTCAGCGCCTTGTGCTTCCCGGGGGACGCGGTGCCGTGGATCTCGACTCCCGCCGGCTTGGCGAGCTGGATCGCGGCGATACCGACGCCGCCCGCCGCCGCATGGATGAGGACGCGTTCACCCGACCGAAGCGATCCGTACCCGTACAGCGCGGCCCACGCGGTGGAGTAGTTGACCGGCACTGCGGCGCCCTGCTCGAAGGTGAGCGTGTCCGGCAGCGGCACGGTATCGCCGGCATTGACGTTGACGATCTCGGCGTAGCCGCCGAAACGCGTTCCCGCCAAGACTCGTTCATTAATGCGTGAGGTGTCGACGCCGTCGCCCACCGCTTCGATCGTGCCCGCAACTTCGTAACCGACGACGCAAGGTGGTTTCGGAGCCTCGGGATACAGGCCGACACGGGCGAGGTGGTCGGCGAAGTTCACCCCCGCGGCGCGGACCGCGATGCGCACCTGGCCGGCCGCGGGCGGCGGTGGGTCGGGCCGCTGCTGAGCCTTGAGTACCGAAAGATCACCGTGCTTGGTGATGACGACGGCGCGCACGGCTACGCGGTCTCTTTTGCGTGGTCGAACAGGCTTGCGTCGTGGGCGCACACCATCAGCAGGTCGGGCTCTTGACGCTGGTACAGCTCGGTGAGGCGAGCGTGGTTGTCCGCCACCTTCTTTCGATCGAAGGCGAGCAGCGGTTCGATGATCTGGATCGGGCGAGGAACCGGCGAGCGTCCGTCCAGGGTGCCTTCAGCGTAGAACGCGTCCCCGCAATGCAGCACCCAGCGATGCCCCGCGTCGACGGCGATGCACGCGTGGCCTCTGGTATGGCCGGGCAGTGAAATCAGCACGATTCCGGGTGCGATCTCGGTGAGTTCTTTTGCGGCGGCGAACCCGCGCCATTTCTCGCCGTCGGGGCTGTGCTCGACGATCTTTGGCCCGTGCGCCCACTGGGCGGCCCGGAAGCGGGTCCTCTCCCGGAACGACGGATTCCGCACGGCGCCTTCGATTTCTGCGCTCGTGGCATGGATCTGCGCGTCAGGAAAATCGGAGATGCCGCCGATGTGGTCCATATCGAAATGCGTGACCACGATGTGGCGTACGTCCTCGCGGGTGAAGCCGAGTTCCTCGATGTGGCGCAGTGCCGTCTCACCTTTCGACAACACGGGATTGAACAGGTGGCGTGTCGGCCCGACCCGTTTGGGGTCGAGACAGTCTTGCGTGCCGTAACCCGTGTCGACCAGCACGAGCCCGTTGTCTGTCTCGACGAGCAGCACATGACAGACGATGACCGGTGTCGTGTACGGCCGCATCGTTCCGCAGTTCAGGTGGTGGACCTTCACAGTTCTCCCGTCCCGACCATCGCCAGCAGTTCGCCCCGACCTATCTGGGTGACCAGGCTGGCCGAATCGAAGTAGATGCGTTCGTTGACCACTCGATCTCCGTCGAAGTAGAACACCGCGATGATCGGCACCCGGAACGCCTTACCCGTCGGCGGCAGGCCGTGGAACTCGCCGAGATTGGTTCCCAGCAGATCGAATTCGACGATAACGGCCTCATCGGCGACGTGGAAGCGGGCGTTGTCATGCCGCTGGTCCGGGAAGGCGGTTCGGGTGGTCTGGTAGTACCCCATCACCTCGTCGTCGCCGTCGAAGACCTGGCCGGTGGCCATGATCTCGTAGTGCGGATGACCGTTAAAGGTGGCCAGGGTGCGGTCGAACTCTTTGGTCACCTCGGTGTCCATGTGCTCGCGGATGACCGCGAGCCGTCGGTCACGCAGATCGTCTGTGATCATCCGTGAACTGTATGCCGCCCCCGTGGCGTCAGACCGCGGATTGCAACGGAGCCCCGAGTTGCTCGTGCCGATGCTGGCGCTCAACCGTTGCCAGGTAGGCCGCCCACGCGAACGCGGAGCTGGCGAACAGGATGAATCCGCAGAACAGCCACGCATGTTTGATGCCGCGCCTGCGCCCGTCGACGATGGACCACACCGGGAAGAGCAGCACGCTCATGATCGTGTAGTCCTGGCTGGCCGAACTGGCCGCCGGGTTGGCGTAGCCCAGCGTGATGAACTCCCACCAGCTGCCGGGACCCCAGAGGAAGTTGTGTGTGGCGCCGGACGGCGCATATTCGGCGACGTACACGTTGTTGAAGTAGTAGCCCAAGATGACCGACGCAATCCCGGCCACCCAATAGAACAACTCCAGCTTGGTGACCTGTGACCCGGACGTGTAGCGCGCGAATACCGCCGGATTCGTCTTGACGATGGCGGCCATCGTCGCGAAGCCGAGTACGAGGTGAACGATGATCGCAACCATGAGCAGGAGTCTCGACCAGCCCCGCAAGTTTTGTCAATATTGACATAACTCCATACGGTATTTTCTCCCCATGGTCCGGCCCGCACAAACGGCACGAAGTGAGCGCACGCGCGAAGCGTTGCGGCAGGCGGCGGTTGTGCGATTTCTGGCCCAAGGGGTCGAGGAGACGTCCGCCGAGCAGATCGCGGCCGACGCCGGGGTGTCGCTACGGACGTTCTACCGGCATTTCGCGTCCAAACACGATCTGCTGTTCGCCGATTACGCAGGGCTGCAGTGGTTCAGGACGGCATTGGCTGCACGCAACCGCGACGAGTCGATCATCGACTCCGTGCACTCGGCGATGATGGCGCGTCCGTACGACGATTGGGCCGTCGCGCAGACCGCAGCCCTCCGTGCCCAGGAGATCGAACCCGACCGCATCGTGCGGCACATCCGGCAGGTCGAGGCGGACTTCGCAAAGGCCGTCGAGGAGCACCTCACCGAAGAGCATCCGTCGGCGCCGGGCACCGACGAACGCATGCGCATCGCCGTCACGGCGCGGTGCATCGCGGCGGCGGTCTTCGGCGCGATGGAGGTGTGGATGCTCGGCAGCGAACGCTCGCTGCCCGAGTTGTCCCGACTGACCCGGGAGGCACTCGACACGCTGGCCAAGGGGATCAGCTGAAAGTTTTGTCATTATTGACAAAACATCTAACGCATGCCAGCCTCAGCGCATGGCAGACTTCGACGCGATCATCGTCGGCGCGGGACACAACGGCTTGACCGCTGCCGCATTGCTCCAGAAGGCGGGGCTGTCAACGCTCTGCCTCGATTCAAAGCTCTATGCCGGTGGGATGGCCTCCACCGTCGAGCTGTTCGACGGCTTCTCCTTCGAAATCGCCGGGTCAGTGCAGATTCCGACGTCGGCCGTGGTCAGCCGCGAACTCGGGCTCGACGAGTTGCCCACCGTCGACCTCGACGTGATGTCGGTGTCCTTGCGCGGCGTCGGCGACGAACCGCTCGTCTACTACACCGACCCGATGAAGCTGATGACGCACATCAACGAGGTGCACGGTGCGGAGGCCGTCAACGGAATGGCCGGCCTGATGGCGTGGTGCCAGGCGCCGACGCGGGCGTTGGGCCGGTTCGAGGCGGGCACCCTGCCCAAGACGCTGGACGAGATGTACGCCTGTGCGACAAGCGAATTCGAGCGGTCATCGATCACCGACCTGCTGTTCGGATCCGTCACAGACGTGATCGATCGTTATCTGCCGGACAAGGAGAAGCACGGCGCGCTGCGAGGCATGTTGTCGCTGCTCGCGTGCAACACGACCTATCGGGGCCCCGCGACGCCCGGCACCGCTGCGGCGTTGGCATACGGGTTCGCGGTGCCGGACGAAAACGCCCTGTTGGTCAAGAAGCTGCAGGGCGGTATCGGCGCATTGACCTCGCACCTGTGCGACGTGTTCACCTCGGCGGGCGGCGAGCTGCGGCTGCGCAGCAAGGTCGAGGAGATCCAAGTCGTCGACGGACGCGTGAGCGGGGTGCGCCTCGAGGACGGTTCGGTCATCACCGCGCCGGTCGTCATTTCGGGAATTGCACCGGATCTCACGCTGAACCAACTCGTCGCGTCGGGATCGGTGCCCGACGACATCCGTGAGCGGTTCTCCCGCGTGGACCACCACGGCAGCTATCTGCAGATGCACTTCGCGCTCGACGGCATCCCCGAGTTCGTCGCACCGTACGAGATCCTCAACGACCCTGCGATGCAGTCGAACATCGGAATCTTCTCCACCCCAGAGGAATTGCAGCGGCAGTGGGAGGACTGCAGACGCGGCATCGTGCCGGCCGACCCCTCCATCGCCCTGCAGATACCGTCGGTGAACGATCCGGGTCTGGCACCACCGGGTAAACATGCGGCATCGGCGTTCTCGCTGTGGTTCCCGATCGAGGAGTCCGACTCGAGCTACGGGGAGATGAAGGCCGAGATGGGTCAGCGCGTGATCGACAAGATCACTCGGCTTGCCCCCAACTTCGAGAGCCTGATCCTCAAGCACACGACCTTCACCCCCAAGCACATGGGCACCATGTTCGGTGCGCCCGGCGGCGACTACTGCCACGGACTCATCCACCCGGACCAGATCGGCCCGAACCGGCCGGGTCCGAAAGGCTATGTCGATCAACCGATCCCGATCGACGGTCTATATCTCGCCAGCGCGGGATGCCACGGCGGGCCGGGAATCACTTTCGTCCCGGGTTACAACGCGGCCAAGCAGGCGTTGGCCGACGCGAAGTAGCGCTCCGACGCCAGCCTATGGTCCGCGTTCGCTGTTTCCGCTCTCCTCTTCCGGTGGTCGGAGGAGTCGTTCGGGGCGGTGGTAGAAGTTGACGCGGGTTTGTCCGGTGTCGAGGTGTTCAGGTGGGATCCATTCGACGTCGTTGTCGGCGTTGATTCGGGTGGTCCAGCCGTTGGGTCCGACCATGCGATTGTCCGGCCCACACGCCAGGGCGAGGTCGTCGATGTTGGTCTGCCCGTCATCGGCCCAATCGCACGCCGCGTGATGGACCTGACTGCCATACGCGGGCACGGTGCAGCCGGGTTTGGTGCAGCCCCCGTCACGGGCAATGAGCATGATCCGCTGCGCTGGCGACGCGACACGACGCCCACGGAACAGGTCCAGCGCCGATCCGGTGGCCCCGTCGAACACCGCGAGGTAGTGATGAGCATGGGCCGCCATGCGGATCACATCCTTGATCGGGATGATCGTGCCCCCGCCGGTCGTGCCGATACCCGCGCGGGATTCGAGATCCTGGAGCGTGGTGCGGATAATGATCGAGGTCGGCAATCCGTTGTGCTGGCCCAGCTCGCCGCTTTCCAGGGTGTTGCGCCCGACCGCGATGAGCGCGTCGTGTTGGCGTTGGGCCAGGCTGCGCTGATCGCCATCGATCTGTGCTTGTGACGGTGTGCCGCTGATGGAGGGTTCGTCGTCGTCGGGGTTGCACATTCCTGGTGCGGCCCATTTGGCGAAGATCGCCTCATAGATCGCCCACGCTTCGGGGGTGAAGTATCCCTTGATAGGGACCATGCCGTCACGGCCCTGTGCGCCGGCGTGCAGACCTCTCCTACGGGCGCGTTCGGTGTCATCGGGTTCGGGGCCGTCCTGATCCAAAAGGAACAGCATGGTCTCGGCGGCCTTCCCGAGCTCTTTGGGGCCGACCCCTGCGGCGAGGCGCACCAGATCGCGCTCGATCTGCTCCCGCGTCACCGTATCGACGAAACCGGGCAGCCGGCTCATGGCGTCGCGGACCTTCTCCACATGTTCGCCGTTGATCAACCCCGCGGCTTGGGCCGCTGCGGTGGCTGTCAGCAACGGTTCCAACGGTTCCCCGGTCAGCGCGCGCCGCGGCCCGAGTACCTCGGCTTCGGTCAACCGGCGACTCGCTTCAGTGGGCGAGATGCGCCACCGGATCGCCAGCACCTGCCGCCACGACTTGGCGCCCAATTCTTTGGGCGTCGTCTCTGCGGTCAACCGGGCCGGGGCGCGATGCCACTGCACCGGCAACTGACAGGACAACGTCTCCAGCTCATCGAGCACACCCAACAGTTCGCGATGGGTCAGGGTCTCCAGGTCGCAGGCGGCCAGCGACTCATGCGCGGCGCGCAGTGCGGCCATCGCCACCTGCGCCGGAGTCGCCAACATGATTCGAACATACATTCGACCACCGACAAGCTCGTTCGCCAATGAGACAAATGGAGGCAAAGTGAAACTAAAGTGGCGCAAGGGGTTTGGCCTGGGTCGGAAACGTGCCTCGTTTCGATCCGACGCGTGTGGGCATCCAAGCCGGCATGGGACTCACCGTCGCTGTCACCGGCCCGACAGGCGAAATCGGGATCTCGGCCGTCACCGCGCTGGACCGTGATCCCGTCGTCGATCGGATCATCGGGATGGCCCGCCGCCCGTTCGACCCCGCCGGCCAGGGCTGGGCGAAGGTCGAGTATCGGCAGGGCGACATCACCGACCGAGCCGCGGTCGACGGTCTGGTTGCAGAGGCCGACGTCGTCGTGCATCTGGCCTTCATCATCATGGGTACGCGCGAAGAGAGCGCGCGCGTCAACCTCGCAGGGACCCGAAACGTGTTCGAGGCGACGGTGGCTGCGCAAAGGCCGCGGCGCTTGGTCTATACCTCCTCGGTGGCCGCCTACGGCTATCACTCTGACAACCCGACGCCGATCACCGAGGACGTCCCGCCGCGTGGTTCACCCGAGCATTACTACTCCGAACAGAAGGCCGCGTGTGAGAAGGCACTGCAGGAGATAGTCGACGGGTCCGACCTCGAGGTGTATGTGCTGCGGCCGTGCATCGTCGCCGGGCCGAAGGCACCCGCGCTGGCCGAGGTCATGCCGTGGAACCACCTGCCCGGTCCCGTCAAGCGGGTCACGCAGATGCTGCCTCTGCTGAAGCCGCCGCTGCCCGATCCTGGAATCCCTATGCAACTCGTACATCACGATGACGTCGCTTCTGCGATCGCGCTGGCCGCGACGACTTCCGCCCCGGCGGGCGCCTACAACCTTGCCGGCGATGGGGTGGTGTCGATATCGGAGGTGGCGACCGAACTCGGCGCTCGCCCCGTTCGCGTGCCCAAGGTCGCGGCCACCGCGGCGTCAGGGCTGATGGCCCGGCTTCCGTTCATTCCGTCGTCCCTGGAATGGCTGCACGCCAGCCGCACCTCGGTCGTGATGGACACGACCAAGGCGAAGACCCAGCTGGGGTGGACACCGAAATACACTGGCGCCGAGACGTTGTCGGCGCTCGGACGGTCGCTCTAGCTCACTGCGTGCGGTCACCGGTGTCGGCCGGCCCGCTGGGTGTGGCGCCACCCTCATCGGACCAGTCGACACCCTCGCCACCTCGGGCCGGGTCACTCTCCACGTCATCGTCCGCCTGGCCGGAGCCGATGTCGGTTTCAGCGGTATCGGGATTGTCCTTCTTCGTCATGCCGGGCGGATACCCAACTTCACTCGGGTCGACTCCGAAGCTGGGCCATCCAGTCTTTGGGAACGCGACCGCGGGGACCGGGAACAGTCTCGTCCTCAGGGCGGCTTTCCGGCGCCGCGAGTTCCGGTCCGTCGTAGTAGGAGTTGGTGTCGTAGTTCCAGAACCAGTCCTCACCCGGTTCGAACGACCGGATGATGGGATGGCCCGCGTCCCGCCAGTGCGCCGACGCGTGGCGGGCCAGAGAGTCGTCACAGCAACCGATGTGACCGCACGCGGCGCAGCGACGGAGGTGCACCCACCACCCGCCGACCGCATTGCATTCCACGCACCCGGTCCCGCTCGGCGGGACTGTCGGATCGATGACGTCACTCATAAGCGATGAGCCTACCGATTTCACCGCCATGCGCCGACAATGCTTAAACTCACCGCGATCCGATCTTGATGAGCGAAACCAAATGCGTTGAGGCAGCCTGCGAATTACCGTAATTGACGGCATTGTTCGTCGACTAGCACGCGTTGACAGTCAATCAGGGCTCTCCTAGCGTTCGCCGAAAGCTTGGCGACGATGGGAATTCAGGTGGCCATGACGCAGGCGGCCTGGTCGAAGCCGGCCATCGCGATGGGTGATTTCGTGGTGCTGTCCGGCGAAACGTTCGCCGCGATGTTCCGGAGGCCGTTCGCCTGGCGTGAACTGATCGAACAGATCTGGTTCTTAGCAAGGGTGTCGATCATCCCTACCGTCGTGTTGTCGATTCCTTACACGGTGTTGATCGTGTTCACGTTGAACATCGTGCTGATCGAGGTCGGCGCGGGGGACCTGTCGGGCGCGGGCGCGGCACTAGCGTCGGTCACCCAGGTGGGTCCGGTCGTCACCGCGATCGTCGTCTCCGGCGCCGGCGCGACCGCGATGTGCGCCGATCTGGGCGCCAGAACCATCCGCGAGGAAATCGACGCGATGAAGGTCATCGGTGTCAACCCCGTCCAGGCGTTGGTGGTGCCGCGGGTGATCGCCGCGACTTTCGTTGCGCTGATGCTCTATTCGGTGGTCGCGGTGGTCGGCCTGACGGGCAGCTACTTCTTCGTCGTATACGTGCAGAACGTCACACCGGGCGCATTCGTCGCGGGGCTGACGCTGTTGACCGGGCTTCCGCAAGTGATCGTCTCGTTGGTCAAGGCGCTGCTGTTCGGACTGTCGGCGGGCCTGATCGCCTGCTACAAGGGGCTGCACGTCGGCGGCGGCCCGACCGCGGTGGGAACGGCGGTCAACGAAACCGTCGTCTTCGCCTTCATGGCGCTGTTCCTCATCAACATCCTGGCCACCGCGTTCGGTGTGAAGGTCGCGCCGTGACAGGCGAACGGGTTGTCGGTGCCACCCGCAAGCTGGGGGAGCAGACCGCCTTCTACGGTCAGGCGCTGGCATTCGTGCCAGACGCCATTCGGCGCTACCCGACGATGGTGCTGCGTCAGATCGCAGGAATGGGAATCGGCACCGGCGCGCTGGCCGTCATCGGCGGAACGGTGGTCATCATCGGGTTCCTCACCCTCTCCACCGGCGCCCTGATCGCCGTACAAGGCTACAACACCCTTTCGAACGTCGGCATCGAAGCGCTCACCGGATTCCTCGGCGCCTTTCTCAACGTCCGGTTCATCGCGCCCGCCACCGCAGGCGTGGCGCTCGCGGCGACCATCGGCGCGGGTGCAACCGCGCAGATCGGCGCGATGCGGATCAACGAAGAGATCGACGCGCTCGAGGTGATGGGTATTCGTCCGATCACCTATCTGGCGTCGACGCGCATCGTCGCGGGCGTGGTGGCGGTCATCCCGATCTACACCGTGGCGGTGCTGATGTCGTTTCTGGCCACCCGATTCGGGACGACCGTCGTCTACGGCCAGTCCGCGGGTGTCTACGACCACTACTTCTCGTCGTTCCTGCATCCGACGGATCTGCTGTGGTCCTTCATCGAAGCCCTCGCGATGGCGGCCGCGGTGATGGCGGTGCACACCTACTACGGCTACACCGTCACCGGCGGGCCCGCGGGTGTCGGTGACGCGGTCGGACGTGCGGTGCGCATGTCGATCACCGCAGGTGTCTTCATCCTGTTGACCATCACGCTGTCCGTCTACGGCCAGTCCGGCAACTTCCATCTCTCGGGGTGAGTGAGTGACCGCGCCGCTGAACTCGCCCCGTCGTGGGGGTATCGACCCCATCTGGTGGGCGCCCGTGCTGTTTCTCATCGCCGCAGCGTTGGTTGCGCTCACCGCGATGCTGTTCTCCGGAACGCTGTCGAAGAACGTTCCGCTGACGCTGGTCTCCGACAGGGCAGGGCTGGTCATGGAGGACGGCGCCAAGGTGAAGCTGCGCGGCGTGCAGATCGGCGAGGTCAGATCGATCGGTGCCGAATCCGGTGCGGGCGGAGATCTTTCGAAGCTGACGCTGAAGATGGATCCGGGACCGTTCCAGTATCTGCCGAGTAATGTGGAAGCGGAGATCAAGTCCAGCACCGCGTTCGGCGCCAAGTATGTCGACCTCATCGTGCCGCCTGACGGGGCGAGCGCCGAGCCGCTCAAGCCGGGTTCGGTGCTGCACTCCCGCAACGTGACCGTCGAGGTCAACACGGTGTTCCAGAACCTGCAGTCCGTGGTACAGGCGATCGACCCCGCGAAGCTGAACTCCGTGCTGACGGCCGTGGCCGAATCACTGCGCGGTAAGGGCGATGTCATCGGCGAGGCCATCACCAGCGGCAACAATGTGCTGCTCGCAGTCAATCCGAGGATGGACACCGTCCGCAAGGACTGGCAGCTGTTCGGCCGAACCACCGCGGCGTATTCGGATGCGGCACAGGACATCCTGTCGATCCTAAACTCCTTCTCGACCACCAGCATTTCGATTTCCGGAAACGCCCAGGCGCTCGACACGCTGCTGCTGTCGGCGGTCGGATTCTCGCAGTCGGGGATCAACACGATCGGCGCCAACCAGCCCAACCTGGTGCGCGCCGTCAACACCGTCGTGCCGACGACCGACCTTCTCAACAAGTACTCGCCGACGTACACCTGCCTGTTCCTCGGCGCCCAGTGGTTCCTGGAGAACGGTGGCCGGGATGCGTTGGGCGGCAACGGAAAATCGGTCATCATGGACGCCGCGCTGTTGATGGGCGACGACCCGTACCGCTTTCCCGAACATCTACCGAAGGTCAACGCCACGGGCGGGCCCGGTGGTAAGCCGAGTTGTGGTTCGCTTCCCGACATCAGCAAGAACTACCCGGTGAAATACCTCGTCACCGATACCGGATTCGGCACCGGCCTCGACGTCCGGCCGAACCCGGGAATCGGCTTCCCGGGTATCGCCAACTACTTCCCGGTCACCAAGGCGAATCCTGAGCCGCCGAGAATCCGCTATCCCGGTGGTCCGGCACCGGGTCCGCTGCCCACCTACCCGGGCGCACCTCCCTATGGTGCAGCGCTGTACGCACCGGACGGGACGCCGCTCTACCCCCCGCCGCCTCCCGGTGTGCCGCCACAGGTCATGCCCGGCACGCCGATTCCGCCTGGCATCACGACCCCAGAGGGACCGCCATGAGAGGGACCGGACGCGCACTCACGCGGGTGATCCTGTTCACCGCAATGAGCTTTGTCTTCATGTTCATACTCGTCACCGTCTTCGGACAGTTCCGGTTCGACTCGAGTTCGACGTACAGCGCGGTGTTCTCGAACGTATCCGGTTTGAAGGGCGGCAACTTCGTCCGGATCGCAGGCGTCGAGGTCGGGAAGGTCAGGAGCATGACCCTGCACAAGGACGGCACGGTCACGGTCGTGTTCGCCATCGATCAGAACCTGACGCTGACCCAGGGCACGAAGGCGGCCGTGCGCTACGAGAACCTGATCGGCGACCGGTATCTTTCCCTCGAAGAGGGTGCCGGCTCGGTTCACAAACTCCAACCGGGCCAGACGATTCCGCTCGAACGAACCTCGCCCGCACTCGACATCGACGCCCTTCTCGGCGGATTCCGCCCGTTGTTCCGCGCGCTCGATCCCGATCAGGTCAACGCGTTGTCCGGCGAACTGCTACGCGTTTTCCAGGGACAGGGCGGCACCATTTCGTCGGTGCTGTCCCAGACCTCGGCGCTGACGTCGACGCTGGCCGGTCGCGACCAGCTCATCGGTGACGTCATCAGAAATCTCAACACCGTGCTGGCGACGTTCGCCGCCCGCGACGACCAATTCTCCGAAGGGCTGGACAAGCTGTCACAGCTTGCGCAGGGACTAGCCGACCGAAAGGACGACATCTCCACCGCGACCGCACATATCAGTGCGGCGGCGGGGACGGTCGCGGACCTCTTGACCGACGCTCGACAGCCCATCAAGGAGGCGGTGACTCAGGCCGATCGCGTCTCGGGCCAGATCATGTCCGACCAGGCGTACGTGGACGACCTGCTCAAGACACTTCCCGACGCATACCAGATGCTGGCGCGTCAGGGCCTCTACGGCGACTACTTCGGCTTCTATCTCTGCGACGCCATTCTGAAACTCAACGGCAAGGGCGGCCAGCCGACCTTCGTCAAACTCGTCGGCCAGAGCACGGGACGGTGCGCAGCGAAATGACACGGTTCAATGTGAGGCGACCGCAGATCAAGCCCCTGGCCGAGCGCAACCGGCTCGCCGTCGGTGTCGTCGGCATCCTCGTCGTCGTGCTCGCGGTCATCGCGGCGTTCTCCTACGACAAGCTTCCGTTGATCAAGGGCACCACCGACTACTCGGCGTACTTCGCCGAGGCCGGTGGTATCAAGCCGGGCAGCGACGTGCGGGTGTCGGGTATGTCCGTCGGCAGGGTGTCGAAGGTGAAGCTCGAAGGTACGAAGGTGTTGGTGGACTTCACGGTTCGCGACGGCGTCGAGCTGGGCGACCGCACCGAGGCCTCGATCAAGACCGAAACCGTTCTCGGTAACAAGATGCTCGAGATCACGCCCCGAGGGGATGGCCGACTCGAGGGCACCATTCCGCTGGAACGGACGAAGTCGCCCTACGACCTGCCCACCGCACTCGGCGACCTGACGATTACGATCAGCGCACTGGACACCACGCAACTGTCGTCTGCGCTCACGACGTTGGCCGACACCTTCAAGGAGACACCGCCCGACCTGCGGATCGCGCTGGAGGGTGTGGCTCGATTCTCCGACACGCTCAACATCCGTGATGCCCAGCTGCGCAGCCTGCTCGCCGACGCCAACAAGGTGACCGCGGTGCTCGGCAAGCGCAGCGACCAGATCGCCAGCCTGGTGGTCAACACCAACGCGTTACTCAGTGAGATTCTGTCGCAACGGGATTCCGTCGACGCGCTGATGAACAACCTGACCGCGGTGTCCGCGCAGATCTCCGGCCTGGTGGCCGACAACCGCGCGACACTCAAACCGGCGCTCGACAAGGTCAACGGCGTGCTCGGCATCCTGGACAACCGCAAACAGGAACTGCAACGCACGCTGTACCTGCTGCGGCGCTACGCGATGTCGTTCGGTGAGGTGCTCGGCGCGGGTCCGTTCTTCAAGGCCTCGTTGGTGAACCTGTTGCCCGGCCAGTTCGCCCAGCCCTTCATCGACGCCGCCTTTTCCGATCTCGGCCTCGACCCCAACGTGTTGCTGCCGTCGCAGCTCGTCGACCCCGGTGTGGGCCAACCGGGTACACCTGCGTTGCCCCTGCCCTACCCGCGGACCGGCCAGGGTGGCGATCCGCACCTGAACCTGCCGGACGCCATCACCGGCAACCCCGGAGATCCGGGTTGCGGTCCGCCGGGGGTACCGCTGCCCGGTCCCACCGGCTGCTATCCGTACCGTGCACCGCTGCCCGCGCCGCCGCCGGGAGGACCTCCGCCGGGGCCGCCCGCACTCGGACCCGCTCCTGGTGAGCTGCCGCCGCCAACGGTGACAGCGCCGACGCCGCGGCCCGAAGGAGGGCAATGAGCATGGAGCCACGCAGAGCGCGAATCGCTCTGGCGGCAACCCTTGTCGTCATCCTCGCCGCCGCCGTCACTTTGGTGGCCACACCCTGGGCCGACCGCATCACCAAGGACACGTTCGTGGCGTACTTCGCCAACGCCAACGGCCTGTATACCGGCGACGAGGTTCGTGTGCTCGGTGTCGAGGTCGGCACCGTCGATGCGATCGATCCGCAGCCGACCCAGACCAAGGTCACCTTCTCGGTCGATCGCGGGGTGTCGGTGCCCGCCGACGTACGGGCGGCGATCCTGTCGCCGTCGCTGGTCAGCGCCCGCGCCATCCAACTCGTTCCGGCCTACTCCGGCGGTCCGAAACTTGCTTCGGGAGCGGCTATCCCACAGGATCGGACGGCGGTCCCCGTCGAATGGGACGACTTCCGTCAACAGTTGGAGAAGCTCACCGAGACGCTGCAACCGACGACTCCCGGCGGCGTGAGCCCGGTGGGTGAGTTCATCAACACGAGCGCGGACAACCTGCGTGGCAACGGTGAGACCGCACGCGACACCGTCATCAAGCTCTCGCAGGCCGTTTCCGCGCTCGGCGACCACAGCACCGACATCTTCAGCACGGTGCGAAACCTGCAGTTGCTGGTGTCGGCGTTGTCGTCCAGCAGCGATCTGCTCGCCGCGTTCAACACGAATCTGGCCGACATCAGCACGGTGCTGTCGAACACCCCCAACGAGGTGGCCGACGCGACGGCGGGCCTGGATGGGGCAGTGACCGACCTGCGCGGGTTCGTCGCCGAGAACCGCGAAGGTGTCGGCACGACGGTCGATCACCTTGCATCGGTCACCACGGCGCTGAACGACAGCCGCGGAGATCTCAAGCAGGTCCTGCACATCACCCCGACGGTGTTCCAGAACTTCATGAACATCTACCAACCGGCGCAGAGTTCGGTAACGGGCATCCTGGCACCCGTGAACTTCGCCAATACGGTCCAGTTCATCTGCAGCGCAATCGAAGCGGCATCGCGCCAGGGCTTCGAGAAGTCATCGAAGCTGTGCATGCAGTATCTGGCCCCGATCATCAAGAACCGCCAGTACAACTACTTCCCACTCGGCGTCAACCCATTTGCGGGTGCGTCGGCGCGGCCCAACGAGATCACCTACAGCGAGAACCGGTTGAACCCGAACCTGCCGCCCCCACCCGTTGCGACGCCGACCGATCCGGGCCAGGGTCTGGAAGGGCTCATGGTTCCGGGTGGTTCACCGTGAGGCGCGTGCTGGCCGTGGTGCTCACCGCCGCGTGCGCGATCGCGTCGTCCGCGTGCGACTGGCGCGGCCTCAATTCGCTGAGCCTGCCCGGTACCGAGGGGGACGTGGGCGGCTCGTACACGGTTCAGGCGCAACTGCCGGATGTGGTTGTAATCCAGCAGAACACGCGGGTCCGCGTCGCCGACGTCAACGTCGGCAACGTCACCAAGATCGAGGTGCAGGACTGGCACGCCCTGATGACCATGCGCATCAACGAGGACGTGCACCTGCCCGCCAATGCCACCGCCAAGGTCGGGACGACCAGTCTGCTGGGGTCGATGCACATCGAGCTGGCGCCGCCCACGGACGTGGCGCCTGAGGGCGAACTGAAGAACGGCTCGCTCATCCCGCTGTCGTCGGCGAGTACCTATCCGACCACCGAACAGACACTCGCGTCGGTGTCGATCCTGCTCAACGGCGGCGGGCTGGGCCAGCTACAGGAGATCAACCAGACCTTCGCCAAGGCGCTTGCCGGCCGCGAGAACGACATGCGCAGTCTGCTGACCCAGCTCGACGTCTTCATCAAACAGCTCAACGAGCAGACCGACGACATCATTTCTGCCAGCGAAGGTCTCAACAACTTGGTGGGGCAGTTCGCCGCCAAGAACGACACCGTTGACAAGGCTTTGACGACCATTCCGCAGGCCATCTCGGTGCTCGCGGACTCTCGCGAGAAGTTGGCGGACGCGATCGATGCGCTCGGTAAGTTCAGTGCCATCGCGAACTCGACGGTCAACCAGACCAAGGAGTCGCTGGTCGCCAACCTGCGCAACATCGCGCCCGTCTTCCGTGAACTCGCCAACGCCGGACCCGCGCTGACCAAGGGCCTGGACTTCCTGTCCACCTATCCGTGGGTGAAAAGCACTGTCCCGAACTGGTTCCGGGGCGACTTCGCCAACATCACGCTCGTCATCGACCTGACACTGAGCC
The DNA here is from genome assembly GCF_000230895.2 of Mycolicibacterium rhodesiae NBB3. Next base: position 2,619,678 of record NC_016604.1, read on the forward strand.
GGATCGACGCAGGCCTGTTCACCGGGACGAGGTGGGAGGGCGACCTCACCGAACTCGAATTGCAATGGGGCCGCACCATCGGCCAGAAACCCAGTCCGTACACCGCGGGCAACCCGTTGGTCGCCCCGTACCGATGGGGGGCGTACTGACATGGTGCGCCTACCCCGCACAGTATGGATTCAGCTGGCGATCCTGGCGGCGGTCACCTTGATCGCCGGCGGCATCATGGCTTTCGGCTTCGTGAACGTACCGGCGCTGATCGGCATCGGCCGCTACAACGTGACACTCGAATTGCCGTCGTCCGGTGGTCTCTACCCGACGTCCGTGGTGACCTACCGCGGGTCCGAGGTCGGCAAGGTCACGTCCGTCGACGTCACGCGCGACGGGGTTCAGGCTGTGCTCAAGCTCGACTCGTCGACCAAGATTCCGTCCGACGTCACCGCCGAGGTGCACAGCCGCTCGGCCATCGGCGAACAGTTCGTCCAACTGATCCCGGCTGCCGACAAGCCCGGGGCATCGGATGCGGCGACGCTGCGGGCCGGCGATGTGATTCCGGTGGACAAGGTTCAGGTGCCACCGGAGATCGGCAGCCTGCTCGACGCGACCAACCGGGCGCTGCAGGCGATCCCGCCGGACAACCTGCGCACCGTCGTCGACGAGGCGTACACCGCGGTGGGCGGTCTCGGACCCGAACTGTCGCGCATCGTCGACGGGTCGACGGCGCTGGCGATCGACGCGGGCAACACCGTCGACCCGATCACCACACTGATCGACCAGTCGGCCCCCGTGCTGGATTCTCAAGTGCGGACTGCGGATTCGATCGAGACCTGGGCCAACCGGATGGCGTCGATCACCGGCCAACTGACGGCGCAGGACACCGCGTTCGCGGGTCTGCTGAATGAGGGCGGTCCCGCTCTGGACGAGGGCAGGGCGTTCTTCGACCGGGTCGCCCCTGCGCTGCCCATACTGCTGGCGAACATGGTCAGCCTCGGCGATATCGCGGTGGCCTATCGCAACGACATCGAGCAGCTGCTGGTGCTGTTCCCGCAGGGCACTGCCGTCATGTCGTCGATCATCCTGCCGAACTCCAACACAAAGCAGGACTACAAGGGCGTCTACCTCGACTTCAACCTCAACCTGAACCTGCCGCCGCCATGTAACACCGGATTCCTTCCCGTCCGCCAGCAGCGTTCGCCGTCCGAGCAGGATGCACCAGAGCGTCCCGCAGGCGAGTTGTACTGCCGGGTGCCGCAGGAGTCCGATCTCAATGTCCGTGGCGTGCGCAACATTCCGTGTGAGACGGTGCCGGGAAAGCGGGCCCCGACAGTGGAGATCTGCGAAAGCGACGAGCAGTACGTGCCGCTCAACGACGGTTACAACTGGAAGGGCGATCCCAACGCGACGCTGTCCGGCCAGGGCGTGCCGCAGTACGCGCCGGGCCTCGACCCCCGACTGACGCCGCCCGCAGGCACCGGAACCGTCATCCCGCCGTCCGCGGCGCCGCCGGTCGTCGCTGTTCCGTACGACCCGGCGACCGGAGAGTACGTCGGCCCCGACGGTAAGCGCTACACGCAGGCCAACCTGGCGCATCCGGGGGACAAGACCTGGCAGTCGATGCTGGTGCCGCCCGGCTGATGCGGGGACCGCTAGTGGGCCAAGATCGAGTTCGGTGCGTGGCGCGGGCACGCTTGATGGGTGGATTACATGCACCAGGTGCGTGCAATCAACCCTCTAGCGCCACCGGACGGAGACGCTAGCCGGCCATGGTGGAGTTCGGTGCGTGCCAGTCGGTCGAGACGAAGCGGTGACGGATCAGCCATTCAGTGTCTTCTGGCGAGCCGACTGGGACGAACACGTCGCGGTAGCGGCCGTAATGGTCGAGGCCGATCTCGGTGACGACGGTGAAGTAGCAGGCGACCTCGGCCCGCTCGGGCGTCATCTCGGTGAACCGGATGTTCGTCACACTGTGACGAACGATGCGCCGCACACCCGATTCCTCGGCCACCGCATTCGGTGATGCGACTGCGCCGCCGAGGAACTCGACGATCGCCTCCCGTCCGCGCACCGGCGTACCGCCCCGCAGCTCGAGCTCGCCGTCGGTGCAGAACGACGAGGCGAGCTCCGGCAGCCGCATCGCATCGCCGGACCAGTTGTAGCGGGCCAGCGTGTCGCGGATGTGCTCACGCGCCGAAAGCTCCCAAAGTTCCATACGGGCAACCGTATCGGGCTAGGGTCGCGCCATGGCTACCAGCGATTCCCGCGAGGTCGTGATCGAGGCAAGTCCCGAGGAGGTCCTCGACGTCATCGCCGACGTCGAAGCGACGCCAGATTGGTCATCCCAGTACCAGAGCGCCGAGATCCTGGAGTCCTACGACGACGGCAGGCCGCGCCGGGTCAAGATGAAGGTGAAATCCGCCGGTATCACCGACGAACAGGTCATCGAATACACCTGGACCGACAGCAAGGTCAGCTGGACGCTCATCAGTGCCAGTGCGCTGAAGTCGCAGGATGCGTCGTACACGCTGACTCCCGACGGAGACAAGACCAAGGTCAAGTTCGACATCAAAATCGATCTGTCGGTGCCGATGCCCGGGTTCGTGCTGAAGCGCGCGATGAAGGGTGCGATGGAAACCGCCACCGATGGGTTGCGCAAGCAGGTGCTGAAGGTGAAGAAGGGCGGCTGACGGGGTTTCGCAGGCGCGCACCGGTGGAACTAAGCCGGCATGGCTGTCACCGAAACACGCGAAGTCGTCATCGAGGCGACCCCCGCCGAGATCATGGACGTCTTGACTGATCTGGAGGCGTTGACCGACTGGTCACCGACCCACCAGAAGGTCGAGGTGCTCGAGCGCGACGCGGAAGGACGACCGAGCAAGTCCAAGCAGGTCGTCAAGATCGTCGGCATCACCGACGAGCAGGTGCTCGACTACACCGTGTACGACGACGGTGTCGGCTGGACTCTCGTCAGCTCCAAGCAGCAGCGTGCCCAGACCGGTCGCTACACGCTGACGCCCGACGGGGATTCGACGCAGGTGCGTTTCGAATTGACCGTCGATCCGACGGTTCCCGTGCCCGGTTTCCTGATCAAGCGCGGAGCCAAGGGTCTGATGGAGACCGCCACCGACGGCCTGCGGAAGCGGGTGCTGAAGGTGAAGAAGGGCGACTAGAGCAGCCGGGCGCACCGGTGGAAATGAGCCGGCATGGGTGTCACCGAAACCCGCGAGGTCGTCATCGAGGCGACTCCCGCCGAGATCATGAAGGTTCTGATTGATCTGGAGAGGTTGCCAGACTGGTCTCCGATCCATCGGAAGGTGGAGGTGCTCGTGCGCGACGCGGCGGGACACCCGCGCAAGTCCAAGGAGGTCGTCAAAGTCCTCGGCATCACCGACGAGCTGGTGCTCGACTACACCGTGTATGACGACGGTGTCGGCTCAACTCTCATCAGCTCCAATCAGCAGCGTGCCCAGACCGGTCGCTACACACTGACGCCCGACGGTGACTCGACGACGGTGCGCTTCGAATTGACCGTCGACCCAATAGTTCCCGTACCCAAGTTCGTCCTCAAGCCGGCGGTGAAAGCTGCCATGCGGGCGGCTACCGACGGCCTGCGTCAGCAGGTGCTGAAGGTGAAGAGGGACGGCTAGAGCTGCCGGTCCAACTCATCGGGTTCGGCGATGGTGAGGACGGCGTCGACGATGTAGTCGTCGGCCTGCAACTCGGTTTCCAGCTTCCGGAGCGTGCGCGCGATCTGCGACTCGGCCGCGTCGCCCTTCAGATCGACGCTGGCGACCAGAAACAGCTGCTTCGGTCCGACGAACACCAATCGGATGAAACGCACCGCCGTCACCTCGGGCAACGCCAGGATGCGGGCGGTAGCCGCCTCGCGCAGCTGCGAGCTGGCAGGCTCCCCGACGATGAAGCGGCGGTTGCGGTCGATGAGAACCACCGCGATGACGCCGAGCAGCAGTCCGACCAGGATCGAGCCGACGGCGTCCCATGCGGCGTTGCCGGTCAACTGGTGCAACCCGATTCCCAAGGTGGCCAACAGGATTCCGATCAACGCCGCAGTGTCTTCGGCGAACACCGCGCGCGTTGTCGGATCCGATGTGTCGAGTACGTGATCGAGCAGATCGCGGTCGAACTGGTGCGCCTCACCGCGCAGTTGCCGGACCGCCTGTAGCAGTGACACCGATTCCAGGGCGAACGCGATGGCGAGCACGATGTACGCGACGAGGTAGTCCTGGTGGCCGGACTCTCCGTGTATCAGTTCGGTCACTCCGTGCCACACCGACAGCGAACCGCCGACCACGAACAGTCCGACCGCGGCCAGCAACGACCAGACGTACGCCTCGCGGCCGTACCCCAAGGGCCGATCCGCATCCGGCGGACGCTTGCTCCTGCGGTTGGCGATCGCAAGCAGTCCCTGGTTGCCTGCGTCGGCCCACGAATGCGCGGACTCGGCGGCCATCGAGGCCGAACCCGTCAGGAGCGCCGCGACCGTCTTGGCGACAGCGACGGCCAGATTGGCGCCGAATGCAATGAGGACAGTGACCGTGCTTTCGCCGGACGAGTCCGCGGGCGCACCGGTTCTTTCGGACATCTCTGAAGTGTCGGCATTCTGTGTCGGCCGCAAACGAGGACGCTGAGTTACGTTGCTTCGATGACGAACACGGGACCCCTGGCTGGGGTGAAGGTCATCGAGCTCGGCGGTATCGGGCCTGGACCGCACGCTGCGATGGTGCTCGCCGATCTGGGCGCCGACGTCGTTCGGGTGCGCCGGCCGGGAGGGCTGGCGATGCCCGCCGAGAACGTCGACCTGATGCACCGCGGTAAACGAACCGTGGACCTCGACGTCAAGAAGGATCCGCAGGCGCTGCTCGACCTCGCTGCCAAGGCGGACGTCCTGCTCGACTGTTTCAGGCCCGGCACCTGTGAACGACTCGGCATCGGCCCGGACGATTGTGCTGCGGTCAACCCGCGACTCGTCTTCGCGCGGATCACCGGCTGGGGGCAGGACGGCCCACTCGCGATGACCGCCGGTCACGACATCAACTACCTCTCGCAAACCGGTGCGTTGTCGGCCATCGGATTTCGTGACCGGCCGCCGGTCGCGCCGCTGAATCTGGTGGCCGACTTCGGCGGTGGGTCGATGCTCGTGCTGCTGGGCATCGTCACGGCGCTCTACGAACGTGAGCATTCCGGCAAGGGCCAGGTGATCGACGCTGCGATGGTCGACGGCGTCAGCATTCTGGCGCAGATGATGTGGACGATAAAGGCGGGTGGGACCCTCAAGGACGAGCGTGAGTCGTTCATGCTCGATGGCGGTGCACCGTTCTATCGCACCTACGAAACCGCGGACGGCAAGTACATGGCCGTCGGTTCGATCGAGCCGCAGTTCTTCGCGCAACTGCTCGACGGTCTCGGCTTGTCACCCGACGACGTGCCCGGCCAATTCGACGTCGCGGCCTACCCCGAGATGCGCAGGGTCTTCACCGAACGGTTCGCGAGCAAGACCCGCGACGGCTGGACCGCCGTGTTCGCGGGCACCGATGCGTGCGTGACGCCGGTGCTCACCTGGACCGAAGCCGCGCACAACGAGCATCTGCTGGCGCGGTCCACGGTGATCACGGCCCATGGCGTCGAGCAGGCCGCCCCGGCGCCGCGCTTCTCCCGCACCCCGGCGGGCCCCGTCGGAACCCCGCCGCAGCAGGCCACGCCCGTCGACCGGATCGGCTGGTGATTAGCTGCAAAATCTATTAAATGAGGCACGCAAGGTGGTTATGATTTGCCACTATGACCGTCCGCGCGTCGAGAGAGGTGGTTTTCGACGCCTCGCCTGAAGCGATCCTGGACGCGCTCGCCGATATCGAAGCCGTGCCGTCGTGGTCGCCGTTGCACAAGCACACCGAAGTATTGGACCGCCATCCAGATGGCAGACCGCATCACGTCAAGGCGACGTTTCGCATCATGGGGATCACCGACAAGGAACTGCTCGAGTACCACTGGGGTGATGACTGGATGGTGTGGGACGCCACCGAAACCGGTCAGCAGCGGGGCCAGCATGCCGAGTACAACCTCACCCCGGAGGGCGACGGTAGGACGCGGGTGCGGTTCGACATCATCATGGATCTGGCCACGCCGGTTCCCCGGTTTCTCATCCGCCGGGGCAAGAAAATGGTGCTGGACATCGCGACCGAGTCCCTCCGGCAGCGCGTGATGGCCGGCGGCACGGCGTAAGGGTCGGCGACTTACGCCAGCGCACCGAGCCGGCGGATCGCCTCGTCGAGGGTGTCGTCCCGTTTGCAGAAGGCGAAGCGCACCAAGTGGTTCCACTGCGCGAAGTGCGGACCGTGCGGATCGCAGAACGCCGACATCGGAATCGCCGCCACCCCCGTCTTCTCGGGTAGTTCGGCGCAGAACGTCGCGCTGTCGTCGTAGCCGAGCGGCCGCGGGTCGGCGCACACGAAGTAGGTGCCGTAGCTGTCGTGCACCTCGAAGCCGATGTCCGCCAACGCGGCGCTGAGCTTGTCCCGCTTGGCCTGCAGCGAATCACGCAGCGCGTGCACCCATGCCTCTTCGGTGTTGAGCGCATGCGCGACGGCGGGCTGGAAAGGAGCACCGCCGACGTAGGACAGATACTGCTTGGCCGCGCGCACGCCTTTGATGAGTTCCGATGGGCCGCAAACCCATCCGATCTTCCAGCCGGTGACGTTGAACATCTTGGCCGCACTCGAGATCGTGACCGTCCGTTCGGCCATGCCGGGATAGTTCGCGAGTGGAAGGTGGCGGCGACCGTCAAACACCAAATGCTCGTAGACCTCGTCGGTGATCACCAGGAGGTCGGCTTCCACGGCAAGCTCGGCGAGCGCCTTCAATTCGGCGTCGGTGGCGACCATTCCCGTCGGGTTGTGCGGCGAGTTGACGATCAGCGCTTTGGTCTTCGGCGTCACGGCCCGGCGCAGTGCGTCGACGTCGATGGCGAAGCCGCCCCCGGCCGAGACCATCGGCACCGCGCGCCGCTCGCAACCCGCCATCGCGAGGACGGGGGAGTACGAGTCGTAGAACGGCTCGATCAACAACACTTCCGAACCGGGTTCCACCAGACCGAGGACGGCGGCGGCGATTCCCTCGGTGGCGCCGACGGTCACCAACACCTCGGTGTCGGGGTCGTACTCGGTGCCGAAGTTGCGCTTGCGTTGCTCGGCGATCGCCTCGCGCAGCGGCGCGATTCCCAGCCCCGGCGGGTACTGGTTGACGCCCTCTGCGATCGCGTTCTCGGCGGCCTTGAGCATCGCCGGCGGACCGTCCTCGTCGGGGAACCCCTGGCCCAGATTCACGGCGCCGATACGCGCGGCCAGTGCCGACATCTCGGCGAAGATGGTCACCGCGTAGGGCTGCAGACGGCGGACTGTCATGGGTTTCGAGCGTAGGCGAGGAATGAAAGCGGACTCGACAGCGCTTACTGCGGCGTGGCCTTCCAACTCGATTCCGATGCGTCCCTGTTGAAACCGGTGCGAATCGGCGACGTCGTCGCCCCCAACCGGATCTTCATGGCTCCGTTGACGAGATCGCGTGCACACGCCGACGGCACGCCCTCTGACCTGGCGACCGTGTACTACGCGCAGCGCGCGGCCGCGGGCCTGATCATCAGCGAGGCGACCGCGGTGTCCGAGGCGGCCAACGGGGCATATGTGAACACTCCCGGCATGTACATCGACCGCCATCAGGAGCAGTGGGCGGAGATCGCCGGCGCCGTGCACGAGGCAGGCGGCCGGATGTTCGTCCAGCTCTGGCACGTCGGCCGAATGGGCCATCCGGACATTAGCGGCGCCGAGACCGTCGCGCCGTCCGCGATCGCCGCGAACATGGCGGCGCACACCCCGAGCGGCAAGAGCCCGCTTCCGGTGCCGCGCGCCCTGCGCACTGACGAGATCGCCGGCATCGTGGCCGACTTTCGTGCTGCCGCGCGTCGCGCTGTCGACGCGGGCATGGACGGAGTGGAGATTCACTCCGCCAACGGTTATCTGCTGCACGAGTTCCTGTCCGATGTGACCAACCGTCGAGACGACTCTTACGGCGGGGCGCCGCACAACCGCGCGCGGTTGACGGCCGAAGTGGTCGAAGCCGTCGTCGACGAGATCGGCGCCGGACGCGTGGGTCTGCGGATTTCACCCGGCGGCTCCGCGGGTGACATGCGCGAGGTGGACGAGGTGTCGGCGTACGAGGAGTTGCTGACGCGAATCGCGCCGCTCGGCATCGCCTATCTGCACGTGCTGATCGATCCGACGACGCCGACCTTCGGGGCGCTGCGCGCGCTGTGGTCCGGCCCGTTCATCTTGAATACGGGCAGGGACACCGAGACCGACTTCTGCCAGCTGGAAAGTTTCGCGGAGTGGGGCGCGATCAGTGCAGCGACGGTTGGGCGCGCCTTTCTGGCCAATCCCGATCTGATCGACCGTCTGCTGCTGGGCGCCGAATTGAACACCCCGGACGTCGCGACGTTCTACGCGCCGGGACCGGTGGGATACATCGACTACCCGACGTTGGCCGAGCTCGAAGAGCCCCAGTCGGCCTGACGCTGGCCGAATGCCGGTCGCAATGTCAGCCTGAGAGCGTCGTCGCGGATATATAGCCGCGACGGCGTGCTCAGCGCGACATTGTGCAGGCGACATCGGTACTTAGACCGCCCAACCAACAGGTTGGCCGAGGCTGTTAGGCTGCGGGGAGAGGACAACCGCCCAGGTTGGGCAGGTCTCCCAACAACCCCATCTGAACAGGAAATATCTTCATGTCTGAAGAAGCCTTCATCTACGAGGCGATTCGCACACCTCGCGGCAAGAACAAGAACGGCGCCCTCAACGAGGTCAAGCCGGTCAACCTGGTCGTCGGTCTGATCGACGAGCTGCGGACTCGCTTTCCTGATCTGGACGAGAACCTGATCAGCGACCTCATCCTCGGCGTCGTCTCGCCCGTCGGCGACCAGGGCGGCGACATCGCCCGCACCGCGGCGTTGGTGGCCAAGCTGCCCGAGACCACCGGCGGCTTCCAGCTCAACCGTTTCTGCGCATCCGGCCTCGAGGCCGTCAACACCGCCGCACAGAAGGTCCGCTCCGGCTGGGACGACCTGGTGCTGGCAGGCGGCGTCGAGTCGATGAGCCGCGTCCCGATGGGCTCCGACGGCGGTGCCTGGGCCACCGACCCCGAGACCAATTACCGCATTGGCTTCGTCCCGCAGGGCATCGGCGCCGACCTGATCGCGACCATCGAGGGCTTCTCCCGCGAGGACGTCGACCGCTACGCGCTGCGCAGCCAGGAGAAGGCCGCCGCGGCATGGTCGGGCGGATACTTCGCCAAGTCCGTCGTCCCGGTGAAGGACCAGAACGGGCTCGTCATCCTCGACCACGACGAGCACATGCGTGCCGACACCACACTCGAGGGCCTTGGCCAGCTGAAGACCGCGTTCGACGGCATCGGCGCGATGGGCGGCTTCGACGATGTGGCGCTGCAGAAGTACCACAGCGTCGAGCGCATCAACCACGTCCACACCGGCGGCAACAGCTCGGGCATCGTCGACGGCGCCGCGCTGGTGCTGGTCGGCTCAGAAAGTGCGGGGAAGGCTCAAAACCTGACCCCGCGCGCCCGCATCGTGGCGACCGCCACCAGCGGCGCCGATCCGGTCATCATGCTGACCGGCCCGACGCCGGCCACCAAGAAGGTGCTGGATCGCGCCGGGCTGACGGTCGACGACATCGACCTGTTCGAGCTGAACGAGGCCTTCGCCTCGGTGGTGCTCAAGTTCCAGAAGGACCTGAACATCCCCGACGAGAAGCTCAACGTCAACGGTGGCGCCATCGCGATGGGCCACCCGCTGGGCGCCACCGGCGCCATGATCACCGGAACCATGGTCGACGAGCTCGAGCGTCGCAATGCGCGGCGTGCGCTCGTCACGCTGTGCATCGGCGGCGGCATGGGCGTGGCCACCATCATCGAACGCGTCTAGTCGGGAGAAGACCATCCAAATGAGCACTGTGAACACGATCAAGTGGGACAAGGATGCCGACGGCATCGTCACCCTGACGCTGGATGACCCGACCGGTTCGGCCAACGTGATGAACGAGCACTACTCGGAGTCGATGCACAACGCCGTAGAGCGGCTTGTCGCTGAGAAGGATTCGATCACCGGCGTCGTCATCACCAGCGCGAAGAAGACCTTCTTCGCCGGCGGTGACCTCAAGGGCATGATCAAGCTCGGCCCGGACGACGCGGGCGAAGCCTTCAGCACCGTGGAGAACGTCAAGCGCGATCTGCGCGCACTGGAGACCCTCGGCAAGCCGGTGGTCTCGGCGATCAACGGGGCGGCACTGGGCGGCGGGCTGGAGATCACCCTAGCCACGCACCACCGCATCATCGCCGACGTCCCCGGCGCGGTCGTCGGCTTCCCCGAGGTCACGCTGGGCCTGCTGCCAGGCGGCGGCGGCGTCGCCCGCAGCGTGCGGATGTTCGGTATTCAGAAGGCCTTCATGGAGCTGCTGAGCCAGGGCACGCGCTTCAAGCCCGGCAAGGCCAAGGAGATCGGTCTGGTCGACGAGGTGCTGCCGACCGTCGAAGAATTGGTGCCGAGGGCCAAGGCCTGGATAAAAGAGGAGCTCAAGGACAACCCGGACCGTGTCTTTCAACAGCCGTGGGATGCCAAGGGCTACAAGATGCCCGGCGGTACTCCGAGCAGCCCGGGCCTGGCCGGCATCCTCCCGTCATTCCCCGCGCTGCTGAAGAAGCAGCTCAAGGGTGCGCCGATGCCGGCGCCGCGCGCGATCCTCGACGCGGCCGTCGAGGGTGCGCAGGTGGATTTCGACACCGCGTCGCGCATCGAGAGCCGCTACTTCACCTCGTTGGTGATCGGGCAGACCGCGAAGAACATGATCCAGGCGTTCTTCCTCGACCTGCAGCACATCAACGGCGGCGGTTCGCGGCCCGACGGCATCGCCAAGCAGGAGATCAAGAAGATCGGCGTGCTCGGCGCGGGCATGATGGGCGCGGGCATCGCCTACGTCTCGGCCAAAGCCGGGTTCGACGTCGTGCTCAAGGACGTCTCGATCGAGGCCGCGCAGAAGGGCAAGGGCTACTCCGAGAAGCTGGAAGCCAAGGCGCTCGAGCGGGGCAAGACCACGCAAGAGAAGTCCGACAAGCTGCTGGCGCGCATCACGCCGACCGCCGACGCCGCCGACCTCAAGGGCGTCGACTTCGTCATCGAGGCCGTGTTCGAGTCGGTTGAGCTGAAGCACAAGGTGTTTCAGGAGATCGAGGACATCGTCGAGCCGAACGCGCTGCTCGGCTCGAACACCTCCACGCTGCCGATCACCGGTCTGGCGGCCGGCGTGAAGCGCCAGGAGGACTTCATCGGCATCCACTTCTTCTCACCTGTTGACAAGATGCCACTGGTCGAGATCATCAAGGGCGAGAAGACCTCTGACGAGGCGCTGGCCCGCGTGTTCGACTACACGCTGGCCATCGGCAAGACGCCGATCGTGGTCAACGACAGTCGCGGCTTCTTCACCAGCCGCGTCATCGGCACGTTCGTCAACGAGGCGCTGGCCATGCTGGGCGAGGGTGTCGCACCCGCGAGCATCGAGCAGGCGGGTTCACAGGCCGGCTACCCGGCACCGCCGCTGCAGCTGTCCGACGAGCTCAACCTCGAGCTGATGCACAAGATCGCCGCGGCAACCCGCAAGGCGGTGGAAGATGTGGACGAGGTCTACACGCCGCATCCGGCCGAGGCGGTCGTCGAGAAGATGATCGAACTCGACCGTCCGTCGCGGCTCAAAGGCGCGGGCTTCTACGAGTACGTGGACGGCAAGCGCACCGGTCTGTGGCCGGGACTGGCCGAGACCTTCAACTCGGGCAGCACCGAGATCCCGCTGCAGGACATGATCGACCGCATGCTGTTCGCCGAGGCGCTGGAAACGCAGAAGTGCCTCGACGAAGGAGTTCTCACGTCGACGGCCGACGCGAACATCGGCTCGATCATGGGCATCGGGTTCCCGCCCTACACCGGCGGCTCGGCCCAGTTCATCGTCGGCTACGAGGGTCCCGGCGGCGTCGGCAAGGAAGCCTTCGTGGCCCGCGCCAAGGAACTCGCGGCCCGCTACGGCGACCGGTTCAACCCGCCGTCGTCACTCCTCTAGTCACCCGAGGCGCCGAGACTGCAACCAGGGCTGTGAAATCGCGAGAATCACGACCTTGAGTGCAGTCTCGGCGTCGTTTGGGCGTGCCTCGCTAGATTGAGGCCGTGAGCTTCACCGAATCGTTCGCCGCAGGTCTGGCGAGCTACGGCGATCACCAGTGCATCTGGTTCGAGGGTCGGTGGTACTCCGGCAACGAGGTCGCCGCGTACGGCGCCGCCATCGCCGAGGTGCTCCGCACCGCTGCGGTCGCCGATGACGCGCCGGTCGGTCTCGTGGTCCGCAACCGACTTCAGCACGCCGCCGCGATCGTCGGCTTTCTCGCCGCGGGCCGACCGGTCTCGATGATCTACTCGTTTCAATCGCCGGAGGCGATCGGGCGTGACATCGAGAAGCTGGAGTTGTCGGCGATCGTCGCCGACCGCGAGGACTGGACCGACGAGGTCGTCGCCGCCTGCACGCGTATCGGTGGTGCGGGTGTTGCCATCTCGCTGACCGAACCCATCGTGGCCGCGGTGGACGGGCTCGAACGCCGTGACGAATCGCGTCGTCATGCGATCGTGGAACCTGGTGTGGCACTGCAGATCCTGACCAGTGGTACCACCGGCCCGCCGAAGCGGCAGGCGATCATGACCCCGGTGCTCGAGCGGACGGTGTTCAGCGTGACGAGCGGGGAGACCGCGCCGTCGGACGCCCCGCCCGAACTGGCCTACTGGCAGTTCGGCGGCATCGGGGTATGTCAGCTGGTCGCGGGCGTGCACAACGCCAGGCGGATCGTCATGCTCGAGCGTTTCTCCGTCGACGCATTCGTCGACGTCATCAAGACCCACGGTGTCAAGCGATCCGGGGTGCAGCCCGCAGTCGTGCGCATGCTGCTCGACGCTCGCGTGCCCAAAAAGGATCTGGCGGCTCTGGAGTTTCTGATCAGCGCATCGGGCCCACTGGATCCTGAGACCCGCGACGAGTTCGAGAAGCACTTCGAAATTCCGATCCGGTTGGCTTATGGCGCAACGGAGTTCGCGGGCTCGGTGTGCGCGTGGACGCCGGATCTGGTCGAGGAGTTCGGTGCGTCCAAACGTCACAGCGTCGGCAGACCGCTGCCGGACACCCAGGTGCGCATCGTCGACCCCGACACCGGAGCGCAACTACCCGCCGGCGAGCAGGGACTGCTCGAGGCGAAGGTCGAGCCGATCAGTCCCGACTGGATCCGCACCACGGACGTCGCTTCGATGGACGCGGACGGATTCGTCACATTGCACGGACGCGCCGACGGCGCGATCAATCGCGGCGGCTTCAAGATCATGCCGGAAACTGTTCGGCGCGTGTTGATCTCGCATCCTGCGGTGCGTGATGCCTGCGTCGTCGGCGTACCCGACCCACGCCTGGGCGAGGCGCCGTTCGCGGCCATCGAGGTGACACCGGGAAGCGAGACGCCGTCCGAGGGCGAACTCGCCGAGCTCGTCCGCCGGGAGTTGCCTGTTTACAACGTGCCGGTGGCTTTCACCGTCGTCGACGACCTACCGCGTAACCCCGCGCTGAAGGTCAGCCTGCCCGCGGTGGCCGCGCTCTACTCGCCGCCCTAGACCGATCCCAAATCAGCGGACAGCCAGTGCTCCGGCTTCATGTAGATGACGACGCCCTCGCCGTGCTCGCGGCGCGCGAACTCGAGGTAGCCGTCGACCTTGTCCGGGGGGAGGTAGCGCTTGACCATCTCGACGAGCTGCTCGTCGGTGGCCGGCTCGATGCGGCTGACCGGTCCGTCGACCGCCACGTACCGCACCGACGGTTCGAGGCGCTGGGCCATCAGCGTGAATTCGCCCTGCGACTCGATCAGCCGGTGCTTGCGCGATCCGGCGCCCGTGTGAACCCACGGCTCACCGCCGGGACTGTACTGATACCAGATCGGCACGGTCAGCGGTCCACGCTTGTCGCCCGCGCTCACCGACAGCGCACCGATGTGCGGCTCAGCCAGAAATCGTTCGCGTTCGTCCTTGGAGAGGGCCATGCCGCCAGGCTAGCCGCGGCATCCGTCAAGCGGATCGGACGAGAGTCAGCACCCGATGCGGGAGAAGAACGCCACGGAGACGAGCCCGATGACGAAGGCGACCTGCGGCTGTCCCATCGCCAGCGTGCTGGCGATACCCGCAATCGCCGCGATCGCGATGACGGTGAGCAGCAGGACCATGTACCAGCGGACGTGGATGGCCCCGGGATGACGCATATGGGCTGACTTCAACTCCAGATCGGAGTTACGCCTTCCAAACATATATCGCTCCTCTGTGGCATACGTCACACGAGTGTTCACTATGTGAGCCACACCATATAACACCAAACTGGGATCGGCGATGCTGACCGCAAGATGTCGTCGTTGCGGCCTGATAACGCCCCCGACCACCGGGTTCATGGTGGACACTTCGTCTCCGAACCCGCCGGAACCCCCGAGATGAGCCACCATGACGGACCTCTGCCAGCTGCCGGGCCACCAGCTCATCGGTCTGATGGCCGGCGGAACGGTCTCGTGCCGGGAGGTCGTCGAGGCCCATCTGGCGCGTATCGACGCCGTCAATCCCGCGCTCAACGCGCTCGTCGAGGCCCCCGATCCGCGGCAGTGCCTAGCGGCTGCGGAGGAAGCCGATGCCCGGTTGGCCCGCGGTGCGCCGCTGGGCCGGGCGCACGGGCTGCCGATCGTGGTCAAGGACGTCATGAAGGTGGCCGGGATGCACTGTTCGGGCGGCAGCCCGGTGCTGCGCGCCATCGCCTTCGACGACGCGACGGCGGTGGCGCGGCTGCGGGCCGAGGGCGCGATCGTGCTCGGGCTCACGAACGTCCCCGAGATGGGCCGCGGCGGCGAGTCCAACAACAACCTCTACGGCCGCACCAACAATCCGTTCGATCTGTCGAGGACGCCCGGCGGCAGCAGCGGCGGTTCGGCGGCGCTGGTCTCCGCGGGTGGTGCCGCATTCAGCGTCGGATCCGACGGCGGCGGCAGCATCAGACAGCCGTGCCACAACACCGGAATCGCGGGCATCAAACCCACCCACGGCCGAATTCCGCGGACCGGCAGTGTCTTCGGCGATGCGCTGGGCATCTTCGGTCCCTTCAACTGCTACGGCCCGCTCGCGCGCTCGGTGGCTGATCTGCATCTCGGCCTGTCGATCATGAACGGTCCGGATCTACGCGACCCCTACGCGGTACCCGCGCCGCTCGGCGATCCGGGCGACGTCGACGTGCCCGGTCTGCGGGTCGCCACCTACCTCGACGACGGCATCTCGCCGCCCGACGACGATGTCGCCACCGTCGTCAACGACGCCGTCGCTGCGTTGCGGCAGGTCGTCGGCGCCGTCGAGCACAATGCGCCGCTCTGCCTCGGACGCACGATGGAGTTGTTGTGGGAGTCGGTGTTTCTCGGCGGGGACCGGGGCCAGGGATTCGAGGCGGATCTCGCCGCGATCGGTGCGGACGAGCCATCCGAGGAACTCGCCGAGTTTCTCAAACAGGCGAAGCTGATCGATTTCTCGCTGTCCGAGGCGAGAAGCAGACTGACCGATATCGACACCTACCGCATGGAGATGCTCGAGTTCATGGCCGACTACGACGTGATCGTCGGGCCCGCGATGCCGACCGTCGCCAAACCCCACCACCACGGACTCATCGAGATCACCGACTTCTCCCATCTGATGGTGCACAACCTGACCGGCTGGCCCGCCGCGGTCGTCCGCTGCGGCACCTCGAAAGAGGGACTGCCGATCGGAGTGCAGATCGTGGCACGGCCGTGGGAGGACGCGACGGCGCTCGCGGTGGCGGGGCAGCTGGAATCTGCGCTCGGTGGATGGCGCCCCCCGCCGCCCGTTGCATAGAGTCGGAAGCCATGCGCTTTGGACTGTTCATCCCGCAGGGCTGGCGACTCGATCTCGTAGACATTCCCACTGAGCAGCACTGGCAGGTCATGCGTGACCTCGCCGCGCACGCCGACCGGAGCTCGCTTACCGGCTCGGCCGGCGGTGGCGCGTGGGACTCGCTGTGGGTGTACGACCACTTCCACACCGTCCCGATGCCGACCGACGAGGCGACCCACGAGGCGTGGTCGCTCATGTCGGCCTACGCCGCCAGTACATCTCGGATCAAGCTCGGTCAGATGTGTACGGCGATGGGCTACCGCAACCCTGTCTACCTGGCCAAGGTGGCCGCGACCGCCGACATCATCTCGGGCGGCCGTGTGCAGATGGGAATCGGCGGCGGGTGGTATCAGCACGAGTGGGAGGCGTACGGCTACGGGTTTCCCTCAGCAGGTGTCCGCCTTGGCATGCTCGACGAGGGTGTGCAGATCATGCGTGACGCATGGCGCGATGGACGGGTGAGCCTGAACGGCAAGCACTATCAGGTCGACGGCGCCATCGTCGCGCCGAAGCCGTTGCAGGAGGGTGGACCTCCGCTCTGGATCGCGGGCGGCGGCGAAAAGGTCACGCTCAAGATCGCCGCCAAGTACGCGCAATACACGAACTTCACCTCGGAGCCCGACGGGTTCGCGCACAAGTCGCAGGTCCTCGCCGACCACTGCCGAAGCGTGGGCACCGACTACGACGCGATCGTCCGGTCGGCCAACTTCAATGCCGTCATCGGCTCGTCAGAGGACGACGTGAACGAACGCGTCGCGCGGCTCCGGGCCAGACAGGTCGCCAAGGCCGACGAAAGGGCCGTCGATTCGATGCTCGCTACGGTCACGGCACCCGAATCTGCCAGTGGGACAACCGAACAGGCGGTTCAAAAGCTGGAACGACTGCGCGACCTCGGATGTGAGTACGCGATCATGTACTTCCCCGAGGCGGCCTATGACCGGACCGGAATCGAGCTGTTCGAGCGCGAAGTCATCCCGGCGCTGGCGTAGTTCGCGTCGTCAGGGCCTGGGCGCGATGGGCCCGGCCGGCGGCAGCGCATTCGGGTTGACCGGCTGCTGCACGTTCGGGTCCGGCGGCGCATCGAAATACCCCGGTGGCGGGGGCCCGGTGAGTGGGTAGTAGCCCTCCGGCAGCGGTGGGCCGCCCTCGTAGACCTTGGTCGGGATGGGCCCGTTGGACCCCGGATCGGTCAGCGACTGGTACCCGGGCGGCAGCTGTGGCGCCGGGCCGGCGCCCGGTGGCGGCACGGACGGTTTGATGTCGCCCGGCTGCATGGGTCCTGAGAACTGCTGGGGATTCTGGGCCATGTGCCAGGCATCCCGCAGGAAGCCAAGCGGTCCCGACGTGTCGCCTTGCCCGTACTGCTGGTTGGCGATCTGCGGCACGGGCGGCGGACCGACCGGTGGCGGCGCAGGTGCGGCGACCGGCTCGGCCCCTGGAACGTCTGCGACGGGTTGGCCCTGCGGCAGGGGTTGGCCGGGGACAGGCGTCGGTAGTGGCGGCACGGGCTGCGCAGCGGCCTGAGTCGCCGCCGCCAGCGCGCCGAGGCCGATGACGGCGGCGGCGACCGCGATTCCCGCGACCTGCCTGAGTGCGGCGGTAGATGCGCTCATGTGTGGCGTGCGTGCTTCCTGCTAAAGGCCCGTGCGGGCTGCTGGCGACCCGTGACGAGGCTAACGCGTTTGCGCGGTCTGCGCGTGGCCAGGGCGATTTTTGTCAAGAAGACGGCTGACCAGCGGATGTACCCTTTGGGCCTTGCCGGTGCCGCCGATGACGACAATGGTGGAGGATGCATTGGTCATATCGCGAATTCATCAGCCCGAATCGATATGGCCCAGGAGCTCGCCCGCACATCAGGTCGTCTGAAAGGCGCGTCGTCGATGGAAAAGGTTTCACTGACCGCACTCGCACGTGAGCACCTGGAGACTGCGCGAGCGGCGTCCAGCGGCCGCAGTTCGCACACGGTGTACGGCGGTCACGAGCACTCGCTGCGCCAAACGCTGATGGCCTTGACGGCCGGCAGCAAGCTCGACGACCACGAGAGTCCCGGCGAGGCGACGCTTCAGGTGTTGCAGGGCAGGGTGCGGGTGACCATCTCGTCGGCGGGATGGGACGGGTCACCCGGCGACCACATCATCCTGCCAAGGGAACGACACGGCCTGAACGCGATCGAGGATTCGGTCGTCCTACTGACCGTCTCGAAACCGATTGGGCCGCATACTTAGATCGCGGGACCGAGCAGATCGTCGGCGTCCTTGATGATGTAGCCGTAGCCCTGTTCGGCGAGGAACCGCTGACGGTGTGCGGCGTACTCGGCGTCCAGGCTGTCGCGGGACACCACCGAGTAGAAGATCGCGCCGCCGCCGTCGGCCTTGGGCCGCAACAGCCGGCCCAGCCGCTGCGCCTCTTCCTGTCTCGACCCGAAGGTGCCCGACACCTGCACGGCAACATTGGCTTCCGGTAGGTCGATCGAGAAATTGGCGACCTTGGACACCACCAGCGTCGGGATCTCGCCGCGACGGAACTCATCGAACAGCGCTTCGCGCTCCGCGGTCTTGGTCGACCCCTGGATCACCGGGGCGTTGAGTTCGGTTCCGAGCTCGTCGAGCTGGTCGAGGTACGCGCCGATCACCAGGGTCTGGTCGCCCTTGTGCTTCTCCAGGATCGACTTCACCACCGCGATCTTGGAATGCACCGTCGAGCACAGCTTGTAGCGCTCGTCGGGCTCGGCGACGGCGTAGAGCATCCGCTCGTTGTCGGTCATCGTGACCCGCACCTCGATGCACTCGGCGGGCGCGATCCAGCCCTGGGCCTCGATGTCCTTCCACGGTGCGTCATACCGCTTCGGCCCGATCAGCGAGAACACGTCGCCCTCGCGGCCGTCCTCGCGGATCAGCGTGGCCGTCAGGCCAAGCCGTCGCCGCGACTGCAGGTCGGCGGTCATCCGGAACACGGGCGCGGGCAGCAGGTGCACCTCGTCGTAGATGATCAGGCCCCAGTCGCGGCTGTCGAACAGCTCGAGGTGCTTGTATTCACCCTTGGTGCGGCGCGTGATCACCTGGTAGGTGGCGATGGTCACCGGGCGGATCTCCTTCTTCTCGCCCGAGTACTCGCCGATCTCGTCCTCCGTCAACGACGTCCGGTTGATCAGCTCGCGCTTCCATTGCCTGCCCGCAACAGTGTTGGTCACCAGGATCAGCGTCGTCGCGCCCGCCTTCGCCATCGCCGCGGCGCCGACGAGGGTCTTACCCGCGCCGCACGGCAGCACCACGACGCCGGACCCACCCTCCCAGAACGAGTCGGTCGCCATCTCCTGATAGTCACGCAGGTGCCAGCCGTCCTGCGCGAGGCTGATCGGGTGCTTCTCGCCGTCCACATATCCGGCGAGATCCTCTGCAGGCCAACCGATCTTGAGCAGCATCTGCTTGACTCGGCCGCGCTCGCTGTTGTGGACCTGGACGGTGTCGTCGTCGATGCGGGCGCCGAGCATCGGCGCGATCTTCTTGTTGCGCAGCACCTCCTCGAGAACCGCGCGGTCCAGGCTCACCAGCGTCAGGCCGTGCACCGGAGACTTGACCAGCTGCAGGCGCCCGTAGCGCGCCATCGTGTCGACGATGTCGACGAGCAGCGGCTGCGGTACCGCGTAGCGGGAGAACGTCACCAGCGCGTCGACGACCTGTTCGGCGTCGTGGCCCGCGGCACGCGCGTTCCACAGCGCCAGCGGGGTGATGCGGTAGGTGTGGATGTGCTCGGGCGCACGCTCGAGTTCGGCGAACGGGGCGATCGCGGCTCTCGCCGCGCCCGCCTGCTCATGGTCGACCTCGAGCAGCACGGTCTTGTCGGACTGCACGATCAGGGGGCCGTCGGTCATGCGCGATCCCGTCCCCTGCGCTTCGCGCGTGGGCCCATCGCTTCTCGCTCGCTGGTCATCCCATCCATTATCCAGAGTCGGCGGACACCACTGAGGTGACGCGGTGGATGGCGAACTCGCGCACCCGGCCGGACGCCGGATCGTAGGCGGTCAACTGGCCCCCGCGAACGTTGATGGGTGCCACGACCCGCTGCGTGGCCACCCCCGCGGGGTCAACGTAGCCGATGACCACGGACGCCTGGAGGTGGGCGGCCTCCTGCAGCTGTGTGATCGCGACGGTCGGGTCCAGGCGCATGCCGCTGGACGGCGCGGCCGCGACCTTACGCAGTACGGCGACGATCGCGCCCAGTGTCTGGCTCGTCGGACTGGGCGTGCGGTGGGCACGGCGGCGTACCGGTGCGGGCACCCTGGCGCCCCGGGCGCGGATGTCGACGATGGTTCCCGTCGAGTCCTCGGCCGCAGGCGCGAAGCCGGCCTCGCGCAGCGCGGCGAGCACCTCCGAGATCGGCGCCTGAGACACCGCGACCGTCGGCGCGAGCAACCGCATCTCCAGCTGGTGCGCCGCGGGTGCGGCGATCGCCTGCGCCAGCAGTGCCGCATCCTCACACCGCACGAACGAGGCGGCCATACCGACCCGCAACTGTCCGTGGCGCCGGGCGACGTCATCGATGAGGTAGGTGAGCCCCTGCGGCACAGGCGTTTTCGAATACCGCGCGAAGAACGCGTGCAGTTCGCCCGCGGTGCGACCCGTGTCGAGGGCACGCCGGATGGATGCCTCGCTGATGCGGTACACCATCGCCGCACCCGCCGACTCGACGGTCGCCACTGCTCCCAGTTGCTCGGCCAGATCACGTTCCAGCGGGCCGGGCACCACGACGGTCAAGTCGGCCTGCAGCAGAAAGTGGTCGATGGGCTGCGGCAGCACCTTGTCCATCGCCTTGATGACCTCGTCGGCTGAAGCGCCCGCCAACAACGCTCGCGTCGGTGTGGCGATCGCGCCGCGGCCGACCATGCCGATGGTGTGCGCCTCGGTGAGCAGGGCGCCCACGGGCCCCGGCTGGAGCCGAATCGCCCATCGGGGCCGCCGCCAGAGCATGGCTCTCGACGCCTGGGTCGCGTCGACACCCGCGCCGGGCGCGAGGTCGGCGAGCATGGTCAACAGGAGCCGCCGGTCCAGCGGTGCGGCGGTCGAGTACAGCGAACCCGACAGTGCCGCATAGGGTTTGCTGTCAGGGCCCCGCGTCCCGACCAGGCTCGGCCGACCCGGCAGGTCCAGCCACGTTGACGCCAACAGATGCCATTTGTGCGCTGTCGGAGATTCGACGAACCGGTCGGCGGCCACGGTCGGCGCCCAGTGTGGCCCCGCACTGTCCTGCGGGTCCGGTTCAGGCATTCCGCTCGCGATCAGCCCGGCCGCCGCGGTCACTTCGAGGATCAGTCCGAGGTGGCTCTCGTCGATACCGGTGACCTTCGTCAGGCGTTTGACATCACGCACGCCGAGCCCGCCGCTGCGCAGTTCGGGAACCGGTGTCGTGCCCAGGGTTTCGAGGACGACCTCGACCTCGCGCAGCAAGTCGATCGCCGCGCCGGCGGCGACCGCGTCGACATCGGCCGCGGTGGTCGTCGACACCACGGGATCGGGGGCGATCAAGCCGACGGGTCCGGGTAACTCCCCGCGTAACGCCTGGCCGACCACTCGGGGCAGAATCACCGTTTCGGCATCGACCTGCCGAAGCAGCCCGGCCGCAAGCAGCCGCTGCACCGGGCGGTCCGGCGGGGTGCCCGCGGCCGCGTCCCGGGTGCGGCCCACCGGGGAACCCTCCAGCAGCCGCTGCAGCAGGTCGGACTGCGCCTCGTCGAGTCCGGCGAGACGCTGCGCGATATCCGTCGGGTCGGTGTCCTCGACCGTGGCCTGACCGGGATACCAGGGAAGTCCCGTCGCCGCCTCGGTGGCGACGCGTATCGAAGCGTCACCCCACACCAGCGCGCGTTCACGGAGATTGTCGATGGCCGCCGTCACCGCGGTTTCCGCACCCGCGTCGTCGAAAAACTCCAACAGCTTGGACACCGGTACCGCGGTCGTGTCGGCGTGCAGAACGAGCAGGGCGTCGATCACCGCGAGATGAAGAAAGTCCAGGTCATCGGTGGCAGCCTTGACCGATTGCCGGGCCTGGGCCCGCGCGGCGAGCGCCGCGATGGTCCCCGGCGGGGGTTGTGTCAGGTCGGGCCGCAACTCCAGCAGCCGGATCAGCCGCTCATCGCCGAGTTCGGCCAGCCAGGCGCCCAGAGGAAGGCCCGGAGCGTTTTCGGTCATTGCTGACCAGGGTAAGGCAGCCCGTCGGTGTCGCCACTGCTCACGGTGCCTGCCACAATGTCAGGCGTGGCTGACAACAAACGGCAGAAGAAGCAGTATGTCGACCCGGGCTGGCCCGCGACCGACGGCGACGATGATCACGCTGTCAGCGAGCTCGCCGCCGACCGCACCGGTGCGCTGTCGCCGTTCGGGGATCTGACCTTCCCCCTGCCCAGCGATGACGTCCCGTACGTGCACCCGGTCACGGTCGTCAACAGGTAGTGACTGAACCGGCTGGGGACGCATCGCCGCGCTCCGCCCGGCCCGCGCTCTCGCACATCGACGAGGCAGGCGCGGCGCACATGGTCGACGTCACGGCCAAGGACGCCACCACGCGCATCGCCGTTGCCGCGGGCGCCGTGCACACCACCGCCGAGGTCGTCGAGATGATCGCATCGGGGGGGCTGCCCAAGGGCGATGCGCTGGCCACCGCACGGGTCGCCGGGATCCTGGCGGCCAAGCGCACCAGCGACCTGATTCCGCTGTGCCATCAGCTGGCCCTCACGGGTGTCGACATCGACTTCGTCGCCGACGGAGCGCGAGTGACCATCGCCGCGACGGTCCGGACCACTGATCGCACCGGTGTGGAGATGGAGGCGCTGACGGCGGTGAGCGTCGCCGCGCTGACCCTCTACGACATGATCAAGGCGGTGGACCCCGCCGCGCGCATCGAGAACGTCCGGGTGCTGCGCAAAGAAGGCGGCAAGACCGGAACCTGGACGAGATGAGGTCGGGCCGGGTCGTCATCGCCTCCACCCGTGCCGCCGCGGGGGTCTACGAGGACCGCTGCGGACCGATCGTCGTCGACTGGCTCAATAAGCGCGGGATCACCACCCCTGCGCCCTCGGTTGTCGCTGACGGCATCGGGGTCAACCGGGCACTGTTCGAGTCGGTCGGCGAAAACGTAGACGTGATCATCACGTCCGGCGGCACCGGGATCTCGCCGAGCGACGGAACCGCAGATGCGACCGCCGGCATCGTCGACTACCAGATCCCGGGTCTGGCCGACGCGATCCGCCGAGCGGGCGAGGACAAGGTGCCCACCTCTGTGCTCTCCCGTGGCGTCTGCGGTGTCAGAGGACGGACCCTGATCGTGAACCTGCCCGGTTCACCCGGCGGCGTGAAGGACGGTTTGGCCGTGCTGGACCAGGTGCTCGAGCATGCGCTGGATCAGCTTGCGGGAGGGGACCATCCGCGATGACCGTCGTGCTGCGCGCCGGACTCACCGAGCACACGATCGCACTGTCCGAGCACGAATCGCTCGTCGCGCATGAGGCCGCGGGGGCGGTGGTGGGTTTCGCGGGTGTCGTCCGCGACCACGACGGCGGCCGCACGGTGACGAGGCTCGAGTATTCGGCACACCCCACGGCAGCGGAGACGCTGGCCGAGGTGGCCGCCGAGATCGCCGCCGACGCTC
Organism: Mycolicibacterium rhodesiae NBB3; assembly: GCF_000230895.2. The sequence goes on from NC_016604.1 coordinate 2,643,394, forward strand.
GAGGAGTGCGGGCCCTCGCCGTCAGCCACCGCATCGGCGTACTGCACATCGGCGACGCCGCACTTGTCGCGGCTGTGGCCGCCGACCACCGAGGCGCGGCATTCGAGACCTGCCAACGTTTGGTGGACGCCGTCAAAGCTCGGCTACCGGTGTGGAAGCACCAGTTCTTCGCAGACGGAACCGAGGAGTGGGTCGGCTCCGCCTGAGTCGCTACCCGCCTGGACTCAGGCCGGCGGCAGCGGCGCCGGAGGCGGCGGAGGCGCCAGTGCCGGATCCGGCGGAAGCTGCCCGGGCACGTTGGGCACCGCACCACCCTGGCGCGCGTCCGGTGTCGTGAGCGGACGCTGAGTCAGCGCCAGCAGCGCATCCTTGCCGGTGATGTCCTGGGTCTGGATCGCGTGCCAGATCTCCTTGAGGTACGAGACGTTCGGGCTGTCGCCGGCGGCGGCAAGACGGTCGGTCGTCGTTCCCGGGTTGAGATTGTCCGGGCTGGAGAGGTGTGGAATTTCTGCGGGCACGGGGAGCTCACCCGACACCGCCTGGTTGGCAGCGTCGAAAATCGGCTGCGGGACGTCGACGTTGGTGATCCCGGCCGGCAGGCCGGGCGCGGGCGCAGGTGCCGCGGCTGGAGCCGGCGGCGCTGGGGGAGGCGGCAGGGCCGGGGCCGGCTGCAGCGGCGCGTCGGCGGGCAGCGCCCAGACCGGCGGATGGTCACCGGGGGTCGAGCCTTCAGCGACATCCCAATTCGCGACGGGCTGCGCGGACTCCACCGGAGGCGGCGGAGGCACCGGTGCGGCCAGCGCATCGATCGGGGGCGCCGCGGGCGGCAGCGGTGCCGGAGGCGCCTCGGGTGCTTCGGGAAGCGGTGCGGCGAGTGCCTCGACCGGCGGCGCCACCGGCGGCGGCGGCGGCGGAGGTGCGAGCGGAACCGCAGCGGCGCCGTTGATCGCAGCGGCGGCCATTCCCTGGGCCGGAGGCGGAGGAGGCGGCAGCGGGGCCGGAGGCGGCGGGGGCAGCGGCGCTGCCAAGGCGTCGGCAGGCGGCGGTGGGGGCGGCAGCGGGGCCGGAGGCGCCGGCGGGGCGGGTGGCAGCGGTGCGGCCAGCGCGTCTACGGGAGCCGGCGGCGGCGGAGCCAGCGGGTCGCCCGGAGGGGGCGGCGGCGGTACCGGTGCGGCCAGCGCATCGAACGGCGCGGGCGCGGGCGGTGGCGGCGGCGCGAAGGGGTTGAACGGCGGCGGAGGAGGCGGCAGCACGTTGTTCAGATTCGCCATTGCGTCGTCGACGACGTCGCGCGGCGTCGGCGCGGACAGCCCGGTACCGCAGACCGGCCATGCGCCCTTGCCCTGACCCGCGAGCACGCGCTCGGCGACGGCGATCTGCTCTTCCTTGGTGGCCTGGTACGCGGTGGGCGCATACTCGCCGCCACCGTTGCCCGACCACGTGCTCGGGGAGAACTGGAGTCCGCCGTGATAGCCGTTGCCGGTGTTGATGGCCCAGTTGCCGCCGGATTCGCAGCTGGCGACCTGGTCCCACTCGCTGTCGGTCGCGGCACTGGCGTGCCCCGCGAGGGCAAGACCTCCGGTGCCGATCACGGTGCCGGTGAAGGCGATCTTCGCGACGTTCTTGGCCGATGCAGTGGGTTTGCGATGCCGTCCACTCATAGGTGCGCTGATGTCCTCTCTTCTGCGCCCGCGAGGTCAGCTGTCGGGTTCGGGCTGGAGAGGTTGCCCGGCCGGCGGCGTCGGAACGACGCCGGCTTCACCCCAAGGAGCCGAATTCGGCTCCAGGTCCGTCTGTTCGGTGGACCGGTGGGTCCCCCGCCTCCATCCATGAGTGTTCGTTGGTGACTGTGTTCCGACTGGACGGAGCTCGGCGCGATCGGAGCACAGCGGGTCCCACGATTGAGGTCGAGGGACTTGGGTAGTGACCGTAATGGCTGTGTCCGTGAGCGTCATCTTTTGCAGATAACGGCGTTTTCGGTGGCGGCAAATCCTAATAGAGCTCTAAACCCGCAGGAATTCTCGGCGTTCTCGCAGGTGTTCACGGCGCGCCACCGCGTCGTAGCCAGTTTGTGATCTTTCCGTTATGTGACGTATATCACCATTATCCGCCGGCGAACGGTGGAAGAACGTCGATCGTCTGCGCGTTCTCCAGCACCACATTCGCTTCGCGGACCGCTACGCCGTCGCACAGAAAAGAGCAGCGCATCAACACTTTCGCCAGATTGGCGTCGCGTGCGCTGAGCTGATCGACGAGATCGGAGAGCGTCGTGCCCGGTCGAATCCGGATCGTCTCCTCTTCGTTACCCGCGGCCGCCCTCGCCGCGGCGAAAAATCGCACGGATACCTCAACCGTCGTGGTCGTTGCCATGCCGCTAGCCGCCGATTGCGCTCATCGGCCGGTCCGGCTGCACGAAGCCGGGGTCATTGATGCCGTGTCCGGCCGCCTTGGCCCACATCGCCGCGCGCCACGCGGCTTCGAGGGCGTCGTCGCCGGCACCCGTCCGCATGAGGTGGCGCAGATCTGTCTCCTGACGCGCGAAGAGACAGTTGCGGACCTGGCCGTCGGCGGTGAGGCGGGTGCGATCGCATGCCGAACAGAACGCGTGCGAGACCGAGGCGATGATGCCGACCACGCCGCGGTTGCCGTCGACCCGCCACAGCTCCGCAGGCGCCGAACCCCGAGGTGCCGAGTCGGGTGTGAGTTCGAAGTGGCGGCGCAGTGCGGAAAGCACGTCGTCGGCGCCGATAGCCCTATCCCGCTGCCACTGATGGTCGGCGTCGAGCGGCATCTGCTCGATGATGCGCAACTGGTAGCCGTTGTCCACGCAGAACCGCAGCAGTTCGACGGCGTCCTGTAGTCCAGTGACCGGATCGAGCACGGCATTCACCTTGACCGGATCGAGCCCGGCGGCCTTGGCGGCCTGCAGGCCGGCAAGCACGTCGGGCAACCTGTCGCGGCGGGTGATGCGGCTGAATCGCGCGGCGTCCACGGTGTCCAGCGACACGTTGATACGGTCCAGGCCGGCCTGCTTCAACTTCGCGGCCCGCTTGGCGAGCCCAATTCCGTTGGTGGTCAACGTGATTTCGGGGCGAGGCCGCAACGCGGCGGTGGCCGCGACGATGTCTTCGAGGTTCTTCGCGACCAGCGGCTCGCCACCGGTGAAGCGCACGCTGGTGATGCCGAGTTTCGTCACCGCGACGGTTAGCAGCCGGGTCAATTCGTCCGGCGTCAGCAGTTGTTCACCGGCAAGCCAGTCGAGTCCGTCCGCGGGCATGCAGTAGGTGCAGCGCAGGTTGCACCGGTCGGTCAGCGACACCCGAAGGTCGGTGGCGATACGGCCGAACGTGTCGATGAGCGGGCCGTCGGCGGGGACGGGATCCGCCGGGCCCAGCGATGGCACGCCCAGATCGATGACCGTCATACCAGCGCGCCGACAGGTCGGTTGATGTCGTCGACCGGAACGATGTCCTTGCCCAACGGCATCAGCGACACCGGGATCAGCTTCAGGTTCGCCAGCGCGAGCGGAATGCCGATGATCGTGATGGCCTGGGCGACGGCGGTGACGACGTGGCCGATGGCCAGCCAGATGCCGCACAAGACGACCCAGATGATGTTGCCGACGAGCGCACCGGGTCGCGTCCCGGGCTTGTCGATGACGGTCCGGCCGAACGGCCACAACGCGTATGACGCGATGCGCAGTGCCGCGAATCCAAAGGGAATGGTGATGATCAGGACGAAGCAGATGAGGGCGGCCAATAGATAGCCCAGAGCCAGCCAGAGGCCGCCGAAGACCAACCAAATGACGTTCAGGATCAGGCGCATCTTTCCTCCAGCGGTCGTTCCAGCCTACCGAGTAAAGGGGGTGAGGGAGGGTGGAGGGCCGAGTAGGATCACTCCGGACGCGTCCCGGCGCACGGGACGCTTTCCTTATGTTCAGCGCGTTTAGAAGACAAGCAGGTGAGACCAGTGCCGACCGGCCGGGTTAAGTGGTACGACGCCGAGAAGGGCTTCGGCTTTCTGTCGCAGGAGGAGGGCGAGGACGTTTATGTTCGCTCGTCCGCGCTGCCGTCCGGCGTCGAAGGACTCAAGGCCGGACAAAAGGTCGAGTTCGGCATGGCCGCTGGGCGTCGCGGCCCCCAGGCACTGAGTGTGAAGATCCTCGACTCGCCGCCGAGTCTGACACGCACGAGGCGCGAGGCCGCCGCCGCCGAGCACAAGCACACTCCCGACGAGCTGCACGGCATGGTCGAGGACATGATCACGCTGCTGGAAGGCGCTGTTCAGCCGGAACTGCGCAAGGGTCGTTATCCCGACCGTAAGGTCGCGCGACGAGTGTCCGAAGTGGTCCGCGCCGTCGCAAGCGAACTCGACGCCTAACTGCCCGACGAAGCGGGCATGCTGGACCCATGAGTTACGTGGCCAGCGGAGGCGAGTTCAACCGCGATACGAACTACATCACCACGCGCATCACCGCCGACGGACGCGACGGGTATCCCGTCGAGTCCGGCCGATACCGGCTCGTCGTCGCGCGGGCGTGCCCCTGGGCCAACCGCACGATCATCGTGCGTCGGCTGCTGGGGCTGGAAGACACTCTCTCCATTGGCTTTTGCGGCCCGACCCATGACCAGGACAGCTGGACGTTCGACCTCGACCCCGGTGGCGTGGACCCGGTTCTGAAGATTCCGCGGCTCAAGGATGCCTACCTCAGACGGTTCCCCGACTATCCGAAGGGCATCACGGTGCCGGCGATCGTCGACGTGGGAACCGGCGAGGTGGTCACCAACGACTTCGCTCAGATGACGCTCGACTTCTCGACGGAGTGGACTGAGTTCCATCGCGAGGGCGCGCCCCAGCTGTACCCCGAGCCGCTGCGCGACGAGATCGACGAGGTCGCTCAGCGGATCTACACGGAGGTCAACAACGGCGTGTACCGGTGTGGATTCGCCGGGTCACAGGAGTCGTACGAGAAGGCCTATGACCGGTTGTTCACCGCGTTGGACTGGCTGTCGGATCGACTGCGGAATCAGCGATATCTGGTCGGCGACACCATCACCGAGGCCGATGTGCGGTTGTTCACGACGCTGGCCCGGTTCGACCCGGTCTACCACGGACACTTCAAGTGCAATCGGAACAAGCTATCCGAGTCGCCGGTGTTGTGGGCGTATGCCCGCGACCTGTTCCAGACTCCCGGGTTCGGTGACACCACCGATTTCGTGCAGATCAAGCAGCACTACTACATCGTGCACTCCGACATCAACCCGACGCAGATCGTCCCGAAGGGACCGGACCTGGCGAACTGGCTGACTCCACACGGCCGAGAGGCGTTGGGCGGCAAACCGTTTGGCGATGGCACCCCACCGGGACCGACGCGCGAGGGGGAACGGGTCCCAGCGGATCATTCAGCCGGCTGAGGCCACACCGTCCGCACGGACCACTCTGCGTGCCACGACGGATGTTCGTTGCCGTCCTGGTCGACGACGATCGTGGGGAGTTGCACGACGAAGGCGGTCAGCTTTCCGCGGTGCGGGTCGACGGTGGGAATGGTGACGGCCAGCTTGCTGTCGGGCCGGAACTCCTCGAGCACGTCGGACCCCTCGTATTTGCGACCGAGGAGCCACGGCGCACCGGAGATCTCGGGCGGTACGGACAGCTGCACCGGGTGACGGCCGTCAACCGCGAGTTCGCCTACGGTGCCAGGGTTTTCGCAGTCGTTGAGATTGACCACGTCGCAGTAACTGTACGGGCCGACCCGCACCAACTGGCCGTCCGTATAGGCGCTGATCTCGGGGTGTTTGGGCGGTGGATGCTGGGCCAGACGCCAGATCAGGACACCGGTCGCCGCAGACGCGAGGACCACCACGACCGCCAGTGCGGCCAGTACGCGTTTCATTCCGGCGCCACCGCCGCGCTGTCGGGGCGACGGCCGCCCTCCGTCTCGGCGACCACCGGACGGTTTCCGCCGAGACCCGGGATCAGTGAATCACCGCGGTAGCTCACGATCGTCTGCGCCAGGCCGACGATCAGCACCGCGCTGACACCGGTGAACCCGACCCACAACTGTGTGTAGATCAGAACGCCGATGGCCCCGCCCCCGACCCACGCCAACTGCAACAACGACTCCGAACGTCCGAATGCCGATGCGCGGGACCGTTCCGGCAGATCGTCCTGCAACGATGCGTCGAGCGACGCCTTGGCGATTGCGCTTGCGCCGGAGGTGATCAGCGTGCCGATCGCGGCGACCAGCAGATTGCCTGCGACAGCGGCCGCCAGCGCACTCGCGGTGACCGCGATCGTGCAGCGCACGACCATCTGCGCGGGGTGTCCGAGCTTCATCCGTGCGCTGGCCAGGTTGCCGACGAAGTTGCCGATCGCGGCCGCCGCGCCGATCATTCCGAGTATCTTCAGCTGTTCCCAGCCGCTGGCGTCGTGCGATTTCGCGTAGAAGGCGGGGTAGAGGAACAGGAAGCCCACCATCACCTTGATGGTGCAGTTGCCCCACAGTGCGGTGATGATGTTGCGACCCAACGGTTGTCGTGCCGGCGTCGGCTTGCGCGATTCGGGTTCGCGGCGCAGTTCCCCGGTGCGGCCGTGGTAGCTGAGCGTCGCGGGCACCTCGCCTGTGGTCACCTCGACCCATCTTGGGATCCGCATCGACAAAGCCGCGCCGACAACGGAGACGGCGACGACGACATACAGCGCTCCGGGTAACTCCAATACGCGGAAGAGATACTGCGCGGCTGCGGCGACGGCGCCGCCGACCATGGTTCCGCCGAGCAGACCGAACATCGTCAGCCGCGAATTCACCCGGACCAGGTCGATCGTCGGCGGCAGCACCCGCGGAGTCACCGCACTACGCAACACGCTGAATGACTTGGACAGCACCATCATTCCCAACGCGCACGGATAGAGCACCCACGGTGGGAAGCCGCCGGTGGCGCCGTCGAAGTTGGCGATCAGCACCACCACCAGTGCGGTGCGCAAGATGAACGAGGTGGCCAGCGCGAGCCTGCGACCGTGTTGCAGACGGTCGAGCGCAGGTCCGATCAGGGGTGCGATGACGGCGAACGGTGCGATGGTGATCAGCAGGTACAGCGCGACCTTGCCCTTGCTCTCACCGGAGGCCGCCGCGAAGAACAGGGTGTCGGCCAGCGCGACGGCCATCGCGGCGTCGACCGCGAAGTTCGCGACCACCGGCCAAGTCAGCGCGGTCAGCCCAGACTTGTCGGCGCCGTCGGCCGTGGCGGCTCGGTGCACCAGGCCGTACATCTTGGAGCCCATCTCGCGGCTGCGTTGGGCGGCCGCTCTGGTCACCGTGATCCGTTCGCCTGCCCCGGCGCCTACGGAGTGCGGTGGGGGTCCGGAGGTGTGCGGCCGCGCCGGTTCGTCCAATGGCGGTAGCCACCGGTTGTTGCTCGGCGTGGGGTTCGACCGCCTGGTCCGGCGGTAGCCGCCCTCGCCGGGATCGCTCGGGTAATTGGCCATCCCGGGGTGTTCGTCGCCGGCGCCGGCAGGGGGGCGGGGAGGGTAGTAGCGATCCTCACGCCGACCCGCCGAATCTCTGTCGTCACGGCGCGGTCCGGTCACAGAAAGATTCTCCCCCATCGGAGCGACGGCGCGCGTGCAGCCGACCGGTGTGGCTAGCCACCCAGCACGTGGGGCAAAATTGATGCCGATGGACAGCGCGACGGAATCTGCCGAACACGGCGTGGCACCCCTGACCGGGGATCCCGCGGCTCGCCCCGACCTGGAGGCGGTGCTGCTGGGCTCCGTCGATGACGCGCGCGCCGCGATCGTCGAGTTCAGCGGTGAGGACACCGTCGGGGAGTACCTCGGCGCAGGTTTCGACGATCCGACCGCGGCCACCCACCGGTTCCTCGCCGATATGCCCGGCTATCGCGGCTGGCAGTGGGCCGTCGTCGTGGCCGCTTGCCCTGGCGCAGATCATGCGACGATCAGCGAGGTCGTCCTGGTGCCCGGTCCGACGGCGCTGCTCGCACCGAAGTGGGTGCCCTGGCACGAGCGAGTCAAGCCGGGCGACCTGAGTCCCGGTGACCTGCTCGCTCCGCCCAATGAAGACCCAAGGCTCGTGCCCGGCTACCTGGCGAGCGGGGACCCCGCGGTCGACGAGGTCGCCGCCGAGGTGGGCTTCGGTCGTAAGCAGGTGCTCGGCCCGTGGGGCCGCGACGACGCCGCGCAGCGCTGGCACGACGGCGAATACGGTCCCGGTTCGGCGATGGCGCGGTCCACCCGCCGGGTGTGCCGCGACTGCGGGTTCTATCTCCCACTGTCAGGTTCGCTGGGGCTGATGTTCGGCGTGTGTGCCAACGAGATGTCCGCCGACGGCCATGTGGTCGACGCCGAATACGGCTGCGGTGCGCATTCAGACACCCCGCAGCCGGCCGGTACCGGTTCTCCGCTGTTCGATCCCTACGACGACGGCGTTCTCGACGTCACCGAACCGGCGGGTTAGCTCTCCGCGGCGGCCTTGATTCGCGACAGCGATTCATTCATGCCGTCGACCAGTTCGCGCTCGAAACTGGGCACGCCGCCCATCAACGCATTGACCGACATGTTCGAGAAGGCCGAAACCCCGTTCTCCGCATGTCTGCTCTCGATGACCCGGGTACCTGTCGCAGTGGGCTCGAGTTCGTAGCTCCACACGGTCCCGTTCTGGTTGACCCGGAACGCCAGCTTCTTCTCCGGAATGAATTCCGTGATGCGACTGGTGGTGGGCCACACGAGGAATCTGCGCCGGTTGAGATTCACCGTCCTGCTGCCCTGGCGAAGCGGGCCACCCAGCGTTTTCATCAATCGGCACTGCGGGCTCCACTGCGGCATCTTGGAAAGATCGGCGACCAAGGACCAGACCTTGGCGACCGGGGCATTGATATCGATCTGAGCCTGCAACAGCGGCTCTGCCATCGCTACCTCCTCGGCGGGTCAAGAGAATTCAGTCGAGTCCACTCTGCGCGCCGCGCGATCCGCGCCGCACGGCCTGACGCTGCCACAGAAAGATCGATGTGCCAAGCACGCCGACGCCGAGGCCGGCGACCGTGAACGGCCGGTAGGTGTGCAATGCCGAAACCGTGAACGCCAGCAACGTCGCGATCAGCCAGCCCACCGTGATGACGACGATCACCGGCCACGGCTTGAGCAGGCCGGGCGGCAGTGCAGGCGGTTGCGGCGTCATCGATCAGAACCTAACGCATAGCCGCATGTTTCTGCAGCCCTGCTCGGTACTGTGTGCCTCGTGCAAGATCCTCGGCTCGTTTCGTTGTCGCTGTTGTCGGTGATTGTCGACGAAACCGCGTGAGCGCCAACGTCATCGACGTCTCTGACCCCGCGGACCCGAGGCTGGACGACTTCCGGGATCTCAACAGCGTGGACCGCAGACCTGACCTGCCCACGGGTAAGGGTTTGGTCATCGCCGAGGGAGTGCTGGTGGTACAGCGCATGCTCGCGTCGCGATTCGCCCCGCGCGCGCTGCTGGGCACCGACCGGCGCCTTGAAGAACTCGGCGCCGACCTGACAGGTGTTGCGGCGCCGTACTATCGCGTGACTGCCGACGTCATGGCCGATGTCGTGGGCTTTCACCTCAACCGCGGAGTGCTCGCATCGGCCTCGCGGGTGCCCGAGCTCTCCGTGCCCCATGTGCTGGAGACGGCCCGCACGATCGCCGTTCTCGAAGGCGTCAACGATCACGAGAACCTCGGCTCTGTCTTCCGCAACGCTGCCGGCCTCGATGTCGACGCGATCGTGTTCGGCAGCGGATGCGCCGACCCGCTGTACCGGCGCGCGGTCCGGGTATCGATGGGTCACGCGTTGCTGGTGCCGTACGCGTGGGCGTCGGACTGGCCACGTGATTTGGAGACCCTGCGGGACAACGGGTTTCGTCTGCTCGCGATGACGCCCGACCCGGCTGCCCGGACGCTGGCGTCCGCTGTCTCCGAGGTCGCCGACCAACGGCTGGCGGTGCTCGTCGGCGCGGAAGGACCCGGGCTGTCCGAACGAGCCATGCGTGCCAGTGACATGCGCGTGCGCATCCCGATGTCGCGGGGCACCGATTCGCTCAACGTCGCGACTGCGGCGGCACTCGCGTTCTACGAACGGGCCAGGCTCTCCCGCTAGATTGAACCCGTGACCGACGACTCGACTCCGTGGGCGATGGGCTTGACGGTCGCCGCGTTCGTCGCCGCGGTTGTCGGCGCCGCCATCGTGGTGCTGAGCCTGGGACTGATGAAGGTACATCCGATGCTGGCCGTCGGGCTCAACCTGGTGGCCGTCGGCGGCCTGACCCCCACCGTCTGGGAATGGCGTAAACGACTGGTCTGGCGCTGGTTTGTGCTCGGTGCCGCGGTCGGCGTGGCCTGCGCATGGATCACGGTGGTGGCCATCGCTATCGGGCGGTAGCGGACCTCAGCAGAAGATCAGGTCAAGCCTCAGCGCTGGCCGCTGGACCGGACGCCGAGCAGCACGTCCTCCCACGCGGGTACAGCTGGCTTACCCTTCCGCGCACGGGGCTTCGGCGCTGCGGGTGGTGCCGGCTCGGCTTCGGGTCCGAGATCGAGCTCAGGCTCGGTGAGCGGCTCGGGCATGTCCTCCAGCTCCAGCTGCGGGACAGCGGCGACGGGCCGAAGCGGGCGCGCGAAGTCCGGGTCGATGAGCTCGGATGCCGCGTCGTCGAGCGACGTCACCGTGCCGCCGTGCGCGCCGGGCGTGAACCGGAAGTGAGCCACGTTGTCGGACAGGCCGACCTGCCACGCCATCTGGACGGTCCAGCGCCCGTCCTCGTTACGCCACGCATCCCAGTTGGTGGCTTCGGTGCTCAGCCCGCGAGCGACCAACGACGTCGTCACCGTCTCCAGCAGTGTCAGCACCGAGGGGCCGTCGGCGAGCACCGGATGCGCTGCGGTTGCCAGTTCGGCCGCCCTCGAGCGCTCCAGTAGTACCGGATGAGCGAATCTCTCAACCCGTGCCAAATCGACTCCAGAGGCCGCGGCGACCTGCTCGACGGATGCGCCTGCACGGATCTTGGCCTGAATCTCCTTGGGACGCAGCACGCTTGGCACCTCATCATTGGTCTGAGGGGGATGTTGGCCGGAAGTGTTGGCGGCTCTTTCGCCGCGTACGGCCGCGCGCAATCGGTCGTCGGAAAGCAGTAAGAACTTCTCGCCGGAGTCGTCGGCCTCGCAGATGATCTGTTTGCCGTCGACGTCCAATCCAACGACTTTGAGTTTCCGCATGTCGACCTCCTCCGGGCCCGTACGATGCCCGATCGAAGCGACCCTACTGCGTTATCTGCCCGTAATGAGGTAGACACGCGGGCAGGTCAGAGGCGTTCTACAACCCAGTCGATGCATGCGGTCAATGCGCTGACGTCGTCGGGATCGACGGCCGGGAACATGCCGACCCGCAATTGGTTGCGGCCGAGTTTGCGGTAGGGCTCGGTGTCGACGATTCCGTTGGCCCTCAAGGTGGCGGCGACGGCTCCAGCGTCTACGGAGTCGGCGAAGTCGACCGTGCCGACTACCTGTGACCGCAGTTCGGGATCGGCGACGAACGGCGTGGCGAACGCCGACGCCTCCGCCCAGCCGTACAGTCGCTGCGACGAGTCCGCGGTGCGCTTGACGGCCCAGTCCAGGCCGCCGTTGCCAAGCATCCAGTCCAGTTGGTCGGCGAACATGACCAGCGTGCCGATCGCCGGCGTGTTGTAGGTCTGGTTCTTCAGGCTGTTCTCGATCGCGATCGGCAGCGACAGGAACTCGGGCACCCAGCGACCCGACCCCGCGATGGCCTCGACACGGGCGAGCGCGGCGGGGGACAGGATCGCGATCCACAGGCCGCCGTCGCTGGCGAAGTTCTTCTGCGGCGCGAAGTAGTAGGCGTCGGCGTCGGCAATGTCGACGGGTAGGCCGCCGGCCGCCGAGGTGGCGTCGATGGCGACCAGTGCCCCGTCGGAACCGTCGGGTCGCTGGACGGGAACCGCGACGCCTGTGGACGTCTCGTTGTGCGCCCACCCGATGAGGTCGACGGACGCGTCCGACTGCGGCTTCGGGGCGCTGCCTGGATCGGCCTTGACGACGACCGGGTCGCCGACGAACGGGTTTTTCGCCACCGCGGACGCGAACTTGCTGCTGAACTCGCCATAGGTCAGGTGCAGCGAGCGCTTGTCGATCAGCCCGAACGCCGCGGCGTCCCAGAACGCGGTGGTGCCGCCGTTGCCGAGGATCACCTCGTAGCCGTCGGGCACCGAGAACAGCTGACTCAGTCCGTCGCGAACCCGGCCGACGAGGTTCTTGACCGGCGCCTGCCGATGCGACGTCCCGAATACGTCGCCCGCCGAGGCCAACGCCTGCAGTTGCTCCGGGCGCACTTTGGACGGTCCGCACCCGAAGCGGCCGTCGCGGGGCTTGAGGTCGGCGGGAATCGTGAGGTCGGCCATGGGGACAAGAGTAATGACCGCAGCTGTGGCGTTTCAGTCGGGAGGTGAAGCAGAAGATCTTGAAAAAATGGGTAAAGAACACACGATGGAACCATTTTGTATCCATAATGTGATGTGTCGGGGACTGAGCCCATTGGGGGGCACATGATCAGTCGCGGGGAAACGAACAAGCTCGTGCCGGTGTGCGCGGCTGCGCTGGCCGCGTTCGGTGCGGTGCTGGCGGCAGCGCCGGCCCACGCCGACGACGGCGGCGAGCTGCTGAACGAAATCAACGCCACCCGTGCGGCCAACGGCTGTGGACCGCTGGCCCCCAACCCGCAGCTGACTGCGTCGGCAGCGCGGCACGCCAACGACATGCTTCGCACCGGGGTGGCGGCCCACACCGGTTCGGACGGCTCGTCGCTGGCGCAGCGTGTCACGGACGCCGGTTACGCGGGCTACTCCAATATCGGCGAAATCGTCTTCTGGGCCAACGGCCCGGGTGGTTCCCCTGCTGCTGCCGTCAACTGGTGGATGAACAGTCCGGGGCACCGCGCGATCATCACCAACTGCGGACTGACCGAGGCGGGTTTCTCGTCGGTGCGAAGCGGCAGCATGATGACTGCGACGGGGGATTTCGGGGCGAAATAGCCCCTATCCCTTGCTAATTGGTGAGAATTCGTGCGCCGTCGGCTGTCACGGCCACGGTGTGCTCGCTGTGTGCCGCGCGAGCGCCCGACAGCGTCCGTAGCGTCCAGCCGTCGGGGTCGTGGCAGTACTCATCCGTGCCGTCGGCGATGACCATCGGCTCGATCGCGATTACCAGGCCGGGACGCAACTTCATGCCTTTCCCTGGCCGCCCCTCGTTCGGCACGTCCGGGTCCTCGTGCATGGTGCGGCCGATCCCATGGCCGCCATGATCGGCGAGCAGAGAAAAACCCGCTTCCCGGACCGTCGACGCGATCGCATGGCCGACGTCGCCGAGTCTGTTGCCTGGCCGGACCGCCGCGATGCCCGCGGCGAGTGCGGCGTCGGCGGCCTCGATCAGCGCGGCGTCCTCGGCGCGCGGGGTGCCGACGATGAAACTTCTCGCTGCATCACCGGTCCAACCGCGCAGGGTGGCGCCGAAGTCCACCGACACCAGGTCCCCGTCCGCGAGCCGGTAGCCGGTGGGGATGCCGTGCACGACGGCGTCGTTGACACTCACGCACAGCACCGCCGGGAACGGGGTGGACGCCCACTGCGGGTGGTAGTCGAGAAACGGTGAGGACGCGCCGTGGCGGCCCAGGACGGCCGCGGCGACTCGGTCCAGATCGACAGTGGGCATGCCCGGTTTCGCGTACTCGACGACCTCGCGTAGCGCCTCGGCGACGACGGCCCCGGCATCGGCCATCGAGTCGATTTCCGACGTGGTCTTGAGCTCAACCATGTGTGGTCTCCGTCACAATTTTCGGCTCTCGGCCCCGTGTGCCACAACTCCGAAGTGGGTATTTCAGGTATGCGATACCTGCGGTACCGTGTTCGGCATCGAGGGCGGACAAGTAAACCTCACGGGAGGCTTCGAATGACAGGCAAAGAGGCTAGGACGAAGACTGTCAGGCGCTGGCGCCGCAACATGGAGATAGGCGATGGCCCCAAAGACCGGGCGTACGTCGACATGCTCACCACATTGTCCGAGGGGTCGGTGCGCCGCAACTTCAATCCCTACACCGACATCGACTGGGAATCCCCGGAGTTCGAGGTGTTCGAGAATGATGAGCGCTGGGTCCTGCCCGCAACGGACCCGATCGGCCAGCACTGGTGGTATCAGTCGCAGCCGATCCAGCGCCAGATCGAGATCGGCATGTGGCGTCAGGCCAACGTCGCCAAGGTCGGCCTGCACTTCGAGTCGATCCTGATCCGCGGACTGATGGAGTACGCCTTCTGGACGCCCAACGGCTCACCGGAATACCGGTACTGCCTGCACGAGGCCGTCGAAGAGTGCAACCACACCATGATGTTCCAGGAGATGGTGAACCGGATCGGCGCCGACGTGCCCGGTATGCCCCGGATGTTGAAGTGGATCCAGCCGGCCATCCCCCTGGTCGCCGGTCCGTTGCCGATCCCGTTCTGGTTCGGCATCCTCGCGGGCGAGGAACCCATCGACCACACCCAGAAGAACGTGTTGCGCGAGGGCAAGACGCTGCATCCGATCATGGAGCGCGTGATGGCCATCCACGTGGCCGAGGAGGCACGCCACATCTCGTTCGCGCATGAGTATCTGCGCAAGCGCGTGCCAGACCTGCCGCGACGCAAGCGATTCTGGTTGTCGCTCTACGTTCCGGTGGTGATGCGCGTGCTGTGCTCGGCGATCATCGTGCCGCCGCGCGCGTTCTGGAAGGAATTCGACATCCCGCGGTCGGTCCGCAAGGAGATCTTCTTCTCCTCGCCCGAGTCGCGGCAGATGCTGCGCGACATGTTCGGCGATGTCCGGATGCTTGCCCACGACACCGGTCTGATGAACCCGTTCGCGAAACTGCTCTGGCGGATCTGCCGGATCAGCGGCCGGCCCAGTCGCTACCGCAGCGAGCCCGCCCGCCAGCATCTGGTGTCGGCCGCGTAGGTCCCGTATGCCACATGTGATCACCCAGCCGTGTTGCAGCGACGGGTCCTGTGTCTACGCATGTCCGGTGAACTGCATCCACCCGTCACCGGACGAGCCCGGCTTCGCCACCGCGGAGATGCTCTACATCGACCCGGTCGCGTGCGTCGACTGCGGTGCCTGCGTGTCGGCGTGCCCCGTCGGCGCTATCGCACCCGACACCCGGCTGGAGCCCGAGCAGCTACCGTTCATCGAATTGAACGCGTCCTTCTATCCCAAGCCCGACGGGAAGCTGCCGCCGACATCCAAACTCGCGCCGGTGCTCGAGGCTCCGCTGGTGCGGCCGCGTTCAGGTGGACCCCTGACGGTGGCGATCGTCGGGTCGGGACCGGCGGCGATGTACGCGGCCGACGAGTTGCTCACCCAACGTGGCGTGCGGGTCAATGTCTTCGAGCGTCTGCCGACCCCGTACGGGCTGGTGCGTGCCGGAGTCGCCCCCGACCACCAGAGCACCAAGCGGGTGACCAAGCTCTTCGACAAGGTGACGGCGCTGCCCGGGTTCACGTTCTACCTCAACGTCGACGTGGGCTCCGACGTGACGCACGCTGAGCTGTTGGCCCACCATCACGCTGTGCTGTACGCCGTCGGTGCGCCCAACGATCGGCGGCTCGACATCGAGGGCATGGACCTGGCGGGAACTGGCACCGCCACCGAGATGGTGGCATGGATCAACGGGCATCCCGAATTCACCGATCTACCGGTCGATTTGACTCACGAGCGGGTGGTGATCGTCGGCAACGGAAACGTCGCGTTGGACGTCGCCCGAATTCTGACCACCGACCCCGACGTGCTGGCACGCACTGACATTTCCGACCATGCGCTCGCCACCCTGCGAGATTCGAAGGTGGCCGAGGTCGTGATCGCCGCCCGCCGCGGTCCGGTCCACTCGGCGTTCACGCTGCCGGAGCTCATCGGCCTGACGTCCGCGTGCGACGTGGTACTCGACGGCGGCGATCACGATCTGGTCATCGGCGACCTTGCGACCGCGACCGACCCGCTGACGCGCAGCAAACTGGAGATCCTGTCCAAGCTCGCAGACAGTTCTACTCCCTCGGCGCGGCCCCGAATCAGGTTCGCCTATCAGCTCACGCCCAGACGCATTCTCGGCGAGGAACGCGTACAAGGCGTGGAGTTCACCGTCACTGGGGGCACCTCCCGCTTGCGGGGGAGAACCGACGAGGTCCGCCGGCTCGACGCCGGAATGGTGCTGACCTCGATCGGCTACCGCGGCAAGCCGATTCGCGACCTGCCCTTCGACGATGCCGCCGGAGTGGTGCCCAACGACGACGGCCGAGTCCTCGATGCCGGCAGGCCCATGCGTGGCAGCTATGTCGCGGGCTGGATCAAACGCGGTCCCACCGGCTTCATCGGCACCAACAAGTCGTGTGCCGGCGAGACGGTACACAACCTGGTGGACGACTACAACGCGGGACTGCTCGCCGATCCCGGCAAGGACCGGGCCAAGCCGGCTGCGCTGGACAAACTGGTGCGGCGCAGGCGGCCCGACGTGGTCGACGCCGCGGGCTGGAGAGCGATCGACACCGCTGAGATCGCACGCGGCGGTGACGAGCGGCCGCGCGACAAGTTCACGACCGTGGCCGACATGCTTGCCGCGGCCGCCGACGCGCCGGCACCGTCGATGCGCGATCGCGTGCTTGCCGGCCTGCGCCGCTAGCGCCGCTACTGATGCTGCTTGATGGCGTTGTCGATCTCGTCCTGACTGACCTCGCGCATCGGTTGGCCCATCGACCAGAGGTGGCCGAAAGGATCACGAAGTTCGCCGTAGCGATCACCCCAGAACATGTCATCGAGCGGCATCACGACCGTCGCGCCTGCGTCGATCGCCTGCTGGAACTTGGCGTCCACATCGGTGACGGTCAGGTGAATGGTCACCGGTGATCCGCCCAGCGCTTCCGGCGTAGCCGACTTACCGTCGTTCATCTCGGGGAAGTCATCGTTGAGCATCACCAACGCGCCGTTGATCCGCAGCGCGGCATGGAACAGTTTCTTGCCGTCGGGCCCGGGCACTCGGCCCAGTTCCTCGGCGCCGAACGCCTTGACGTAGAAATCGATAGCTGCCGCACCGTCACTGACGGTGAGCATCGGGGACACGGCGGGTTGAACGTCGATGGCCATTGGCGGACTCCTCGGTTTAGTGGTTTCTCCCTTGCGGGCTATGAGTACGACTCGCCTGAGGTGTCGAACTCATCGGACCGGTCCTCATGCAATCACCTGGGACCGACAGATGCTTCTGGCAACATAGCGGCGTGCTTGGGGTCGAAGTCCCGACGAGATCGAGGGTGGCGGTGCTCGACCCCCTCATCGTCGGCGTCCTCGCCGCCGCCGTCAGTCTGGCGGGCGCGGGCCGTCCGTCCTTCTGGTACGACGAGGCCGCGACGATCTCGGCGTCCTACAGCCGTTCGCTTGCTCAGCTGTGGCACATGGTGGGCAACGTTGACGCCGTGCACGGCCTGTACTACGTCTTCATGCACGGGTGGTTCGCGATGTTCCCGCCTACGGAATTCTGGTCGCGGGTGCCGAGCGGACTGGCGGTCGGCGGTGCGGCGGCCGGCGTGGTAGTCCTCTGCAAGCAGTTCTCGACGCGCACCGTCGCACTGAGCGCCGGGGTCCTGTGCGCGATTCTGCCCCGAGCGACATGGGCAGGCATCGAGGCTCGCCCGTATGCACTGACGATGCTGGCCGCCGCCTGGTCGACGGTCCTGCTCGTTCACGCGATGCGCCGCAACAACGATTGGATCTGGTTGTGTTACGCGGTCGCGATGGCGCTGTCGATCCTGCTCGACATATATCTCGCGCTGATGTTCTTGGCGCACGCCGTTTTCCTGTGCGTTTACCGGCCGGCTCGCACGGTCGTCGTGCGGTTCGCCGTCACCATGGTGTGCACGTGCTTGTCGGTGACTCCGTTCGTGAAGTTGGTCGTCGGTCAGGCGCACCAGATCGTCTGGATCTCACCGGTCGGCCGCCGGACGGTCGAAGACGTCGCCGTGCAACAGTACTTCGAACGAAGCCCGCTGTTCTTGATCGTCTCCGCCTGCGTGGCGGTCATCGCTATCATCTTGTGGCGCTTCACATCTGCGCGGCTGGCCGAGAAGGATCGTCAGCTGTTGGCCCTCGCGATCGCATGGCTCGCCGTCCCAACTGCGGTCATCCTCGGATGGTCGGCTCTGGTGCATCCGATCTACACCCCGAGGTACCTGTGCTTCACCGCGCCGGCGGTCGCGGTCCTCCTCGGCGTGTGTATCGGCGCATTGGCGGTGCGGCCATGGATCGCTGCGGCCGTGCTCGTTGTCTTCACCGCCGCGGCGATACCGAATTATCTTCTGGTGCAACGCAGTCCATACGCGAAATACGGAATGGACTACAGCCAGGTGGCCGACCTCATCGCCGCCAAGACAAAGGGAGAGCCGGGTGAGTGTCTGCTGGTGAACGACACCGTGACATTCATGCCCGCTCCCATGCGCCCGCTGCTGGCGGCGCGCCCGGATGCCTACCGGAACGTCGTGGACATCAGCCTGTGGCAGACCGCGGCGGAACGTGACGATGTCTTCGACACCAACCTCATCCCGGAGGCGTCGGCAGGACCGCTGAGCGTCTGCCGCACCCTGTGGATCATCACCCAGGCCGACCCGGCAAGGCCCACCCACGAACAGGATTCGGTGATGGAACCGGGTCCGCTGTTCGGCGGAACGCCTGCGTTCGCGGTCACCCGCGAGCACGGCTACCGCCTACTGGAACGCTGGCAGTTCAATTTGGTACAGGTCATCAAAGCCGAGCGCTGAGCTACCAGACGCGGATGTAATCGACGAGCATCGCGGCAGGGAACACACCCAGCGCCGGATCGCCACCGCCGGGCCCGCCCACCGCGAGGGTGAACATGGGCTGCATCCAGTAGCCGGGGATGCTGAACGGCCACCGGAGGTCGCCTGGCCGGCCCGACACCTGGATAGGCGTCGGCGGCACATGGAAGTACGGGTCGGCGCCGTCGACCCAATCCCGCCAGAACGTGAAACCGTCCTCGCCCCAATGCATCCGCCAGGTGTGCCAGCCACCGTCGACGAGTCCTGGAATCGACTTGCCTTCCCAGGTCTTGCCGTTCGACGCCGCGTGCACCGTCGTGCCCGGCGGCCACTTCCCATTGCCGTACCACTCGAAGACGTCGACCTCACCGTCGGGAAGCGGGTCCTCGTTCACCGCCCAGAACGCCGGCCACGCCCCCGGGGTCAGGCAGTCGAGTTTGATTCGCGCTTCCCACGTCTGGTTGATCATGCCGCGCCAGATGCCACGCAGCTTGGCGCCGTAGTACATGTTCATGTCGTGGGTGGCCATCATCACCAGGTTGGAGTTGCCGTCCTGGAAGATGTTCCGGCGATCATCGCGGTAGATGCCTGCGACCGGCGGGAACACGTCGTCCTGCCACGTCTGGATCACCCACTTGGACGGGTCGGGGGCCGATCCCGCGGGACCGTCGAACTCGTCGTGGAAGATGTAGGTTCCCGGATCAGCCGTCGGCGGCTGCGCCGGTATCGGCGCGCGATTCATCGGGCTGGCTTGGGCTTGGGCGAGGGGCATCGTGGCAGCCAAGAAGCCGAGGCCCGTCATCATCATCATGTTGCGGCGATCCATCTGAGGCACCCGCCCACCCTAAGAGGAAGCACACAGGTTTAGGTTCATTTCGGTGGGCACACGTGTTGTATCTAACTTTGCGGATCACACCATCGAGAAGCCCGGTGGCAACGCCTCACGTCCCGTCAGCGCCAGCAGCACCGACGCCCCGTGCCCGGTCAGGACGGCTGTTCGGGTCGCGACGTCCAGCGCTTCGGTGAGCACCTCCGCAGGCAATTGGAACGGGATGCCGGTCGCTTTGGCGATGTCCATTCCGTGCACCGCCAGTTCGAACGTCCGTGTCGGAAGATAGGTGTGCAGTCGGACGCCCAGTCCGCCGATCACCGTGATCACCGGGTCATCGGCCGCGGCGACGGCACTCATCACCTCCGACACGAGCGCGTCCACCGCGGCCGCCGGATCGTCGCCGAGTTCGCGGCCGGCCTGTCGTCCACGCTCCTCGACAGCGGCCGCATCGATCCCGAGCGCCGACGCCGTCACTCGCACGTAGTACTCCTCGGGCGTGGCGATGTCCACGCGCTCGGCGGTGGTCTGCAAATAGTCGCGCACAGTGATCAGCGATCGCGAGGTGTGCCCCACCAGCGACCGGACATCCCACGCACCGAGGCCGGGTTGGCCCCAGGCGTCG
The DNA here is from genome assembly GCF_000230895.2 of Mycolicibacterium rhodesiae NBB3. The sequence goes on from NC_016604.1 coordinate 2,663,731, forward strand.
GGCGGAATTTCCCGCACCAGTGCGGCGAAGCTCTCCGCCGCCGAGCCGAACGTCGCTGTCGTCACGACCGGGAGACTTGGTCCCACCCCTCGACCGACTCCGGACTGCGGGGTTCGGGACCCACGTAGATGGCGGCCGGGCGAACCAACTTGCCGAGCCGCTTCTGCTCGAGAATGTGCGCGCACCACCCCGCGGTGCGCCCGCAGGTGAACATCGCAGGCATCATCTGCGTGGGCACCTGCGCGAAATCAAGAATGACCGCCGCCCAGAATTCGACGTTGGTCTCGATCGCGCGGTCGGGTCGACGTTCCCGCAACTCGGCGAGCGCGGCCTGTTCCAGCGCGGCAGCCACCTCGTAGCGGGGCGCCTCCAGCCGCTTTGCGGTGGCGCGCAGCACTCGTGCCCGCGGGTCTTCGGCGCGATAGACGCGATGGCCGAACCCCATCAGCTTTTCCTTGCGGTCCAGGATCCCCTTGACGACCGCTTGCGCGTCGCCGGTCTTCTCGGCTTCTTCGATCATCGGAATCACCCGTGCGGGCGCACCGCCGTGCAGCGGACCGCTCATCGCACCGATCGCGCCGGACAGCGCCGCCGCCACGTCCGCGCCGGTCGAGGCGATCACCCGGGCGGTGAACGTCGATGCGTTCATGCCGTGTTCGGCCGCCGACACCCAGTAGGCGTCGATCGCCTCCACGTGCTTGGGATCGGGCTCGCCCTGCCAGCGGGTCATGAAACGCGCCGTCACCGTCGAGCACTCGTCGACCACCCGCTGGGGAACCGCGGGCTGATAGATCCCGCGCGCGGACTGTGCGACGTACGACAGCGCCATCACCGACGCCCTGGCCAACTGGTCGCGCGCGGTCTGGTCCTCGATGTCCAGAAGCGGCTGGTACCCCCAGATCGGAGCGAGCATGGCCAGGCCGGCCTGGACGTCGACCCGGACGTCGCCGCTGTGGATCGGCAGCGGGAAGGGCTCCGCGGGCGGCAGACCGTGACCGAATCTGCCGTCGACCAGAAGCGCCCAGACGTCTCCGAATGTGACGTGCTGATTGACCAGATCCTCGATGTCCACGCCGCGGTATCGCAGCGCGCCGCCGTCCTTGTCCGGCTCTGCGATCTCGGTGGTGAAGGCGACGACACCTTCCAATCCGGGCACGAAATCCTCTGGAACCGCCGACGTCATAGTCATGCGCAAATTCTCGCACCCGATCCCTGGCCTCCTGCTACCGGTCGATAACAGGTCGGCGAACACCCGAGGCGTAGCGTGATCGCGTGGCCTTCGGAGGGTTGGGCCCCCGCCCGAAGGGCAGGGGAGCGCGGTGGGGCCCCGCGCGCTGGGGCCACGCGCGAAGCGCAGGGGACGAAGGGGACGACCGGGGAATGACAGACCGCGATGACGATCACCTGGCCGGCATGCGGGTGGAGTACGGCTCGGTGGAGAAGGACGGCAGCGGCGACCTCGATGCGGACTGGCTCGCGGATGGTTGGGTTGCGCTGCTGCGCAGGTGGTTAGCCGACGCCGAGGAGGCGGGGGTGGCCGAGCCCAACGCCATGGTGGTCGGCACCGTCGACGCCCGCGGTCGTCCGTCCACCCGCTCTGTGCTCTGCAAGGGCGTGGATGACGACGGCATCACATTCTTCACCAACTACGACTCCCACAAGGGCGAAGAGCTCGCCGCGATGCCCTACGCGTCGGCGACGTTCCCCTGGTACCTGCTGGGCAGGCAGGTCCACGTCCGCGGCCTGGTCACCAAGGTGTCCGCCGAGCAGACGGCCGACTATTGGTCGAAGCGCCCGCGCGGTTCGCAGCTGGGCGCATGGGCGTCGCAGCAGTCCAAGCCGATCGCCTCGCGCGCGGCGCTGCTGGAGCAACTTGCCGAGGTGACAGCGCGGTTCGCCGACCTCGACGAGGTGCCGGTGCCGCCGCACTGGGGTGGTTACCTCATCTCGCCCGAGGTGGTGGAGTTCTGGCAGGGCCGGGAGAACCGGGTGCACAACAGGATTCGTGTCGTCACGGATGCCGAACTGCCGGTAGCCATGCACAACAGTCGTATCGAGCGGTTGCAGCCGTAAGTGCTCGGCCGTATTCCCGGCTCGCGGGGGCGGCTCTTCGCGGATACCACTCCTCTTCGCACGCCCGACTTCCGGCGATTGTGGCTGGCGGGCATCGTCACCGTCGTCGGCGCCAACCTGACGATTTTCGCGGTGCCGGTTCAGCTGTATGCGCTCACCCAGAACTCGGCATACGTGGGGCTGTCCGGAGTCTTCGCGCTCGTGCCGCTGATCGTGTTCGGCCTCTGGGGTGGGGCCTGGGCTGACGCGATGGACCGACGGGTGCTGTTGATCATCGCGTCGGTCGGTTTGGCTGCGGCGTCGGTGCTGCTGTGGGTGCAGGCCCTGTTGAATGTCAACAACGTCTGGGTGGTGCTCTGCCTGCTTTCGGTGCAGCAGGCGTTTTACGCGATCAACTCACCGACCAGGGCCGCCGCGATCCCGCGGATGCTGCCCGGTGATCAGCTGGCGGCCGCCAACTCGCTCAACATGACGGTCATGCAGTTCGGCGCCATCGTCGGTCCACTGCTGGCCGGCGTCATGCTGCGCTGGGTCGACCTGTCCACGCTCTATCTGATCGACGCGATCTTCTGTTTTGCGCCGATCTGGGCGACGTTCCGGCTCGCGCCGATGCCGCCGAGCGGGGGTGTTCAGAATTCCTCGGGTTGGGGGTTTCGGGCGGTTCTTGACGGCTTCCGTCACCTGTCGGGCAACCAAGTCGTGTTGATGTCGTTCGTCGTCGACCTCGTCGCGATGGTCTTCGGCATGCCCCGGGCGCTGTTCCCGCAGATGGCACACGAGAGCTTCGGTGGACCGGTCGAAGGAGGCCTGACCATGGCACTGCTGGCCGCCGCCATGTCGGTGGGTGCGGTCGCGGGTGGGGTGTTCTCGGGTTGGTTGCCGCGGATCCGACGCCAGGGCGTGGCCGTCGTCGCGTCAATCGTCGTGTGGGGCGTCGCGATGGTCGGCTTCGGTCTCGCGGGCGGATTCGCGCGCGGCAGCGCGGGCGTCTTTCTTTGGATCGCGTTGGGCTGCTTGGCGATTGGAGGTGCCGCGGACATGGTGTCGGCAGCCTTCAGGTCGACGATCCTGCAGCAGGCCACGTCCGACGACTTGCGTGGCAGATTGCAGGGGGTGTTCACGGTCGTTGTCGCGGGGGGACCGCGACTGGCGGATGCGGCGCACGGCGCGACCGCCGCTGTCGTCGGCACCACCGCGGCGGCGGCAGGGGGCGGAGCGCTGGTGGTGGTCGGCATGGCGGGCGTCGCGCTGTTGGCGCCCGCGTTCCTCCGTTACCGGACGCCGGACGACACCAAACCGTGACGTGAAGGGCCAAGTGCCGGTGCGCGCCAGATTCTCAGCGGGCTCTTAGCTTGGCTGGCTAACATCTCCGATCGTGCGTGAATTCAGGGGGGATGCATCCCTAGGCCTGCGCGAACGCAAGAAGCTGCGTACGCGAGCCACCCTGATCGACGCTGCCGTGGATCTCTGCGACCGGCAGGGATTCGACCGAACCACCGTCGACCAGATCGCCGCGATCGCTGACGTGTCTCCCCGCACCTTCAGCCGGTACTTCGCGACCAAGGACGCCATCGCGCTGGCTCTCATCGACGAAGTGCTGGACAGCACGGCGGTGGAGCTGGCCCGTCAACCGCTGGAGCTCAACCATTTCGAGGCGTTGTTCAGGGCCTACCTCGCGATGGCCGAGTCGGCCAAGGTTGCGCCGGCAGGTGAGCTGACGGCCGACCGCGTGATGTGCATCGTGCGAATCATCTTGTCGTCGCCCGCCTTGCGGCAGGCGGCACTGGAGTTCCGCGGCAATTCCGTCGACGCCGAGATCGCCAAGCGGATGGGCGCCGGAGTCGGCGATCGCGCGCCCAGGCTCGTCTCGGCGGTCTGGGGTTCGATGCTCATGACGGCGGTCACCGATCTGGCATTCGAGGGCCGGGACTTGTCGCAATTGACCATCGACGATGTCGTCGAACGACTCGAGGTCACATTCGCCGAGTTCACCGGCCTCATCGCCGGCAATCGACAGGCAGTCTGACCGTCTGGCAACCCCCCCGCGGGCGGGAGTGCTGGAATGGGACTACCTTTTGAGGGGCAACCCCACATTCCTTGCAACGTAGAAGGGATCCCCGTGGCTGAAAAAGACGAGCACGCCACTCTCAACTACCCCGGTGGCGAGCTTGATTTGGACGTCGTCAAAGCCACCGAAGGTTCCGATGGCGTAGCTTTGGGTTCACTGTTGGCCAAGACCGGCTACACCACCTACGACGAGGGGTTCGTCAACACCGCGTCGACCAAGAGCGCTATCACCTACATCGACGGCGACGCCGGCATCCTGCGCTATCGCGGATACCCGATCGAGCAGCTCGCGGAGAAGTCGAACTTCATCGAGGTCAGCTATCTGCTGATCTACGGCGAGCTGCCGACGACCGAACAGCTCGAGGCGTTCACCACCCAGATCCAGCGGCACACGCTGTTGCACGAAGACCTCAAGCGGTTCTTCGACGGTTTCCCGCGTAACGCACACCCGATGCCGGTGCTCTCCAGCGCAGCGAACGCGTTGAGTGCCTACTACCAGGACTCACTGGACCCGTTCGATGACGAGCAGGTCGAGCTGTCGACGATCAGGCTGCTGGCCAAGATGCCGACGATCGCGGCCTATGCGTACAAGAAGTCCGTCGGTCAGCCGTTCCTCTATCCGGACAACTCGATGAGCCTCGTCGAGAACTTCCTGCGGATGACCTTCGGCCTGCCGGCCGAGCCCTACGAGGTCGACCCCGAACTCGTCCGCGCACTCGACATGCTGTTCATCCTGCACGCCGATCACGAGCAGAACTGTTCGACGTCGACGGTGCGACTGGTCGGCTCGTCGCAGGCCAACCTGTTCACCTCGATCTCGGGTGGCATCAACGCGCTCTGGGGTCCGCTGCACGGCGGCGCCAACCAGGCGGTGCTCGAGATGCTCGAGAAGATCCGCGTCGGCGAGGACGACGTGTCGACCTTCGTGAAGAAGGTCAAGAACAAAGAAGACGGCGTCAAGCTGATGGGCTTCGGCCACCGGGTGTACAAGAACTACGACCCGCGGGCGCGCATCGTCAAGGAGCAGGCCGACAAGATCCTCGGCAAGCTCGGTGGCGACGACGATCTGCTCGACATCGCCAAGGAGCTCGAAGAGATCGCGCTGACCGACGAGTTCTTCATCGAGCGCAAGCTCTACCCGAACGTCGACTACTACACCGGCGTGATCTACCGGGCGATGGGCTTCCCGACCCGGATGTTCACCGTGTTGTTCGCGCTGGGCCGGCTGCCCGGGTGGATCGCGCACTGGCGTGAGATGCACGACGAGGGCAGCGGCAAGATCGGTCGTCCGCGCCAGATCTACACCGGATACACCGAACGCGACTACGTCGACACCGGCTCACGCTAGCGATCGGTTCTTCCGACGAACGTGGGTTACCCGCACGCTTCGGGCGGCCAGAGCGTGACGCAACCCCACACTCGGAGTAACGCATTTCACTGTCGGTCTGCCTTGCCAATAGGATAGTTGTAGTTTCACAATAGTTGTGTGAATGAAACTATCGTCCGGTCAATGAGCGGCCGGCGCAAAGCCACCATCTTGGTGACTTGCTGCCTGAGCCTGCTGATCGTGTCGATGGACGCGACGATCGTCAACGTCGCGATTCCGAGCATTCGCGACGACTTGAACGCGTCGGCCAGCCAGATCCAGTGGGTCATCGACATCTACACGCTGGTGCTGGCCTCGCTCCTGTTGCTCTCCGGCGCCACCGGCGATCGGTTCGGCCGCAGGCGCACCTTCCAGGTCGGCTTGACGGTTTTCGCGGTCGGGTCGCTGATGTGCAGCCTCGCGCCCAACATCGAGACGCTGATCGCGGCGCGGTTCCTGCAGGCCATCGGCGGCTCGATGATGAACCCGGTCGCGATGTCGATCATCACCCAGGTGTTCACCGGACGGGTGGAACGCGCCCGCGCGATCGGTATCTGGGGTGGCGTCGTCGGCATCTCGATGGCGCTGGGTCCGATCGTCGGCGGGGCGCTCATCCAGTATGTCGACTGGCGCGCGGTGTTCTGGATCAACCTGCCGATCTGCGCGATAGCGATCGTGCTGACCGCGATCTTCGTACCCGAATCCAGGTCGGTCATGATGCGCGACGTCGACCCGGTCGGTCAGGGTCTCGGCATGGCATTCCTGTTCGGCCTCGTCTACGTCCTCATCGAGGGTCCGAACTTCGGCTGGACTGACGTTCGCATGATCGCCGTGGTCGTCGCTGCCGTGCTCGCGCTGATCGGCTTTCTGGCGTACGAGTCGCGTCGTCATGACCCGTTCATCGACCTCCGGTTCTTCCGCAGCATCCCCTTCGCGTCCGCGACCATGATCGCGGTGTGTGCGTTCGCCGCGTGGGGTGCCTTCCTGTTCATGATGTCGCTGTATCTGCAGGAGGAGCGAGGCTTCTCGGCGATGACCACCGGACTGATCTATCTGCCGGTAGCCATTGGCGCGCTTGTGTTCTCGCCGCTGTCGGGCCGGATGGTCGGTCGATTCGGCGGAAGACCGTCGATCGTCATCGCGGGCACGCTGATCACCGCGGCGGCGGCGCTGCTCGCCACGCTGACCGCGTCGACGCCGGTATGGCAGCTGCTCGCGATCTTCGCGGTGTTCGGCATCGGCTTTTCGATGGTCAACGCGCCGATCACCACCGCAGCGGTGAGCGGAATGCCGACCGACCGTGCTGGAGCCGCATCGGCGATCGCGTCCACCAGCCGTCAGGTCGGCGTCAGTCTGGGTGTGGCACTGTGTGGTTCGGTTGCCGGGTCCGCGTTGGTGACGAAAGGCGCGGACTTCGCGGTGGCGGCTCGGGCGCTGTGGCTGATCTGTGCGGCGCTCGGGGTGACGATCATCGTGCTCGGCATCTACTCGACCTCCGCGCGTGGGCTGCGTTCGGCCGATCGACTCGCACCGCTGATCGCCGGAACCGTTACGCGACGGGAGAGCGCCGATGTCGGATAATCCGCTCGCCGACGAAGTCTGGGGTGCGATGGCCGCGCTGGTGTTGGACAACCGCGACAGCTGGAAACGCGCTGTGGTGGAGCAATCGGGCTTGCCGTTCAGCAGGATTCGCATCCTGAAACGGCTGAGCCGGCGTCCGATGTCGGTCAAGGAACTCGCGCACGCAGCGACGATCGATGCGCCGGCGGCCACCGTGGCCGTGAACGATCTGGAAGGCCGCGGCCTGGTGGTGCGCGAGGTCGACCCGACGAATCGGCGGTGCAAGGTGGTTTCTCTCACCGACGACGGTCACGCCGTGGTGCGCGATATCGAGGCGATCACCGACCCGGCTCCCGACGCACTGGCCAGTCTCGACGACGCCGAACTCCGGTCGCTCAAGGCGATTTTGGTGCGCGTACAGTCGCTGAGCGGTCGTTAGCGCACCGAAATCACATCTCGAGCACTGCCATCGCAGCGTTGTGCCCGCCGATGCCGGACACCGCACCACCACGACGTGATCCCGAGCCGCACAACAGGATCCGATCATGGTCGGTCGCGACGCCCCAGCGCCGAGCGGGAGTGTCCAATGGCTCGTCATTTTCGACGAACGGCCACGACAGGCCACCATGGAAGATGTTGCCCGCCGTCATACCAAGCGAATGCTCCAGGTCGGCCGTCGTCTTCGCCTCGATGCACAGCCGGCCGGCCGCGTCCTGCATGAGAACCTCCTGAATGGGTTCGGCCAGAACGGAGTTGAGCGAAGTGAGCGCCGCCGAGGTCAAGGTGTCCCGCATGCGATCGGGGTCACCGGTCGCGATCAGGGAATGAGGCGTGTGGAGGCCGAACACCGTCAGCGTTTGGGCGCCGGAGGCACGCAGTTCCTCGGAGAGGATGGTGGGGTCGGTCAGCGAGTGGCAGTAGATCTCGCATGGCAGGGGGTCGGGGACGACGCCGTGATCCGCGCGCGTGTACGCCGTCTCGAGTTGGCGGTAGGTCTCGTTGATGTGAAATGTCCCGCCGAATGCCTGTTCCGCGGTGACTGTCTGGTCATGCAAACGCGGCAGTCTGCGCAGCATCAGATTGACCTTCACCTGCGCACCCTGCGCGTGCGCGGGCGGTGGTTCGCCGAGCAACGCGGCCAGCACAGTCGGTGTCACGTTGGCCAAGACGTGTTGCGCCTGGACCAGATGGTCCCGGCCGTGGCGACGGTAGCGCACCTGTCCGCCGGGATCGATGGCGTAAACGTCTGCACCGCAGAGGATTTCAGCGCCAAAGCCGGTGGCAGCAGCGGCCAGCGCACCGCTGACCGCCCCCATGCCGCCGATCGGGACGTCCCAGTCGGCGGTGCCGCCGCCGAGTAGGTGGTACAGAAAGCAGATGTTCTGCGCCAGTGACGGATCGTCGACTCGGGCGAACGTACCGATCAGCGCGTCGGTGGCCATCACCCCGCGCACCAGATCGTGGGACACGGCGTCGGTGATGGCGTGCCCGATCGGTTCGTCGATCATCAACCGCCACGCAGCGTCGTCGCCGACGTGCTTGCGCGCCTCGTCGCGGGTGCACAACGGGTGCAGCAGGGTCGGCCACATTCGCGACGTCAGCCCCCGCGCTCGCCGGTAGAAGTCCGCGAAGCCCGCTTCGTCGTCTCCCGCACCAACCGCGCCGAACGTCGACGACGGCCCGATCAGCAATCCGGTCCGGCCCGCGGTCGTCGGATCGGGGGTGTACGACGAGTAGCGTCGCCGCACCAGTCGCACCCGGGCGCCCAGGTCCTCGATGATCCGCCGGGGCAGCAGGCTCACCAGATACGAGTAGCGCGACAGTCGCGCGTCGACGCCCTCGAAGGCGTGTGCAGACACCGCCGCACCGCCGACGTGGTCGAGCCGCTCCAGCACCTGCACCCGCCGACCGGCACGGGCCAGGTACGCCGCAGCCACCAGCCCGTTGTGCCCGCCGCCCACGATGACGACGTCACACGTCGCCGACTCGGCGGCTCCGGCGTCGGGGGAGCTCAGTTGAGGTAACCCTCGACCTCGTCGGGCGGGCGAACGCTCGCCGCCCCGGGATCGCCACCGGTCTCCCGAAGTGCCCGACGCTGACGCAGCAGATCCCAGCACTGGTCCAACTGGACCTCGAGCGCGCGCAGACGCTGATGTTCCTCGGACTCGTCGATCTCACGGTGCTGCAGCTGAGCCCGCAGCTCCTTCTCCTCGGCGACCAGGTTGTTGACCTGATCGAGAATGTCTTGGTCTTTCGCCATTGGTTCAGTGTGCCCGACTACGGTGAGTACGGTGACCTCCACTTCAGGACAGAAGCCCGAGATCGAGTTCCCCGATGGACCGCCCCCGACCGAACTGGTGATCAAGGACCTGGTCGTCGGCGACGGTGCGGAGGCGGTGCCCGGCGGCAACGTCGAGGTGCACTACGTCGGCGTCGAGTTCGACACCGGCGAGGAGTTCGACAGCTCGTGGGCGCGCAACGAGTCGATCGAGTTCCCGCTGCGCGGCCTGATCCAAGGCTGGCAGGACGGCATTCCCGGGATGAAGGTCGGCGGTCGCCGTCAGCTCACCATTCCGCCCGAGCAGGCCTACGGGCCCGCCGGCGGTGGGCATCGGCTCTCCGGCAAGACGCTGATCTTCGTGATCGACCTGCTGGGCACCAGGTAATTTCTGCTCGCGAGCAGGGCCCAGCTCGCGAGGGCCTGCCGGCCGAACTAGGACGGACCGGGCAGCTTCAGCAGCAGCCGGGCCCCGCCGAGCGGGCTCTCCTCCAGAGACGCTGTGCCGCCGTGCAATTCGGCCTGCTGGGCGACAAGCGCCAGCCCCAGTCCCGAGCCTGAGCGCGACGCGGTCGATCCGCGCTCGAAGCGGTCGAACACGATCGAGCGTTCCTCGTCGGGAACGCCGACGCCGTCGTCGTCGATCGCGATCTCCACACCTGCGCGCGAACTGACCGCGGACAGCTGCACCCGGTGTGCGAGGCCGTGCTTGACCGCGTTGGCGATGCCGTTGTCCACCGCCAGCCGCAGACCGGTGGGCAGCCCGACGATGATCACCGTCGGCGCGGGCACCAACGACACGTCCAGCTCCGGATAGACGCGCATCGCGTCGTGCGCGGCGCGGTCCAGCAGTTCGGTGATGTCGACGGGCACGTGGTCGTCCGACGTCGTCAGTTCCCCCTGCGCCAACCGCTCCAGCGCTGCAAGCGTCGCTTCGATACGCGACTGCGTGCGGATGACGTCGTTGACGACCTCCTTGCGCTGCTCCTCGGGCAGATCCAGCGTCGACAAAACCTCGAGATTGGTCCGCATGGCGGTAAGCGGGGTGCGTAGTTCGTGCGCCGACACCGACGCGAAGTCGCGGGCCGACGTCAGCGCGGCCTTGGTCTTGTCCTGCTCGTTCCATACCCGTTCGACGAGTCCCTGCACGGCCTCGGCGATCTCGACGGCTTCGGTGGCGCCCCGCACGTCGATGTCGGGATCCTCGTCACCCGCATCGATCTGGCGGGTCTGCTGCGCGAGGCGCTTGAACGGACGCACGGCGAAGGCCGCCAGCACCCACCCGCCGACGGTCGCCGCGCCGATCGCCAGGGTGCAGATGATGATCACCCGGCGGTGCAGGTTGTTGATGTCGGCGATGGTCCCTTCGTAGGTCGCGCCGACGGCCACCGACATCGGCTCGGGATATCGGATGTCCACCGTGCGGACCCGGTAACGCTCACCGTCTATGTCGGTGTCGGCGTAGCCCGGGTCGAGCTGCGGCAAGACGATGTCGGAGTTCGACGTCACCTGTCCGCCCTTGCGCACGGTGATGACGGCGTCCTGATCGTTGGGTGATTTCGGGATCTCGTCCAGTCCGCGCGGCAGGAACGGAATCGCGAATCCCGCAGCCTCGTCGAGCCTGCGGTCCAGCCGTTCGTTCCACGCGTCGGTGATCCCGAACCAGACGACGGTGCCCGCGATGACGACGACGATCGCGCCGGCGATGGCACTGGTGAACGCGACTCGCTGCCGAAGCGACGGGGTCCGGCGAAAGATGCGAGTCAGCAAGCTCATACGGCTACTGCGTCCTCAGGACGAATCCCACTCCCCGCACCGTGTGCAGAAGTCGCGGTGCGCCGCCGGCTTCGAGCTTGCGGCGCAGATATCCGATGAACACATCGACGACGTTGGTGTCGGCGGCGAAGTCGTATCCCCACACCAACTCCAGTAGCTGAGCCCTCGACAGCACTGCGGTCTTGTGCTCGGCCAGCACCGCGAGCAGATCGAACTCGCGTTTGGTGAGATCGACATCGACGCCGTTGACACGCGCCCGCCGACCGGGAATGTCGACCTCGAGCGGACCGACCTGGATGGTCTCGGAGGAGAAGGTCGCCGTCGAACCGCGTCTGCGCAGCAGCGCCTTGACGCGTGCCACCAGCTCCTGCAGCACGAACGGCTTCACCAGGTAGTCGTCAGCCCCGGCTTCCAGACCTGCCACCCGGTCGTCGACAGAACTCCGCGCCGACAACACGCAGACGGGCACGTCGTTGTCCATCGCACGCAGCGCGGTGACCACGCTGACACCGTCGAGCACGGGCATGTTGATGTCGAGGACGATCGCGTCCGGGCGGGTCTCCGTCGCGCTGCGCAGCGCTTCGGCGCCGTCGATCGCGGTGGACACGTCGAAACCGGACAGCCGCAGTCCGCGCTCTAGCGAGGCGAGCACGTCGGGGTCGTCGTCGACCACGAGCACCCGGGGTGAGGCCGCTCCACTGTCCATGGCCCCAATCTTGCCCGATAGCACCCCCCGCATGCGGCAGGCGCGTGAGTCCGGCGGTCTCGCCGTTGCGGCGGTCTTGTCACCGCCGTGTCACGGCAGCCTGAACGATCGGCTGATAGCAAAGCGGGCAAATCCGCGCGCTGCTAGCATCCGACACTTGTGCCAGCCCCACCACCCCGGTTGATCGTCGAGCCCGATGACGGCGTGGAGCCGGTGCGCGAACTGATCGAATCGGCCCAGAATTCTCTGCTCATCAAGCAGTTCACGTTCACCGAGGACTCCTTGATCGACGCGGTCATCGAACGGCGCAATGCGGGCGTCAATGTGCGGGTCATGCTCAACCCCGCGCGTTCGGGTGGTGACCGGGCCAACGACGAGACGTTCCAGCGGTTCGCCGACGCCGGCATCGCGGTCAAGTGGTCCAATCCGAAGTTCTATGTCACGCACGAGAAATCGATCGTGGCCGACGACAAGGCCGCTCTCGTCGCCACCTTCAACCTCTGCACGAAGTACTTCACGCTGACCCGCGACTACGGTGTGATCACCCACGATCCCGTCCACGTCGCGCAGATCGTGGAGGTCTTCGACGCCGACTGGCAGGAGCTGGACTGGACCTGCTCGGCCTACGAAGGGCTGCTCTGGAGTAATTCCAATTCGCGTCTGCACATGGCGCAGTTCATCGACACGGCCACCCACCGGCTCGACATCCAGCACCCCAAGTACGTCGATGCGGTCATCCTCGAGCGAATCGCGGCCGCAGCCGACCGTGGGGTGAAGGTGCACGTGCTCTGCGGCGGAAAGCACGGCATCAGCGAGTGGGACATCCTCGACACCTTCGCGTCGCTGCGCACGCTGCGCCGTTTCGGCGTGAAGGTGCACAAGCAGAAGAATCTGCGCGTGCACGCCAAGCTGCTGGTCGTCGACGACGAACGCGCGCTCGTCGGCTCCATGAACATCGACCGCAGCGCCTTCGATCTGCGCCGTGAACTGGGGATACTCATTTCGGACCCGCCGACGGTGGCACGGCTGAAGCAGGTGTTCGACGAGGACTGGGCGCTGTCGCACCACTACGAGCCGCCGGACCCGTTGCAACCGGCCCACCACCACGAAGAGGACGACTTTCCGCACGATCACGAACTCATGCATGAGTGAGACGGAGCCAACGCTGCCGAAGGTCTCGCTGGGCGAGCTGGCGTGGACGTTCAACCACATCGCGCTGGCGTCGTTCGGCGGAGGTCTGTCCGCATGGTCACGCGAGGTGCTCGTCGTCGAGAAGAAATGGCTCGGCGAAGAGGAATTCCTCTCGGCGATGACGATGTGCCGGATCCTGCCCGGTGCGAATCAGGTGAACATGGCCGTCTTCGCGGGCAGCAAGATGCGCGGGCTGCCCGGTGTGCTCGCGGCGCTGTTCGGGCTGTGCTTCGTGCCCGTGATCATCGTCCTGGTGATGGCGTTCCTGTACTTCCGTTTCAAGGAGCAGGCGGCGGTCAAGGGTGTGCTGCACGGCGCATCGGCGGCGGCCGTCGCGCTGACGATCGCCATGGTGATTCAGACGGGTAGGAAATGTCTGACCGGGCTCGTCCCGGTCGCGCTGTTCTTGGCAGCGTTCGTGCTCAACGGCCTTGTGCGGCTACCCCTGCCGTTGACGCTGCTGATCGTCGCGCCGCTGGCCCTGTTGTGGGCGTGGCCGAGAAATCGTGCCGCGCAGGCGCAATGAACACCTACCTCCAGCTGGCCGGTATGTTCGCGGGGCTGTCGCTGCTGTCGATCGGCGGCGGCAATGCGGTGTTGCCCGATATGCACCGGCAGGCGGTCTCCGGCCATCACTGGATGACCAACGCTCAGTTCGCCGACATCTTCTCCATCTCCCAGACCGCACCGGGTCCGAGCATCCTGATCGTCACGCTCGTCGGGTATGGCGCGGGCCTGTCGGTCGGGGGAGTCCCCGGCGCGATCGTCGGGGGACTCATCGCCACCGTCGCGATGATCGTGCCCGCCGCGTCGCTGATGTACACCGTCACGTTGTTCTGGCAGAAGGCGCAGAAGTCGAAGTGGCGCGTCGCGGTCGAAAAGGGCTTCGCGCCGTTGACCGTCGGTCTGATCATGGCCACCTCGCTGGTGATGAGCCGAACCGCAGACCATGACTGGCGCGCCTACCTGCTGACCGCGGTCTGCACAGCGATCTTCGTGTTCACCAAGACCAATCCGTTGGCCGTGGTGGCGGCAGCCGGTGTCATCGGCTATTTCGGCATTGTTTGACACCGAGTTTGACGCGGCCGAAAAAAGCTTGCGGTTCGTCCGGCGGATAGGCGCTCGGCCTGTTAAGCAGTAGGCGTGACCGTCAAATCGCCTGATGCGCTCGGAACTCCGCCGCCTGAACGGGAGCCGACGCCGACACCGACGTCTCAGTCGATCCCGGATCGCTGTCGCGCGCTGATCAACAACCGCACCTTCGAACTCTTCATCGTCGCGGTCATCGTCTTCAACGCGATCCTGCTGGGCGCGGCGACCTATTCCGACGTCGCAGAGCAGTACGAGAATCTCTTCAGCACGATCTACAACATCATCCTGGGCATCTATGTCGTCGAGCTGTTGATCCGGCTCACGGCCTGCCGGTGGAACCCGCGCGAGTTCGTCAGAGACGGCTGGAACATCTTCGACTTCATCGTCGTCGTGGCCGCCTTCGTGCCCGGGTTGCGGGCGAACGCCATGCTGCTGCGAATGGTGCGGCTGCTGCGGATCGTGCGCCTCGTGCGCTTCCTGCCCGACCTCCGGATTCTTGTCTCTGCGGCCGGGAGGAGTGTGCCCGGTATCGCGTCGTTGGCGGGCGCGACCTTCGTGCTGATCTTCATCTACGGGATGCTCGGCTGGGTACTTTTCGGTACCCACGATCCGGCAAATTACGGCAACATCGGCTTTGCGATGCTGACGATGTTCGTCATGCTCAGCCTGGAGAACTTCCCCGACAACGTCGCGATGGGCCAACAGGTTTCGCAGTGGACGATCCTGTTCTTCATCAGCTACGTGCTGCTCGCCAGCTTCCTGATCTTCAACCTCTTCATCGGCATCGTGCTGAACGCGATGGAGGAGGCCAGGAAATCGGACCGCAAGGAGCATGAGACCGACGATCTGCTGTCTCGGTTGCGGGCCGCGCGAGAAGCGCTGGAGCAGGCCGAAGAGGAACTGCAGAAGACGCATCGCGACGACCGCTAGTCCGCTTGTCGGTTCCCTGGTGCAGGGTGGGTGACAACTACGGCGGCTGACCACCCCGGAAGCATTTGACCTCAATGTTTGTTGAGGTTTTACGGTTGCCTCCGGCAGGTTATCCGCTTGCTCACAATGGGAAGATGTACTAAATGACGGACTCGCTGAACGCGCTACGCGCGGCGCCCTCGATTGCGCCGCCGGCCAAGCGTGCCCGGCCGAGTTCAGATCTGTGGCGAATGCTGCCCTACCTCATGCCCTACCGCGTCCGATGGATCTCGATGCTCGTCATCGCGCTTCTGAGCCTTGTTGCCACCGTGGCCATACCGCTGATGACCAAGGCCGTCATCGACGGCCCGGTCCGTCATCAAGATCAGCAGGGCCTGTGGCTGCTAGGGGCCGCGGCGATGGGCGTCGGGATCTCGGAGGCGGTCTTGTGGTTCATCCGGCGGTGGCTGGTTGCGCGCGCCACCATGGGCGTCGAGGCCGACATCCGCAAGGACCTGTACGCCCGCCTGCAGATCCTGCCGATGTCGTTTCACGGCCGTTGGCAGTCAGGCCAGCTGCTGTCGCGAATCATGAACGATCTCAGCACCATTCGCCGGTTCATGTCGTTCGGCATGGTTTTCCTGTTACTCAACGTCATCCAGATCACCGTGGTGACCACGATCCTGCTGGTGATGTACTGGCCGCTGGGTGTAGTGGTGCTGCTGTCGATCGTGCCGATCGCCGCCACCGTGCTGCACTTCCAACAGGAGTACACGCGGTTGTCGCGGCTGGCCCAGGACCAGTCCGGGCACGTCGCCACTCACGTCGAGGAGTCGGCGTTGGGTCTGCGGGTGGTGAAGTCGTTCGGCCGCGAGGACTACGTCTACGACCGGTTCGACGAACAACTCACCAATCTGTACGACACCCAGGTCAACAGGGTTTCGGTCTCGGCGAAGTTCTGGACGCTGCTCGAGATCATCCCGAACCTGACGCTGATCGTGGTGCTCGGCTTCGGGGCATACGCCGCGGGCCACGGCTACGTCACCATGGGTACGCTCGTCGCGTTCATCACGATGATGCTGTCGCTGGTCTGGCCGATCGCATCGCTGGGGTTCCTGCTATCGATGACACAGGAGTCGTTCACCGCCGCCAACCGCATCGCCGAGATCTTCGATGCGCCAATGGAAATCGTCGACGGACCCGACGGCCACGCGCCGACGGGCGGGCGGCTGGAACTCGTCGACGTCGGGTTCCGGTTCCCAGACGCCGGGCCGGACGACTGGGCGCTGCGCCACGTCACGGCCACCGTGGAACCGGGGGAGACGCTGGCGCTGGTCGGCTCGACCGGATCGGGCAAGTCCGTGCTGGCTTCGCTGCTGTCACGGCTGTACGACGTCACCGAGGGATCGATCCGCATCGACGGCACCGACATTCGTGAGCTGTCGCTCTCTGCGCTGCGCGAGACGGTGGCCACCGCATTCGAGGATCCGACTCTGTTCTCCATGTCGGTCGCCGAGAACCTGCGGCTGGGTTCCCCGGATGCGACCAACGAACAGATGGCCCAGGCGGTCGAGGTCGCCGCCGCGCAGTTCGTCTACGATCTGCCCTTCGGCCTGGACACCCGCATCGGCGAGCAAGGTATGAGCCTGTCCGGTGGTCAGCGGCAACGGCTTTCGCTGGCGCGTGCCATCCTGGCCGCGCCGAGGATCTTGGTGCTCGATGACACACTGTCAGCGCTGGACGTCCACACCGAGGCCGTCGTCGAGGAGGCGTTGCGCCGGGTGCTGCACGCGGTGACCGGCATCGTCGTCGCACACCGGGCGTCGACGGTACTGCTCGCCGACCGGGTCGCACTGCTCGACAAGGTTGGCTCTTCTGGGGCAACCATCACGCACATCGGCACGCACGCCGAGTTGCTCGCCACCGTCCCGCGGTACCGGTACCTGCTCGCCGCGGACGACGAACTCGATGACGGCTGCGAGCGCGCCTGCGACTGGCAGGAGGACGAGGACCGCAGCCGGCTCGATCAGGCCTACGAGGAGCAGGAAGCCCTCGAAAGAGAGCGTGTCAGGCGGCGGTTCGTGACCTCGGAGGCTGAGGGCCGATGACCACAACCGAATGGCGCGGCAAGTTCGACGAGGACCAGAGCGACAACCTGCCGATCGACGAGAACCTGTCGCGGCGCCGCGAGGCCCGTGCGCTGCTGGGTTCGCTGCTACGGCCCTACAGCCGCACCGTCGCGCTGCTCGCGCTCGTCGTCGTGGTGGAAAACGCTGCGCGCCTTTCGGTTCCGATTCTGGTTCAGCGAGGCATCGACCGCGGCATACCGCCGATCATCGACGGTGGTTCTGCGCACACGCTCATGGTGGTGGTGGCCACGCTGGGCGGGGTGGTGCTGGTGCAGGCCATCAGCAGGATGTTTTTCCTGCGGCGCTCCGGCCGCATCGGGCAGAAGGTTCTGCTGGAGTTGCGGCGCCGGGTGTTCCGACACTTTCAGCTACTCGACATCAAGTTCCACGATCGCTACACCTCTGGGCGGGTGGTCAGCCGGTCCACCAACGATGTCGAGGCCATCCAGGACATGCTGGAGACCGGCTTCGACAGCCTGATCACCGCGGTGCTCACCCTGATCGGCACCTCGATTCTGCTTGTGACGCTGGATGTTCGGCTCGGTCTGATGTGTCTGGCCGCTTTCCCGATCCTGGTCGTCCTGGTGTGGTGGTTCAGCAGCGAGTCGGCCAAGGTGTACCGCAAGGTGCGCGAGAGCGCCGCGCTGGTGATCGTGCAGTTCGTCGAGACGATGACGGGTATCAAAGCGGTGCACGCCTATCGGCGCGAGCCGCGCAACCAGGAGATCTTCGAGGCTATCGCCGACGATTACCGCGAGATCAACGAGAAGACTTTCCGACTGCTTGCGGTCTTCATGCCCGGTGTGAAGCTGGTCGGCAACATCACCACCGGTGTGGTGCTGCTGTACGGCGGCTACCGCGTGCTGCACGGCGAGATGACCATCGGCACGCTGGCCGCGTTCCTGCTCTACCTGCGGATGTTCTTCGAGCCGATGCAGGAGATTTCGCAGTTCTTCAACACCTTCCAGTCCGCCTCCTCCGCACTGGAGAAGCTGGCGGGCGTGCTCGCCGAGAAGCCAGGGATCAGCGACCCGCAGCAGCCCGTGGAACTCGACTCGGTGCGGGGCGAGGTCGCGTTCCACGATGTGCAGTTCTCGTATGTCGAGGGCCGTCCGGTCCTGCCGGATCTCGACTTCACAGTGCCCGCGGGCCAGACCGTCGCACTGGTGGGCACCACGGGAGCGGGGAAGACGACGGTCGCGAAACTGATTGCGCGCTTCTACGATCCGGCGTCGGGATCGGTGACCTTGGACGGGGTCGACCTACGTGACCTTGCACAGACCGAGCTGCGTCGCCACGTCGTGATGGTCACCCAGGAGAACTTCATGTTCGAGGGGACCGTCGCCGACAACATCCGGTTCGGCAGACCTGATGCAACCGACGACGAGGTCGTTGCCGCGGCGGCGGCCGTCGGCGCCGATCAGTTCATCGACACGCTGCCCGATGGCTACGACACCGACGTCGCCAAGCGCGGCGGTCGGCTCTCGGCCGGCCAGCGGCAGCTGGTGGCCTTCGCGAGAGCGTTCCTGGCCGACCCCGCCGTGCTCATCCTCGACGAGGCGACATCGTCGCTGGACATCCCCAGCGAGCGGATGGTGCAACGCGCACTGGAGACGGTGCTGGCCGACCGGACCGCGCTCGTCATCGCCCACCGGCTGTCCACCGTGGAGGTCGCCGACCGGGTGCTGGTGCTCGAGCACGGCCAGATCATCGAGGACGGCGCGCCCGACGACCTGATCACCCGCGACGACGGCCGGTACGCCGCACTGCACCGCGCGTGGGTCGAGTCGCTCGCCTAGCCTTTCTTCGCCGAGACTGCTCACAGATCGCGATTTCTGGAAAATTCGCGATCTGTGAGCAGTCTCGGCGGTACTAGGCCTGCGTCAGAAGCGTTTCGAGCTTGTCGTTGATGAGGGGCATGTTCGAGTTCAGCACCGAGATGATCTTCTCGCGGGCCCGCTCGCTGACCCCTGCGGAGACGTGGTGCAGCACGTTGAGCCGCGACGCGTCGACCCAGGCCATCATGTCGGGGTCGGTGAACCACTGCAACTGGTTCTTGTTGAACGCCAACATCATTCGCAGCCAGTCCTCGGGGTCAGAGGGATAGGGGACGGGATTGCAATAGGCGTTCTTCGTCTCGTCGTCAGCGTAGGTTGCCTCGACATGGGCGATGACGGCCGCGCTGAATGCCGGTTGGCACGTCCGCACCGCCTGTAGCGCGATGCGCTCGTCGGTGAACACCGTCGCCGGCTCGATATGCGCGAAACCGTCTGCGCTGCAGTCGATGTATAGCGCTGAACGGTCGATGTCGCGGGCTCCGCCCTCGAGGGTGATGCGGCCCGGCTCGATCGTCTGCACGTGGCCCATCCGCACGACGTCGGTGATCCGTCGCAGCTGCTCGACCTCGGCCTGCGAGAGGATCGCGCACCGGTACATCGTGGGATCGACGGACCGGTCGATCCGCATCAGGCAGCCTTTGGTCTCCAGGCGGTCGAACAGGTCGGGCAGCGACTCCGCCTCGAGCACCGCGTTCAATTGATTGGAGAAGTCTCGCAGGACACGCTTGGCGAACGTCGAACCGGGCTGGATCGCGGCCCGGTCGAGGATCCATGAGTCGCGCGGCTTGATCCACGTGAGCCGTTGCGGTGCAATGCCGTGCCGCAGCAGCCAGATGCACGAATCCATCGCGGTCTTGCCCGCACCGACGATCACGTACCTGTCGCGTGCCTCGCGGATGCGTGGCAGGGCGTTCGGCGGTACACAGTCGACGCCCTCACCGACGGCGTAGGACGGCCCACGCATCGACGGCACGATGATTTCGACGTGG
Source organism: Mycolicibacterium rhodesiae NBB3 (assembly GCF_000230895.2). Next base: position 2,683,705 of record NC_016604.1, read on the forward strand.
GTGGTGACGACGCGTCCCGCCCTCACCTCGATGTCCTCACCGCCGAGCGTGCGCACCTGCCCGTCGCCGAGGTATTCACTCATCGGCAGGTAGGTCACACGGCCCGTCGGCAGCAGCTGCTGACGCATCACCGCGTCGAAGTACGCGCACACCTCGGCACCGCTCGCCAGTTCGTAGTAGCCGGCGTTGAGCCCGCCGTGGTCGATGGTGTCGCTGCCCAGTGGTCGCGAGTTCACGCCGTAATAGGCCGACGGCTGATGCAGCCTCACGAACGGGTACGACGTAGTCCAGTGGCCACCGGGCTGGTCGTTGCGGTCGACCACGACGACCGTGGCATCGGTCTCACTCACCAGCGTGTCCATGAACGCCAGGCCCATCGCCCCTGCGCCGACCACCAGGTAGTCGGCGTCGATCGTCGTCGCCATCTATCGCACGGTATCGAAGAACTTCTTGACGTCTTCGACGAACAGCTCAGGCTGCTCGAACGCCGCGAAATGGCCGCCGCGCGGCATGTCTGTCCAGTGGGTGATGTTGTATCCGCCCTCGCACCAACTCCGCGGCGCCTTGAGGATCTCCCTGGGGAATGCGGCAACGCCGGTCGGCAGTTCGACGCGGTCGAAGCTGCCGAATGCATTGAAACTCTCCCAGTAGAGCCGAGCCGACGACGCCCCCGACGCGGTCAGCCAGTACAGCATCACGTTGTCGAGCATCTCGTCCTTGGTCAGCACGTTCTCCGGGTCGCCGTCGCTGTCCGTCCACGACCAGAACTTCTCGACGATCCAGGCCAGCTGACCGACGGGGGAGTCGACAAGGCCGTAGCCGAGCGTCTGCGGTCGGGTGGACTGCTGCTTGGAGTAACCCGAATCCCATTTCTGGTAGTACTGCCCGCGCTCGAGCGCCTGCTGCTCCTCGTCGGTCGGGTTGTCGAGCTTGCCTGGCGGAAAGCCGAGCGGCATGTTCAGGTGGATCGCGGCGCAGTTGCTGATGTCGCCGCCGGAGCGGCTCCGGGGCCCTGCATTACGGCCGATCTGCGTGGTCACCGCAGCGCCCCAGTCGCCGCCCTGTGCGCCGAAACGTTCGTAGCCGAGCCGGCCCATCAGCGTGTCCCAGGCCGTCGCGATCTTCTCCACGCCCCAACCCGTCTCGGCCGGCTTCGCGGAGAAGCCGTAGCCCGGCAGCGAGGGGCACACCACGTCGAACCCGTGCTCGGTGAGCGGCTCGATGACCTTTCCGAACTCGACGATCGATCCGGGCCAGCCGTGGGTGATCAGCAGCGGAAAGGCGTCCTCGTGCCGGGATCGCTGATGGATGAAATGGATGTCCAGACCGTCGATTTCGGTGGTGTAGTGGTCGAACCGGTTCAGCGCCTCCTCGCGTGCGCGCCAGTCGTAGTCGTTGGCCCAGTAGTCCGCCAGCCTGCGGGTGTAGGCCAGCGGGATGCCCTGGTTCCAGTCGTCGACGCATTCGGCCTCCGGCCACCGCGTGCGGGCCAGCCGTGCCTTCAAGTCGTCGAGATCGGCGTCGGGAATCGCGATGCGGAATTCAGAGATCAGCGAGGAGTCGGCCATGGCCTCCATCCTTACCCCCTGTGATGCCGAGCCTGCGCGCAGTGCGCGAATTTCCGCCGATTTGCGATCTGTGCGCAGTTTCGACGCGACGATGAGGCGATGAAGTCGCAAGACGCCGGCCCTACTGACACTCCTATTCTGGAGGAGACGATCGGGGAGAACTTCGAGCGCACGGTCGCAGCGAACCCGGACGGGGACGCGCTGGTCGACATGGCAAGCGGTCGGCGATGGACGTATGCCCAACTCAACAACGACATCGACGTGGTTGCGCGGGGCCTCATGGCGCTTGGAATTCACACCGGAGAACGGGTTGGCATCTGGGCACCGAACTGCCCGGAATGGACCATCGTGCAGTACGCGACTGCGAAGATCGGCGCGATCCTGGTCAACATCAATCCGGCGTACCGCACCCACGAACTCGCGTACGTACTGAAACAGTCGGGTATCCGGACCCTGATCTCTGCGACCTCGTTCAGGACGTCGGACTACGTGAGCATGATCGACGAGGTCCGTTCGGAGACACCTGAGTTGCGTGAGGTGCTGTACCTCGGGACCGACGACTGGCGGGATCTGCAGCACCGTGCTGAGTCGGTGTCCGACGGGGAACTTCGGACGAGGTTGACCTCGTTGACCAACGACCAGCCGATCAACATTCAATACACCTCGGGGACAACGGGTTTCCCGAAGGGGGCGACGCTCTCGCACCGCAACATCCTCAACAACGGGTACTTCACCACTGAACTCATCAACTTCGGTCCGGACGACCGGTTATGCATCCCGGTGCCGTTCTACCACTGCTTCGGCATGGTGATGGGCAATCTGGGATGCACCAGCCATGGTGTCACCATGGTCATCCCCGCGCCGGCCTTCGATCCCGCGCTCACCCTGGACGCCATCGAAAAAGAAAGGTGTACAGGCGTTTACGGGGTGCCGACGATGTTCATCGCGATGCTCGGGCAGCCCGACCTCGCGCAACGCGACCTGTCGTCGCTGCGAACAGGCATCATGGCCGGTTCGGTCTGTCCGGTCGAGGTGATGAAGCGCTGCGTGAACGACATGAACATGACTGAGGTCGCCATCGCCTACGGGATGACCGAAACGTCGCCGGTCTCGTGTCAGACTCTCATCGACGACGACCTCGAACGGCGAACCGGTTCGATCGGCCGGGCTCATCCACACGTGGAGATCAAGATCGTCGACCCCGACACCGGCGACATCGTCGAACGCGGGCAGACCGGCGAGTTCTGCACCCGCGGCTACTCGGTGATGCTCGGCTACTGGGAGGACCGAGCCAAAACGGACGAGGCGATCGACCCCGAAGGCTGGATGCACACCGGAGACCTCGCCGTCATGCGCGACGACGGCTACTGCAACGTCGTGGGGCGCATCAAGGACATGGTGATCCGCGGCGGCGAGAACATCTACCCCCGCGAGATCGAGGAATTCCTGTACACGCACCCGGATGTCGACGACGCGCAGGTCATCGGTGTCCCAGACGAGAAGTACGGGGAGGAAGTCTGCGCGTGGGTGAGGATGAAGCCGGGCAGGACGCCGCTGGACGCGCAGGCACTGCGCGACTTCGCCAGCGACAAGCTGGCGCACTACAAGATCCCGCGCTACGTGCACGTGGTCGATGAGTTCCCGATGACGGTCACCGGCAAGGTGCGCAAAGTGGACATGCGCGCGGATACGGTGAGGCTTCTCGGCCTCGAACACGAAGGATGAGTTTTGGCCGTCGCGGGAGTCTCCATCTACATGAACACCGCATCGACCATTGCGCGGCGGGCGTGCGCCGCGCTTGCGGTCGCGTCGGCAGGCCTACACGCGGCGATGCTGGGCCATACGTCCGGCGTGATCTCCGCAGGTCTGCTCGTGACGATGCTCGGAGCGTGCCTGTACTGCGCGCGTGAACTGTGGCGCGCCGGCACGACGCGGGCCTGGGTGGTCGTCGCCTTGATGAACCTCGCGATGATCGCGCTGCACCTGCCCGCGCCCGCGCACCATCACGGTGTCCCGAACGCGGAGGCGGGTCCGCCGTCGACACTCATGGTGGTGGCGACGGTGCTGGCCCTCACCGAGGTCGTGGCTGCGGCTAGCGCGTTGTACGTCGGCAGCCGGGGGTGCGTCCCGTCAGCGATACACCAGGCCGCTGAGCCTGCGGGCCAGTGCCACGCGAACTGACGGCACCCGTCCGAGCAGGCTGATGACGGCGTTGCGCAGTGGGCGTGCCGCGCGCGGCAAGGTGGCCAGCCGGGTGAGCCGATCCGTCATCCGCACAACGTCTTTGGCGATCGGGCGGCGGGCGGCGCTGTAGTCGTCCAGCACGCTCTCCGGCGCACCCCGCAGAACCGCGGCCAGTGCATCGCCCAGCGCCATCGCGTCCTGGATGCCGAGGTTCATGCCCTGCCCGCCTGCGGGGCTGTGCACGTGTGCGGCGTCACCGGCGAGCAGCAGACGGCCGGCGCGGAAGGTGTCGGCGACGCGGTGGTGGACGCGAAATCGCGAGCCCCACGTGACGTCGGTGACAACCAGCCGGCCTGATCCGACGCGGGTGTCGAGGATCTGCTGGACGAACTCCGCCGACGGTTCCTCGGGCGCGTCGGCGACCGGCGCGACGATTCGGTAGGTGTCGTCGGGCAGCGGTGCCACCACGGTCAGGCCCGCGGTCGCCCAGAACAGGACGACCTCGTCGACCGGTGCGTCGCCGGCGAGCCTGACATCGGCCAGCATGAACGACTCCTCGTACACGTCGCCCTCGAAATCGATACCCGCCTGTTGGCGCACGATGCTGCGAATGCCGTCGGCGCCCACGGCATACCGCGCACGGATGACCTGACCGTCGTCGAGTGTCGCCGTCACGCCGTCGGGATCCTGGGCGATCGCGGTCACCGTCCTGGGCCGCACGACCGATCCGCCGAGTTCTTCGAGGCGCTCCAGCAGCAGCCGCTCGGTGGTCGACTGCGGGACCATCAACGAATACGGGTAGGCCGTCGGCAACCCGCTGAAATCGATGGGTATCAACGTGCGGCCGCGGTCGCGGATCGTGAACACCGGTGCCTGAACACCTTCCTTCACGAGCCGGCGGGCCACGTCGAGATCTTCGAGAACCTCCAGCGTGCGGGCGTTGACTACCGCGGCGCGTGAGGTGTTGGCGCCTGCGGGAGCGCGATCGACCACGGTGGTCGCGGCTCCGTGGGCGACCAGTGAGGTGGCCAGCGCCAACCCGGTCGGACCTGCTCCGATTACCAGGACATCGGTGTCATACATGTTCGTCTCCTTTTTCGTTCGGCTGCCTATGCCAACGCTTGTTGGCATCACTATGCTCTCGGGTGTGCCCAAAGTCAACATTTGTTGGCATACACTCGTTGGCATGCGCAGATCGTCGGAACAGACCAAGGCCGTGATCCTGGCCGCGGCTCGGGAGCAATTCGCCAAGGCGGGGTTCGAACGGGCCACGATTCGGGCCATCGCCGCGGACGCGAACATCGACCCGTCGATGGTCATGCGCTACTTCGGCAACAAGGATCAGCTATTCGCCGCGGCCGCCGATTTCGATTTGGCGATTCCGGACCTGACCGACGTCGACCGCGATCAGTTGGGCGCTCGCCTTGCCGGCCACTTCATCAGTCGATGGGAGCGCGACGAGGCCCTGATCTTGTTACTGCGGTCCAGCGCCACCAATGCCGATGCAGCACAACGGATGCGAGTGATCTTTGCAAGCCAACTGTTGCCGGTGATCGCGAAGATCAACCCGGCCGCGCCGGAACGTCGCGCGGGGTTGATCGCCACGCAGATGCTCGGTCTGGCGCTGTGCCGGTATGTGCTGCAGTTGCCGCCGATCGTCGCCATGCCGCACGGCGAAGCGGTCGCCTGGTTGGGCCCCACCGTTCAGCGTTACCTCGACGCACCTTAGATAATCGGCGGTGATGTGGACCCCGACGCTTGTCCTGATCGCCGCCGCCACCCTCGCCGCCTGTGCTTCCCTCGGCGGCGGCCTCTACGAAGCCGTGGTCGTCGACCCGGTCTGGCCCAGGCGGCCCGGCATCATCCAGGCGCGCAACGGGGGGATCTCCCGGCGCCGCTTCTGGATTCCCGCGCACACCGTGTTCGAAGTCTTGTTGATCGTCGCGCTCATCGCCGCCTGGGGTGCGCCCGACGTCCGGCTCGCGCTGCTGGTCGCGTTGGTGAGCCACGCGGCGATGCGGGTGTGGTCGCTGCTGGACCTCGTGCCGAAGGCGGTGGATTTCGAGAAGGCGGATCCGTCATCCGTCGACGAGGACGCCGCGGTGGCATGGACGCGGCGCAGCCTGCTGCGGTTGCCCCTCGATCTCGTCACCTGTGGGGCGATGCTCGCGGCCCTGGCGATCGCCTGAACCTCGGCGGTCAGGCCTCGATCTCGCCGCCGATCGTCCGTTCGATGCTGGCGCGGGTGACAGCAGGCAGCACGACGAGTCCTTCCAACTCCTTCTGAGCGCGGGCGTAGGCGGCACTGCGCTCCGCGTTGGTGGCTCCTCGGTCTGTCGCCAGCCGCAGCAGGTGCTGCGCGCGTTCGAGGCGTTCCTGCGCTTCGGCCGAGAAATCACTGCGGCGCCGCCGGGTCGCTTCGGTCTCCGCCACGTCGAAGGCGGCGACGTACTCATGGACCGCATCGCGATATTCCAACTGCGCGCCGCGGTCGTCCAGGATCTCGTCGACGCTGTCCGGGCGCAACAGATCGGCGCGGCTGCGCGCCTTGTGGAAGGCGATGGTCAACGGGTCGCGCATATCGGTCATCAGTGGAAAGTCCAACAGCTTGGCGATGTCGATTTCGTACTCCAGCCAGCGTGCATCGGTGTTGTCGTGACGGGCCAGCACTTTCGACATCTCTCTACGGTTCGCGGCCTCGTTGGTGCGAGCCCGGCCCGACGCCTCGGCGAGCGCGACCTTGGTCTGTTGTTTGATCCGGTAACGCTCGAGCCGCCGCTGCGCGCGACGCTCATTGGCGGCCTGCACTGCCCGCAGGGCACCGCCGATCACGCCGCCCAGCGGAAAGATCAGCCACCAGAAGTTCCCGGCGAAATGGAGCAGAGCTTCCACATTCCCCAGAATGCCACGTCCGATGATGCTGCAACTGCCCGATGTCGGCGCCGCACAACGATCAGGAGCGAAACCCGCACCACGTTCGCGCAGCGCCTCTAGAGCCCGATTCGCCGATAGCGCGCCAGCCTGGCGGTCAGCCGCTCGGCGTCGGGTACAGAGCGCAACGCGTGCAGTTCGTTGGCGATGGTGGCCGACAGCCGTTGCGTGAACGCCAGCGGCTCGTCGGCCGCGTCGGGGCGTTCGGGCACGATCGCGTCGACGATTCCGCTGCGCAACAAGTCGGAAGACCGGATGCCCTGCGCTGCAGCCAGTTCCGGGGCATGGTCGGTGTCGCGGAACACGATCGCACTCGCCCCTTCCGGCGGCAATGGAGCCAGCCAGCCGTGCAACGCGGCCAGCACTCGATCGGCGGGCACCATCGCCAGGGCGGGCCCGCCGCTGCCCTGGCCGAGCAGGACCGACACCGTCGGCGTGTCCAGCGTGACGAGATCGGCCAGGCACCTTGCGATCTCACCGGCCAGGCCGTCCTGCTCGGCCTCGACGGTCAGCGCCGGCCCCGCAGTGTCGATCACGAGCACAAGAGGCAGCCGCAGTCCCGCGGCCAGTGCCATTCCCCGTCGGGCCTCGCGCAGTGCCGCAGGGCCGACCATCCCGCCGAGCACACGCTGCTGGCCCAGCACCACGGCGGGCTGGCCGCCGAACCTGGCCAACGCCAGCAGAGTGGTGGCGTCTTCGCCGCGACCGGTGCCGGACAGCAGCACACGTTCGGACGTCCCGTGCCGCAGTAGATACCCCACGCCGGGACGATCCGGCCGCCGCGACGCCGTCACCGACACCCAGGCCGGCACGTCGGGTATCCGGGCGGCGTCGGGCAGTGGCGGCGGAGACTCGGGCGCGTCGGCGACGACCTTCAGCGTTCGGTCGAGGGTCGAGCGCACCGCTTCCAGCGGAACCACACCGTCGATGACGCCGTGGCGTTCCAGGTTCTCGGCGGTCTGAACGTTCGCGGGAAAGGGTTCGCCGTAGAGGTGTTCATACACCCGCGGGCCGAGGAATCCGATGAGGGCGCCCGGTTCGGCGGCGGTGAGGTGACCGAGTGAACCCCACGACGCGAACACCCCGCCGGTCGTCGGATGGCGCAGATACACCAGATAGGGCAGATGTGCCCGCTTGTGCAGCTCGACGGCCGCCGTGATCTTGACCATCTGCAGGAACGCGACCGTGCCTTCCTGCATTCGGGTGCCGCCGGAGCTCGGCGAGGCGACCAACGGCAGCCGCTCCGCCGTCGCCCGAGCCACCGCGGTGGTGATCCGCTCGGCTGCCGCGACCCCGATCGAACCTGCCAGGAAATCGAACTCGCAGGCCAGCAGGGCCACCCGCCGCCCGAAGACAGTGCCTTCACCGGTCAGCACCGCCTCGTCGAGGCCGGTTTTCTCCGCAGCGGCGGCCAATTCGCGCCGGTATTCTTCGCCGGCGTCGACGGCTGCCGGCGTCGTGTCCCAGCTACGGAAGGAGTCCGCATCCAGCACGGCATCGCGCAGCTCAAGGGCGCCAATGCGGCTCATTCGCGACAGGCTATCGCGACTACTCTGTTCCTATGGCCACGGAGCTTCGCTACGAGCGTTGGTTTCTTCCATTCTCGGTGCCGCTCGGTATGGGACCGAAGCAGAGTAAGGTCCGCATCGAGGACGACACCCTGCACGTCAAGTTCGGCTGGGGCTTCCGCACCGCGGTGCCTCTCTCGTCGATCACGAAGGCCGAAGAGAATCACGACCGCGTCTATTCCTGGGGCGCACACGGGTGGCGTGGCCGCTGGTTGGTCAACGGCTCGTCGAAAGGCATCGTCGAGCTGACCATCGATCCTGCGACGACGGCACATGTCCTTGGAGTACCGGTCAACTTGAGCACGCTGTGGGTCAGCGTCACCGAGCCGGAGGCGTTGATCGAGGCCTGCACCGCCAAGGCTTGACCAAGGTTCTCCCGATAGGGTGGCGCCATGATTGGTGTGACCCGCGACGGCGACGTGATGACGCTGGAAATGCAGCGTGCCGACCGTCGCAACGCGCTGAACGGCGCGCTCGTCGACGGACTGCGTGAAGCGGTCGAGAAGGCCGCAAGCGAAGACGTCCGGGCGATCGTGTTGACCGGCCAGGGCCATGTGTTCAGCTCGGGCGCTGACCTCTCGGACGCGGCGGGGGTTGCCGAGGAGCTACCCGACAAGGCCAAAGCGCTGAACATCGCGATCGACAAGGCCCCGGTCCCGGTCATCGGCGCAATCAACGGGCCGACGATCGGAGCCGGCGTGATTCTCGCGATGATCTGCGATCTGCGGGTCGTCGCGCCCGAGGCCTATTTTCAGTTTCCGGTCGCGAAATATGGCCTCGCGCTTGACAACTGGAGCATACGGCGGCTGACATCGCTGGTCGGCGCGGGCCGGGCGAGAGGGATGCTGCTCGGCGCGGAACGGCTGACCGCCGAGGCCGCACTGCACACCGGAATGGCTAACCGCATCGGTACGCTGGCCGACGCCCAGGCGTGGGCCGCCGAACTCGCCGGCTACGCACCGCTGGCCTTGCAGCACGCCAAGCGGGTGCTCAACGACGATGGCGCTTACGAAGACCCGTGGCCCGAGCACACCGAGCTCTTCGATCGGGCTTGGGCAAGTCAGGACGTCATCGAGGCGCAGGTGGCGCGCATCGAAAAGCGGCCGCCGAGGTTCCAGGGGGCCTGATGATCGGGTCTGCCCTGCGTATCGGCTTCGGAACGGCATCGCTGTTGGCCGGTGGCTGGGCGTTGCGCGCGCTTCAGGGCGCCCCATCGGCGCTGGGTGCGTCGCCGGTCGAGATCGACGGCATCGCGAAGCGGTCCCCGAACTACAAGGACGGCGCGTTCGTCAACCTGGAGCCGGCGAGCGCTGCAAGCCTGACCCGTCAGGAGCAGTTCCTGCTGGTCCGCGAGGTCATCGGCAATAGCTCGCGCCAGCAGCCGTCCGGACCTGTCCCGCTTGTCACACCAGACCCGAGCCTGGCGGCGGGCGATCTCGCCGTCACCTGGTACGGCCATTCGTCGGCGGTCATCGAGATCGACGGCTACCGCGTGCTGGCAGACCCTGTGTGGAGTGACCGTTGCTCGCCGTCGAAGACGCTCGGTCCGCGGCGCCTGCATCCCGTTCCCGCGCCGCTGGAGGCGATGCCGGCGATCGATGCGGTCATCATCAGCCACGACCATTACGACCACCTCGACATCGACACCGTCAAACAGTTGGCGCGCACGCAACGGGCCAAGTTCTTCGTCCCGCTGGGCATCGGCGCGCACCTCCGGAACTGGCACATCCCGGCCGACCGGATCGTCGAGCTCGACTGGAACGAGAGCGCTCGGCTTGGCGACCTCACCCTGGTGTGCACCCCCGCTCGGCATTTCTCCGGGCGATTTCTCACCAGAAACACCACCCTGTGGTCGTCGTGGGCGCTCATCGGACCCAGCCACCGCGCCTTCTTCGGCGGCGACACCGGCTATTCGAAGAGCTTCGCCGACACCGGCGCCGAGTACGGACCGTTCGATCTGAGCTTGATGCCGGTGGGGGCGTACCACCAGGGCTGGCCCGACATACACATGAATCCTGAGGACGCGGTTCGTGCCCATCGCGATGTCACCGATGCGGGGTTGCTGGTTCCGATCCACTGGGCGACGTTCAGGCTCGCACCGCATCCGTGGTCTGAGCCGGTGGAGCGGTTGGTCCAGGCCGCCGAGGCCGACAAGGTCCTGCTCGCGGTCCCCAAGCCCGGGCAGCGGGTGCAGCCCGACGAGGCGCTGGCTAACGACCCGTGGTGGCTGCTCTAGAGCGTGCCGACGGGATACGGTGCACGCATGAATGCACTGGCCAGGCTGGCCGTCGTGGGTTTGATCGCCGTGGTACCCGGTTGCACCGCGGACAAGCCCGCCGAACAGGCGCCGCCGTCTACGCCGACCCAGGCCGACGTGCCGCCACCGCTCGTGCCCGCGATGCCGCTGCCCGAGAACGCCGTCGACAAAGCCGTCGCCAAACTCGACGGAATCGCCGAGGACCTGATGTCCAAGTCGGGCATCCCCGGTATGGCGGTCGCAGTCGTACACCGAGGGAAAACCGTGTACGCGAAAGGTTTCGGCGTGAAGGACGTCAAGACCGGTGAGAAGATCGACGTGGACACGGTGTTTCAGCTGGCGTCGTTGTCCAAACCGCTCACCTCGACGGTGGTCGCCCACCAGGTCGGTGTGAATGCGATCGGGTGGGACACCCCGGTCGTTTCCAAGCTGCCGTGGTTCGCGTTGTCCGACCCCGTCGTCACGAAGATGGTCACCGTCGGCGACATGTTGTCGCACCGGTCAGGACTTCCCGACCACGCGGGCGACATGCTCGAGGACCTTGGGCACGACCGCCGTTATGTGCTGGAGCATCTGCGGGACTTTCCGCTCGATCCGTTCCGAATCTCGTACGCCTACACCAATTACGGCTACACCACCGGCGCCGAAGCGGTCGCCGCGAGCGCAGGCAAGCCGTGGGACGTGCTGGCCGACGATGTGTTGTTCGACCCGCTCGGAATGCCGTCGACGAGCTACCGTTTCGCCGACTACGAGTCGCGGGCCGACCGCGCCATCGGCCACATCCACGTCGACGGAAAATACGAGCCACTCTACGTGCGCGACGCGGACCCACAGGCGCCCGCGGGTGGTGTCAGTTCGTCGGTCAACGACATGACGCGTTGGCTCGCGATGGTTCTCGCGAACGGAAAGCACGACGACAAGCAGATCGTCGGCGCCGACGCGTTGTTGCCTGCCCTCACACCGCAGATCCTGTCGAGCCCGCCGTCCGAACCCGCGATGCGGTCCGGCTTCTATGGCTACGGCTTCAACGTCGGGACGACGTCGGCTGCGCGCACCAGTCTGAGCCACTCCGGTGCCTTCGAACTCGGCGCGGGCACCAACTTCGTCATCCTGCCGTCGGCCGACATCGCCATCGTCGCGCTGACCAATGCCACCCCCTCGGGCGTGGCGGAAGCGCTCACTGCGCAATTCGCGGATCTGGTGCAGTTCGGCGAGGTTCGTGAGGACTGGTGGGAGTTGTACCGTGCCGTTTTCGCCGAAATGGAGAAGCCTGTGGGATCTCTCGTCGGTAAGCAGCCACCACCGAATCCTTCGCCCGCTGCGGCGTTGGCGTCGTACGTCGGCACCTACAACAACGATTTCTGGGGTCCGGCCAGAGTCACCGAGAAGGACGGCGGGCTGATGCTGTCGCTCGGCACGAAACTGAACGTCCCGCTGGATCATTGGGATAGCAACGTGTTCACCTTCGAGTTCGTCACCGAGAACGCACCGCCGGGAACGATTTCGAAAGCCACGTTCGATGGGAACAAGCTGACGCTCGAATATTACGACGAGTTCGGTAAGGGGACGTTTACAAGGTGACCACCGCCCCGAGACTTCAGACAGCAGGTCTTACCGATGCCGAAGTGGCACAGCGTGTCTCCGAAGGCAAGACCAACGATGTACCGACCCGTGCGGCGCGCAGCGTCTCCGAAATCGTGCGGGCCAATGTCCTCACCCGCATCAACGCCATTCTGGGTGTGCTGCTGATCATCGTGCTGTCCACCGGTTCGGTGATAAACGGTGCGTTCGGACTCCTGATCATCGCCAACAGCGCCATCGGCATCATCCAGGAGTTGCGGGCCAAAAAGACGCTCGACAAGCTGGCCATAGTCGGTCAGGCGAAACCGTTGGTGCGCAGGCAATCCGGCACCCAGGCTGTGCTCCCGTCCGAAGTCGTGCTCGACGACATCATCGAATTGGGACCTGGCGACCAGATCGTCGTCGACGGTGAGGTCGTCGAAGACGCCAACCTCGAGGTGGACGAATCCCTGCTCACCGGTGAGGCCGACCCGATCGCGAAGGACACAGGCGACACGGTGATGTCGGGCAGCTTCGTCGTCGCGGGCAGCGGCGCCTACCGGGCCACCAAGGTCGGCCGCGAAGCGTACGCGGCCAAACTCGCCGACGAGGCAAGCAAGTTCACGCTGGTGAACTCCGAGCTGCGCAGCGGCATCAACAAGATTCTGCAGTTCATCACCTATCTGTTGGTCCCTGCCGGCCTCCTGATCATCTACACGCAGCTGTTCACCACCAACGCGGATTGGCGCGAGGCGGTGCTGCGCATGGTCGGCGCGCTGGTGCCGATGGTGCCCGAAGGTCTCGTCCTGATGACGTCGATCGCGTTCGCCGTCGGCGTCGTCCGGTTGGGCCGCAGGCAGTGTCTGGTCAACGAACTACCGGCCATCGAGGGGCTGGCCCGCGTCGACGTCGTGTGCGCCGACAAGACCGGCACGCTCACCGAAAACGGTATGCGGGTATCGGATGTCAAGAAGCTCGACCAGCGGGGGCCCACGCGTCAGCCGGGGACCGTCGCCGACATTTTGGCTCAACTCGCCGCCGACGACGCCCGCCCGAACGCCAGCATGGCGGCCATCGGCGAGGCCTACAAGATGCCGCCCGGCTGGCAGTCGTCGGCGATCGCGCCGTTCAAATCCGCCACCAAGTGGAGTGGCGCGTCGTACGGCGAGCACGGCAACTGGGTGATCGGTGCTCCCGACGTGCTGCTCGAGCCTGGCTCTCAAATCGCCCAGGAGGCGGAGGAGATCGGCGCTCAGGGTTTACGGGTGCTCCTACTGGGCTCCTGCGATGTCCCCGTCGATCACGTTGATGCCCCCGGCTGCGTTACCCCGGCTGCGTTGGTGGTCCTCGAACAGCGAGTGCGACCGGACGCCCGCGACACCCTGGACTACTTTGCGGAACAGAAGGTTTCGATCAAGGTGATCTCGGGCGACAACGCCGTGTCGGTCGGCGCGGTGGCCGGCTCGCTCGGCCTCGAGGGCGAGACGATGGATGCGCGCCAACTGCCCGACGCACCCGACCAGTTGGCCGACACCCTCGAGCAATACACCACGTTCGGCCGCGTTCGGCCCGATCAGAAGCGGGCCATGGTGCACGCGCTGCAGTCACGTGGGCACACGGTCGCGATGACGGGCGACGGAGTCAACGACGTGCTCGCCCTCAAGGACGCCGACATCGGCGTGGCGATGGGCTCGGGCAGTTCGGCGTCGCGAGCGGTCGCCCAGATCGTGTTGTTGGACAACAAGTTCGCGACGCTGCCGTATGTCGTCGGCGAGGGCCGCCGGGTGATAGGCAACATCGAGCGCGTCTCGAACCTGTTCCTCACCAAGACCGTGTACTCGGTGCTGTTGGCGATTCTCGTGGGCCTCGGTGGGCTGTCGTCGAAACTGTTCGGCACCGATCCGCTGCTGTTCCCGTTCCAGCCCATCCACGTGACGATCGCGGCGTGGTTCACCATCGGCATTCCAGCGTTCGTACTGTCACTCGCGCCGAACAACGAGAGGGCGCACACGGGATTCGTGCGACGCGTGATGACGGCGGCGCTCCCTTCGGGCCTGGTGGTGGGGATCGCGACGTTCACCTCGTACCTGGTGGCTTACCAGGGGCGCGCGGCCACACCGGTTGAGCAGATGCAGGCGTCGACGGCGGCGCTGATCACGCTGCTGGTGACGGGAGTCTGGGTGCTCGCGGTTGTCGCGCGGCCTTACCAGTGGTGGCGGGTGGCGTTGGTGGCGGTATCCGGCCTGGCGTACGTGGTGATCTTCTCTATCCCGCTGGCACGTAAGGCCTTCATGCTCGACCCGTCGAACCTCAAGACCACGTCGGTGGCGCTGGTCATCGGCCTCATCGGGGCCGCGGCGATCGAGGTCATCTGGTGGGTGCAGGGGGCCGTACTGGGAGAACGTCGCAGGCTGTGGCGGGCGGATTGAGCCCGAGTAGGGTGAAGTCATGGCATTCCTTGACAAGCTGAAGGGCCTGGTCGCGAAAAATTCCGACAAGGTGGACATGGCGATTGACAAGGCGGGGGATCTGGTCGACAAGAAGACGCAGGGCAAATACGCCCAGCATGTCAACAAGGTGCAGGACGCCGCCAAGAAGGCGGTTGACGCCAACGCCAACCAGGCGCCCGTCCCTCCGGCGCAGCAGTCGGGGCAGGCTCCGACGCCTGCACCGCCACCCGGGACCCCGCCGCAGCAGCCCCCGACGGCGCCGCCCACCTCCTAACACCTATGGCCAAACTTTCCGTCTCCGTCGACGTCCCTTTACCGCCGGAGGCGGCGTGGGAGTGTGCGTCTGACCTCTCGCGCTACAAAGAGTGGTTGAGCATCCACAAGGTCTGGCGCAGCAAGCTGCCTGACACCCTGGACAAGGGCACGGTCCTCGAGTCGATCGTGGAAGTCAAGGGAATGCCGGTCAAGATGAGGTGGGCCATCGTGCACTTCAGGCCGCCCGAGACCATCACGCTGGACGGCAAGGGCGAGGGCGGCGTGAAGGTCAAACTCATCGGCAAGGTGAAGTCCTCCAAGAAGGTCAAGGAGGGTGCGTCCGTCACGTTCGACGTACATCTCGGCGGACCCGCTCTGTTCGGGCCCATCGGCATGGTCGTGGCAAGTGCGCTGAAGAGCGATTTCCGAGAATCGTTGGCCCGCTTCAAAACCGTGTTCGCCCCGGCCTGAATTTCATGCATTTCGAGCGTGCTGTCCCAGTCCTTCGGATCTTCGACCGGGCCAAAGCCGAGGATTTCTATCTTGCCTACTTGGGCTTCAGCACCGACTGGGAGCATCGGTTCGGGCCGGACTTTCCGCGTTACGCACAGATCAGCCGGTCAGAGCTGATCATCCATTTATCCGAGCATCATGGAGACGGAACGCCGGGCAGCGTCGTCTTCGTCCCGATGCACGGCATTCGGGACTTCCACGCCGAGATCGCCTCGCGTGATTACCGATTCGCGAAGCCCGGCCTCGAAGACGAGCCGTGGGGGCTGACCGTGGACATCACCGATCCGTTCGGCAATCAGTTGCGGTTCTGCGAACGGTCCCGGGCCTGATTTCCCTGCTCGTGAAGAGGAGCGACCTAGCGGCGAAGCTGACGACGAACCAGCTTGGCGAACTCGACTGTCGAACGCCGCACCGATTCCAGTTCCAGCGACACCAGCAGCGTGTCCACCATCGCGAACGGCAGCGTGGTGGCGACCGCGCCGCGACCGTACTCGATGTGCCACGAGCCGGGATGGATGGTCATCCCGCGGGCCTGCCCCCGCACCATGTGCGCATGTTCGCCGGGCAACAGGGTCGACGCGAAAAGATCGTCCGATTCCACGTCATACCAGTCGATTTGGCCGGCGATCAGGAACTTGTGCACGTCCACGTGCTTGTACCGACCCGAAAAGCCCTGGGTGCCAGAGGGTGAACCGAAGATGACGATGTACTCGCGAGGACTGAAGTAGAGGAACCGCACCTTGCCGAGGATGCCCCCGGCCTTGCTGCCCACCCAGCGTCCCGGCGTACGGTCGATGAGATCGGGATACTCGTCGGCCAGTGCTTCGATGGCGCGGGTGATCAGCTCGCCGTTCTCCAACGGCAGGCCGACCACCTGCTTGGCCACCTTGCCCAGCACGTCCGGGTCGATCTTGTAGGACATCAGTCGAACTCTATCTGCAGACTTGTCGGT
This sequence comes from Mycolicibacterium rhodesiae NBB3, assembly GCF_000230895.2. The sequence continues at coordinate 2,699,943 of NC_016604.1, forward strand.
CCGCTGAGACCGAGCAGTGGCTTCCAGGGCACCCATTCGGTTCGGCGCGGGTTGGACAGACGTTGGGCGAGGATCGTCAGCGCCTCTGCGAGTTCCAGCCGCGCGAGGTTGGCGCCGAGGCAATAGTGCACGCCTCCGCCGAAGGTCAGGATCGGTGGCGGCTCGTCGCGGGTGATGTCGAAGCGTTCCGGGTCGTCGTAGATCTCGCTATCACGGTTGGCCGCATAGGTATTGACGATAATGAACGAGTCCGCAGGGAAGGTGTAGTCGCCGATCGTGACGTCCTCGGTGACGCTGCGCACCGTGCTGCACATCGACGGCGAATGGCGCATCGTCTCCTCGACGGCACGCATCGCCAGCTCCGGCCGGTCTCTCAGCAGCGCCCATTGCTCGGGGTGGTCGCAGAGCACCTGCATGGACGCGGCGAGCTGGCTGCGGGTGGTATCGGTGCCCGCTACCAAAATGCTGAACGCCAGCATTCGCAATTCGCCGGTGTCGAGGCGGTCGCCGGCATCCTCGATCCGAATCAGCTCCGAGAGCAGATCGTCGGTCAGGCTCTGCCGTCTGGCCACCACCATCGCGTCGATGTAGTCGTCGAACGCGGCCCACGCCTTGAGGACCACAGGCTCTTCCTCGGCGAGATTGCAGTCGAAGCTGACGATCTTGAAGATGTCGTCGGCCCATCGCGAGAACTGTCGCCAGTCCTCGCGCGGGGCGCCGAGCAGCGCGCAGATGACCGGGATCGGATACGGACGCGCGATGTCCGCGACGAACTCACAGCGGCCTGAATCGGCAACGCCATCGATGAGCTCGTTGACCACCGTGTGAATCGTGTCGTGCATCCGCGCTGTCGCGCGTGGGGTGAAGGCTCGCGACACCAGACTGCGCAGCCGACGGTGCTCATCGCCCTCCATGTTCAGGATGCTGCGAGTGACCCTGTCCCACAACGGTCCCGATGTTATCCCGTGCGCCGAGAGGTGAATGCCCTTGGGCACGACGAACCGGGGGTCACGCAGCACGGCCCTGGCCAGTTCGTACGACAGCACTTCCGGGCCGATCGGACCGAGTGCGATGGGTGCCGCTTGCTGCGCGGCCCGAAACTGTGGATGGATTTCCTGAGGGGTATCGGTGACGTCGTACTCCAGGACGGGCAGATCCGCCTCGAAGACACTGGGTTTGGCGGCGTCGACGGTCATGGGATGTTCGTGTCCAGCAGGGTCAGCGGCAAATCGAGTACCGAGAGGTCGATCTCCTCCAGGTGTGTGCCGCCGCCCTCCAGCTTCTGCCGGAAACGGATCGCCGCCCCGTACCGCTCGGCGACGGCCTCGGCGTCTGCGGCGCCTGGCACCTGCAGCACGACGGTGTAGATGCCGTCGCCCTTACTGTCGAGAAACGCCTGCACAGACGCCGCCACGTCAGCCGTTGCTCCCGGAGTGGGGCTGATGAGCTCGATTCCCCGGTCCCAGTCCAGGCTGACGGTGACGCCGAGTTCGGCCAGTTCGGCCGATTGCAGGTGGAAGCCGAGGTCGGTGAACATCTGCGCGACCTTCTTGTGTCGCTCCGCCGAGACGGCGAAGACGACGTGATGAAGCCGCGGTGCGGTCATCTGCGGACCAGGCCCCGTGGCCGGATCAGCCCGAGGTCGAAATGGTGCACCCACCCGGGCTTGGCGTCGCAGACGTCGGGTATCGCGTTGACAGCCCCCATCGCGGTCCAGTCATAGCCCGGATGGTGCATGGTGCCGTCGGGTTGGTCGACGCCTTGGAGGATGAGTTCGGTCGGCGGGTCACCCTGAATCTCGATGCGGTAGCGCGTTTTCCCGAACTCCCATGCCGGCTCGATCTTGTCCGACGTGGTGGTCGTGTAGAGCGCCTCGAAGACGATGAGCGGCGTGCCGTCCACCCAGGCCGTCCATTCGTGGCGTTGCGCGGCGACGGTGCCGCGCGGTATCGAACCCAACGGATGGGGGATGTCCTCGGCCGCCACGGCGGCCGCCACATCCGCGGCGGTCACCTTCTCGATGGTCACGCCAAGCCCGTCGGCGATCATGTACATCGACTGGGCGAAGAACGGCAGGCCGAGGCCGAGAATCGTTGGTTCAGAGAGGAATCTGTCCCTGTCCTTGCCGAAGCCCATCCAGTCGATGTGGTCGAGCGGTGCGTCGGTGAGAACGTTGACCACCTCCTCGACGCGAATCTGGTCGACTCTGTTCATCACCCGCGCGAGCGTGATCGGGAGTATGTCCCCCGCGTAGCCCGGGTGGATGCCGCCGCCGTGAAACGACGTTCCGCCCTCTTCGCACGCGGCGCGGATCTTCTCGCCGTCCGCGGCGAAATCTGGTGACGGGTAAAAGAAGCCGCTTGTGGTCACGACGTTTTTGCCGGAGCGCAGGAGCCTGCACACGGTGTCGGTGTCCATGATGATCGGCGTGTAGAAGACACAGTCGGCGTCCATGGCGATGACCGACTCGATGCCATCGGTCGCGATGACGCCGGTCGGCGCGATGCCGACGATCTCGCCTGCGTCCTTGCCGACCTTGTCCGTGTTGTGCACGAGAACAGCGACGAGGTCGAACGTGGGGTTGTCGGCGAAGTGCCGGACCCCGACCTGCCCGACGTCGCCCGTCATCCACTGAATGACTCGATAGGTCTTTTCAGGCATTGATGACACCTCGGGGCAATAGAAGTGGTAGGTCGTTGTACGTCGCGATGCCGGGAGGGGCCGCGACGACGGCGGGTATCGCGGTGATCGCCGGAACGGCGGTGATGGTCAGGCCGAGCAGGATGTACTCCTCGATCGTCTCCGCCACGAAGTCGGGCGGCGGCTCGAATGCGAGGGTCGTCTTGATCGTCGGTCGTCCCTCGACCCTGATGTTGTAGCCGAAGCCCATCCCCCACAAGGGATCCAGTGTCTGGCCTTTGGTCCACACCGCGCGTACCTCGACGACGTCGCGATCACCGACATAGCCTTTCCAGCTCACGTCGATTCCCGCCACGCAGCCCTTGGCGATGACCCAGTCACCGGGAAGGTTGACATCCTCCGTGGCCTGCGCGTACTTGGCCTCGCAACGGATGTCGTCGAGTTCGACTCCGAGTGCGTCGGCGACGAGCATGACCGCTTCACGGAATATCGAAGACCCCTGCTCGGTCACTGCGTGCAGATCCGGATAGTCGATCGGGTATCCGAAGCCCATGATCTTCTCGGTCTCCGGAGAGTTGTAGATCGTGGTGTCGAAGGACTCCTCGATGTACACCCGATCGACGCGGTCCGACAGCCCTGCCGAAACGATCGCGAAGAGTTGGATGAAGCCGGGATTCAGTCCGCTGCCGAAGATCGTCGACTTGCCGGCCTCACACGCCTTCGCAACACGATCACGCCCGTCGCCGAGCCGATGGCCGGTGATGAACTCCGACGTGGTCACGACGTTGATGCCCGCTTCGAGAATGCGAACCAAGTGTTCGACGTCGGCGAACATCTGGTTGTAGACAACGCAATCCGGCTTCAGTGCGAGCAAGGCGTCGACGTCGTCGGTAGCGGCTATACCAAGTGGTTCGATACCGCAGAGTTCGCCGACATCTTTGCCGACCTTGTCAGGTGACCATGCGTAGCATCCGACCAATTCGAGCTGTGAGTTCTCGACGATCGCGTGGACCGATTTCACGCCGACGTTGCCCGTCGTCCATTGGACGACGCGATAGGTCATCGCGACTTCTCACCGGGCGTGAAAGTCACTGGGATCGACCGGAAGCCCCGGGTGACCGAGTTGCCGTGGAACACCGCATCCTCGTCCGGCGCGAGACTGTAGTCGGGCATCCGTGACAGCACCTGCTCGACGCCGATTCCGAACTCCAGACGTGCCAGGTTGGAGCCGAGGCACCGATGGACGCCGGCGCCGAATCCAAGGTGGCGGTTCAACTTGCGGTCAAAAAGACAGCGGTCCGGATCGGGAAACTGTTCGGCATCGCGGTTCGCGGATGCGTAGTTGACGATGACGGATTCACCGGGGCAGAACCTATGCCCGTTCAATTCGACGTGCTTGGTGACCGTACGCGGAATTCCGTGTATCGATCCCGAGTAGCGAAGGAACTCCTCGATGGCCCGCGGCCGCAGGTCGGGGTCGAAGATGAGACGGTCACGCTCGTCGGCGTGCGTCGCAAGATAGTGAAAAGCGGACGACATCGCGCTTGCCGTGGTTTCCAGACCTGCCTGCACCAAGAGCATTGCGTTACCGACGATGTCGCCGAACTGCAGCTTTTCGCCGTCGATCTCGGCGTTGAGAAGGACGTCGATCATGTCGTCCTTCGGGGGTTGGGTAGTCCGTGCGGTGATGGCGTCGTGGAGGTGCTGGTACAGCCCGCCCCACGCGGCCCCGCGTGCTTCCTCGGTGTCGCCGTTCAACCCGGCGTCGGTCAGGTCGATACACAGCGGTACGTCGTCGATGGGCAAGCCGAACAGGTACTTGAAGAACACGATCCCAGGCTGGCGCCACGCAACCTGCGCGAGGTCTCCGCGGCCCTCTTCGATGAAATTGTCTATGAGCTGGTCGGTTTCGTCGCGGATCTGGGGTGTGAGCGCCTTCATCCGCGCCGGCGAGAAGTACGGGTTGAGCACCTTGCGGAACTGCTGCTGCCGAGGCGGATCCAGCGTGATGACGAGATCGCCGGCGAGCCGCTCGGATGCCTCGGGCGTCGGATTGGACGAGAAATGCTCCCAGTCCTGCAGAATCTTGTAGCAGTCCTCGTAGCGGACCGCGACCCAGGCACCGCCGGGTGTCGCGCTCAGAAACGGCGTATCGGTATGCGCGAAGGGTGAGTTGCGGCGCATCACCTCGTAGACGTCGTAGAGAAAGTCGTTGTCCTGGAAATCCTCATGTCGAAGGTCCCAGTTGTCCGCGTGGTCCTCCAGCGATTTGGTCACGGAGACGGTGTCCCCTGTTGCTCGGCGGCTTGGCGCGCCTCTCGTTCGTCGTGGATACGCACCAACTCGCGGAACCCGATTCGGTTGTACCCGGGCACCGGTTGAATGCCCCATTCGTCCTCGGCGGTGTCCTTGCCCTCCGCGCCTTCGGGCGGACCGAGCGGCGGATAGGGGACCTTGCATTCCAGGGTGTCATCCGAGTACCGCACCTTCAGCAGCTCGCTGCAGATCTCGGTGAGACTCAGCGTCGGGTAGCCGTAGTACACCGCCATGAACGGCAGCGTGAATGCGCCCTCGATGACCAGAGCGACGAGGCACACCAGCACCGCTCGTTTGATCCACTTGTGCATGTTCGCGTAGTAGGGCGTGGTTCCGGGAGGGAGTTCCTCGGCCGGTGCCTTCTCGCTGGCTTCAGGTGTGGTCGTCACAGTGTTGCTCCTTAAACCGATTCAGTCGGAGAAGATTTCGCGGTTGACCGTGTGCAGGTAGGGGATCGCCAGGAACGGCGTGATGTAGAAGATGTCGTAGAGCCACCAACCGATGACGGGGAAAACCACACCCGCGAAGCGGACGTCGGCATACATCGTCATGTTGAACACGTAGAGGCACCAGATGAGCACGCCCATCCAGCACGTGATGATCATCCACTGGTGGCCCCAGCGCTTCATCTGCAAGAACCCGATCGCCGCGGCGCACCGCATCGCGAAGACCGTCAGGATCATCCCGAACACCATGGATTTCTCACCGGGCCCTGCCGCGCCGCCGACCCAGAACTCGTTGTAGTGCCAGAAGTAGCCGGCATCGAACATCGCGCCCCAGCCGACCATCAGCACACGGTTGATCAACGTGTGGTTGGCGACGAGATCAAGCGCCCAGCCGAGGCTGTTCAGCATCCCGTCGATCAGCACGAGGTATCCGATGAGCGTGACGATCATCGGCCGCATGGACAGGCCCGCGCGGGCAGCCTGACGCTGCAAAAACACTCCGCGCAGGAAGATGGGCAGCCCGAAAATCCCCGGCGCCCACATACCCATCAGGCCGGCGCCGACGATCATCCACTTGTCCGCCCGGCGTTGCGCTCGCCGCGATTGCTCGTCGTGCTCCTCGAGGCTGACCGTGCCGCCCGTGCGCACGTCCAGGCTCACAACTCCCACCACCCGCGGGCGAAGGACATGTAGAGCTGGATCCCGAACATCGCCAGCAGGTAGCCGTAGATGACGATCTGCAGCACGATCAGTGCCCTCTTGCGCTTGCGTTCCTTCTGGTCCATATCAGTCGACTCCTTCCAAGAGGCTGGCCGCCGCGACTTCGCGTAGACCTTCGGATATCGCGCCGTCGCTCGACAGCGGTGCAAGGATGCAGGCTTGGGCAGCGTCCAATTCGGTTGCGCCTGCGGCGATCAACTGCGCAGCGGTGACCAGCACGCGCGTCGACGGGGGTTCGAAGTGAAATGCCTCGTCGGCGGTTCTGATCGCTGTTGCGCAGTTCACGAGTCGCAGCGCTGATGCGGTGGCGATGCCCGTCTCGGCCACGATCACCTCGGCCTCCCGCTCGGGCGGCAGGTAGCGCATCGGCAGTGTGACGAAGCGTTGGCGGAAGGACGGTTTGAGTTCCTTCAACGAACTCCGGTACGCGGGGTTGTACGAGCAGACGAGCATGAAGTCCTTGGGAGCGTTGACGACCTCGCCGGCGCGGTCCAGGTAGAGGGCGCGACGGTGATCGGTCAGCGAATGCAGGATGGCCAGCGAGTCGTGGCGCGCCTCGACGACCTCGTCTAGATAGCAGATGGCCCCGGCCTTGACCGCGCGGGTCAGTGGGCCGTCCGTCCACACCACGTCGCCGCCGGTGACCATGAAGCGCCCGACGAGATCGGAGCTGGTCAGATCGTCATGACAGCTGATGGTCACGACGGGACGGCGCAGGAGCAGGCCCATGTGCTCGACGAGCCGCGTCTTGCCGCAGCCGGTCGGACCGGTCAGCATCACCGGCAGGTGCTGGCGGTACGCCTGCTCGAACAGCTGCACCTCGTTGCCGTTCGAGTAATAGGTGTCGTTCACGCTGCCACCAGCTCTCTGTGCACATGGGCGAGTACCTGCGGAAGCTCCTCGATGCGCCGAATGCGCTGGGAGCGGCGGGGTCCGAACACTTCGGGTAGGGGGTCGACCCTGGTAGGTCCGACACCGACGTAGTACATGCTGACGCCGGCGTCGTTGGCCTCCTCGACGGCATGCGCCGCGTCGGCCCAGGCGTAGCGGCCCTCGTAACCCTCGTCGGAGATCAGTCCGTCGCCGATCACGATGAGCAGACGACGTTCCGACGGCTGCGCGAGAAGTCGGCTCGTCAGATGGCGCAGCGGTGCGCCGAGCCTGGTGTACCCACCCGTGGCCAGCCCGAGGCCGCCCGGCGGCACGAATCGTCGGTCCTCGAAGTCCTTCAGGCACGTGACCTCGACGCGGTGCCGGGTGTTTCCGGTGAAGACGAAGATGCCGTGGCGTTCCCTGGCGAGGGTCATGGCCTGCGAAAGGGCGTCGGCGCAGGCCAATTCGAGCTTGAAGATCCGGCCGCCGTGGACACCGAGCGACGAGCTTCCGTCGAGCAGCAGAGCGGTGGTCACGTCTCGGCTGCTCGGCAGCAGGTCGCGGAAGATTCGCGGCTCGACCGCCTCACCGGTCGTCAGGTCGATGTAGTGGCTGACGTACTGTTCGACGTCGAGGTCGGACCCGTCCTCCAGTCGGCTGCGCATCGACCGGTGAGTGTGCTCGGAGAACCACTTCCGCAGATCCGCCCCGACGGGTGCCGGTTGGCTCCGCTGGGTGGCGTGTGTGCGCTCGAGCACTGCGACGTGGTCGGCGAGGAAGCTCTCGGTCCATGCGTTCCACTCCGGGTAGGGGATCCCCGGGCGGTGTTCGGGCGTGATGTCCAGATCGTTGTCTTCAGGACGGCTTGGCGGCGGCAGGTTGGGATTGCGTACGCCGCCATCGCCGCCGACCGGAACCGAGTATGGGCGAGGAAGTCGCTTCTGCGTTGTGGTCCAGGGCATCCGGCCGAAGGTTCGGCGCAGTTTGTCCGTCATCCCCTGCGGGTCGGTGTACCCCCTCGGCAGGATGCCGAGCAGCGGATCGACCGGCAGCGACTGTGATGTGCGGGCAAGTGTGACCGCGCGCGCCAGCATCTCCGCGGCTTCGGTATCGCTTGCGGCGACGTCGAGGTCCGGTAGCAGCCGGCGCAGGTCAGGCAGCAGTCCCGGCCAATTCTCGGCGATCCATCCCAGCGCAACCCCCGCTTCGACGAGCGTGAGTGCGGACAGTTCTCGCGCGGACAGTTCGTTCAGTCGGTAGCCGACGACTCGATCCTTCGATGGTGAACACTGAAGCGCTACACCGCATGTCAGTGTTCTACGAGTCCAGCCGCGAACCGGCGGGGGATACGGGACGTGGATAAAGTCCAAGGCCGAGCTCAGGCCGAAGTCGCGCCGTTGTCCGCTCACGAGGCGCACCCCCTCGCGGCGCTGCCCGCTGAGTGCGACAGCCGTGACGGCGCAACTGCGCTCCACGGCGAGCGCGTGCGTATCGGAGAGCTCGGACATAGGGCGAAACCCGCTAGAACGTACCGAGGTTCGAGAACATCCAGTACCAGAACCAGATGATCAAACCGGTACCGCCCCACGCGGCGACGTACCGAAGTATTTCCCATATCCAATCCACGTCAGGCCTCCAGCCCTCGAACAGCGGTGTCGATCAACTTGGCGAGCATGGTGTCCCGGACTCCGGCGTTGCCCGTTGTCGTGAGTACTCCGTACACACCGAGCAGAAAGAAGGCCGCGCTGTAGAACGCGTCGACGGCCGGGTGCACCACGCCATCGCCGCGTGCCCGCTCGATCTTCTGCACGAGCAGGACGATCATCGGGTGGTCGGTCCACTCGTCCTTGGTCGGCCGGGTGGGCGAGAAGTGCAGCGCAAGAAGCTCTTTGAAGAGCAGCGATCCGAGCCGCTGCTCCAGCCCGGTCACCAGGTGCACGGCTTTGTTCAGCGCCGCGACCAGGTCATGTGTCCCGTCCAGAAACCGTGCGAAGTCGGTCGCCATCCGGGCCTCTTCGCGGCTTTCCAGCTCGAGAAGGACGTGTTCCTTGCTCGGAAAATGGAAGAAGAAGGTGCCATGGGCGACGCCTGCCGCCGTGGCGATCGCGTTCACGTCGGCGCCGGACATACCCGCGAGCTTGAACTCGGCTATCGCTGCGCCGAGTATGCGTTCCCGCGTCTGTAGCCGGCGCAGCTCGCGCGCCGACTGCTTGACCTGAGGCGTCATGGTTCGCCATTTCTAACTCAGTTACTGACCAAAGTCAATGAGTTGAGTCATCGGGACTAGTCGGAGAAGATCTCGCGGTTGACCGAATGCAGATAGGGGATCGCCAGGAATGGCGTGATGTAGAAGATGTCGTACAGCCACCAGCCGATGACCGGAAAAATCACCCCGGCATAGCGCACGTCGGCGTACATCGTCATGTTGAACACGTAGAGGCACCAGATGAGCACGCCCATCCAGCAGGTGATGATCATCCACTGATGGCCCCAGCGCTTCATCTGCAGAAAGCCGATCGCCGCGGCGATCCGCATGGTGAAGACGGTGAGGATCATCCCGACTTCCATCGCCTTCTCGCCGGGACCTGCGGCACCGCCGATCCACAGCTCGTTGTAGTGCCAGAAGTAGCCCGCGTCGAACATTGCACCCCAGCCGTTCAACAGGATTCGGGCCAAGATCGTATGGTTGGCGACCAGGTCCAGCGCCCAGCCAACCGTGTTGATCGCCGCGTCGATGATGACCAGATATCCGAGCAGGGTCACCAGCATCGGGCGGACGGACAGCCCGTCGCGCTGCGCCTTGCGCAACAGCCACACGCCCCGAAGAAAGAGCGGGAGGCCGAAGATCCCCAGCGCTGCGGTGCCGATCAGCAGGCTGCCGGAGATGAGCCACTTGTCAGCCTGGCGCTGCGCGGCCTGGGATGCCGACATGTGCTCGTCGAGGCTGCTCCCCGAGAGTTTCGTGCGCGGATTCGCGTCACGGTTGCGGCCCAGGTTCAGCGTGGGCAGATTCATGCGGACTGACTATAGTCAATGAATCCGGGTAGTCAATCGGCTACCGTACCCCGATGCTGCGAAGCGTCCGGGTCAGGTAGTCGTCGATCATCTCGTTCTGTCCCGGCCAGTCGTGTGTCGTCGTCAACAACGCGTACAGGCCCAGCAGGAAGAACACCGCGCTGTTCATCGGGTTCACATCGCGATCGACGCGCCCCTGCTTCTGCGCGTGTTCGATCTCCTGCGCGACCTCCACGATCACCGGATGTTGGCGACTCTCATCGGCCGGTCTGGTCTGCGAAAAGTGCAGTGCCAAAAAGTCTTTGAACAAGACCGCGCCAAGCCGGCGTTCAAGACCCATGACGAGGCGTACGGCCTCCTCCAAGGTCGAGGACAGGTCCTGCTTGGAACCCGTCGAACGGGCCAGCTGCTTGGCGATGCGCTCTTCCTCGCGCTGTTCGAGCTCGAGCAATACGTGTTCCTTCGTGGGGAAATGGAAGAAGAAGGTGCCGTGAGCAACGCCGGCCGCAGTGACGATTGCGCCGACGTCGGCTTCTGCCATCCCTGCCCGTTTGAACTCGGCGATGGCCGCCCCCATCAAACGCTCACGGGTCTGCAGACGCTTGGTCTCTCGCGCTGAGGGCTTGTCTACCACTGACATACGCCGACTCTACCGTCTGTACAGCGGCACGCGCGGAGATGACTTGTTGACTTCAGTCAACCAAAGTCGTTAGATGAGCAGCACTCGACGGAGAGGACGGGCATGGCGCTGGAGCAGTTCAACTTGGAAGGGCAGGTCGCGATCGTCACCGGCGCCGGAAAGGGTGTCGGCCAGGGCATTGCCAGAGTCCTCGCCGAGGCCGGCGCGACCGTCGTCGGGACCGCACGCACGGAGTCCGACATCGTCGCGACGATCGACGGCATCGAGCAGGCCGGCGGCAAGGGGTTGGCACTCGTCGCGGACGCCATCAGCCGACCGGACGGCGAGCGAGTCGTCGCCACGACCATGGAACAGTTCGGCCGCATCGACATACTGATCAACAACGTCGGCGGCTCGACCTACGCGCGGTTCCTCGACATCACCGACGAAGACTTCCGGCACACGTTCGACTGGTGTGTCACCTCGGCGTTCATCATGAGCCAGTTGTGCGCGCCGCACATGATCGAGGCCGGCCACGGAAACATCGTGAACATCTCCTCAGGGTCAGCGCGGTTCGGCATCCGCGCGCTGACGGCCTACTGCGTCGCCAAAGGCGGAATGGAAGCGCTCACCCGCGCGATGGCGCAAGAACTCGCACCCAAGATCCGGGTGAACGCGATTGCGCTGGGGTCCTTCGCCACCGACGGGTTGCAGGGCAGCCTCGACATGATGCCCGGATCGCGCGAGAAGATGGAGGAGTCCACACCACTGCATCGGCTCGGCGACGTCGCTGACCTCGGGCGATTGTGCGTTTATCTGTCCACCCGCGACTGCTACGCGACGAACGCTATCTTCCATGTGGACGGCGGCATCGACTCCAACAACTCGCCGTTGCCGATTCCCGACTACTGAGCGAGGACTTCAGATGCGACGAGTTGTGCAGTTCTCCACCGGCAACGTCGGTCAGCACTCACTCAAGGCGATCATCGGTCGACCGGATCTCGAACTGGTCGGGGTGCATGCGGCCAGTCCGAAGAAGGTCGGGCGGGACGCCGCCGAGCTGTGCGGCCTGACCGAGCCGACCGGCATCATCGCGACCGACGACGTGGACGCGCTGATTGCGCTCGCCCCGGATTGCGTCGTCTACACCGCTCAGGCCGAGACCCGGCCGATGGAGGCGGTCGAGCAACTGGTCAAGCTTCTGTCTGCGGGCATCAACGTCGTCGGCTCGTCGATGGTGTGGCTGGTGACGCCCAGCCAGGCCGATGACTGGCTGACCGGGCCGCTGGAGAAGGCGTGCGCACAGGGCAACTCGTCGCTGTATGTCAACGGCATCGACCCGGGCTACTCGGGCGATACCGAGGTGCACAGCGCGCTCAGCCTGGTGACGCGCGCTGAGTCGATCCTGGTGCAGGAGATCTTCGACTACGCCAACTATGACGACTACGAGTTCACTGGCAAGTCAATGGGTTTCGGTCTGACCGCGGATGAAGAACAGCCGATGCTGTTCCTGCCTGGCGTGCTCACCACGATGTGGGGCGGGCCGGTTCGCAATCTCGCCGACCAACTGGGCATCGAACTCGACGAGGTGCGACAGCGGATCGAGCCCTGGTACACCGATCAGAAGATCGAGTGCAAGCTGTGCACCGTGGAACCCGGTGGCATGGCCGCGGTCAAGTTCGCCGTCGAGGGTGTGTACAACGGCGAGCCGGTGATCACGATGGAACACATCACCCGGCTCACCGCGGCCTCCGCGCCGGACTGGGAGTTCCCGCCCGACGGTAAGCCCGGCGTGCATCGTGTGGTGGTCGAGGGCGAGCCGCGTGTCGAGCTCAACACCCACGTGTCCGATCCGGTGCTCGATGTCACCGAAGCCGGATGTGTGTCCACCGCGGCGCGCGTGGTGAACGTCATCGACTGGGTGTGCGATGCGCCCACGGGTCTGATCGGCGTCGAGGACATCCCCCAGGCGGCGGTCATCCGCGGACTGATCTGGTGAAAAGTCCGACCACAATGTCAGCCTGACGGCGGCGCCGTGGACATATAGCCGCGGCGGCGCTCTCAGCGCGACATTGCGTCGGCGATCGGAGTGTCTCCGGAGATCAGCTCGAAGGTGCGACCCGCGGTCGCGGGAGTGTCCAGCACTGCGAGCAGGACGGCGGCGACGTCCGCACGGGAGATGTCGCCGCGGCCGGTCTGATCGGACAGTTCCACGCGTCCCGTACCTGGGTCGTTCGTCAAGTGCCCGGGACGCACGACAGTGACGTGGAGTGCATCACGCGCGCGGATCACGTCGTCCGCGTGGCCTTTCGCGCGCAGGTACGCGACGAAGACCGGATCGCCGATCTCGTCGGGCGCCTCGACGTCGGCACCCATCGCCGAGACCATCACGTAGCGCTTCACACCCGCCGCCTCGGCGGCGTCGGCCAGCAGGATCGCGGCGTCACAGTCGACCGTCTGCTTGCGCGCCGCGCCGCTGCCCGGCCCCGCACCCGCCGCGAACACGACCGCGTCGGCACCCCGCACGTGTGCCGCGATGTCGGCGACGGTGGCTTCCTCGAGGTCCACCACCACCGCCTCGGCGCCCGCGGCTTCGAGGTCGGCGACATGGTCGGGGTTCCTGATCAAGCCGATCGCCGTGTCCCCGCGGTCGGCGAGCAGTCGTTCGAGGATCAGGGCGATCTTGCCGTGCCCACCGGCGATGACGACGCGCATCCCGCCATCCTACGGAGATCCCGTTCTCGGGCGAGCAGACGCAAACATGCCCTTAATTGGCACGAAATGGGCACCTTTGCGTCTGCTCGCGAGGAATAGTCTCGCGCTACCGACCCAGCCGGTCACGCAGGTCGCGTTTCAGCACCTTTCCGTAGCTGTTCTTCGGCAGCTCGTCGATGTACTCGTAGCGCTTGGGCCGTTTGAACCGGGCGATGCGCTCGAGCAGGTGAGCGTCCAGTTCCGCGGGCGATGCGGACCCGACGATGAACGCGACGACGACCTCGCCCCATTCCTCGTCGGGTGCCCCGACGACACCCGCCTCGTAAACGCCGGGGTGCTCGAGCAGGATCTCCTCGACCTCGCGGGGATATATGTTGCTTCCACCGCTGATCACCACATCCTTGGAGCGGTCCCGCAGCGTGAGGAAGCCCCGTTCGTCGAACGATCCCATATCGCCGGTGCGTAACCAGCCGTCCTGCAGGGTCTTTCGCGTGGCTTCCGTATTGTTCCAATAGCCGGCCATGACAACGTCTCCGCGACAGACGATCTCGCCGATCTCGCCCACCGCCGCAGGGGTGTCGTCATCGCGCAACACCGCGACGTCCACGCCCGAACGGGCGTAGCCGACCGATCCGAGAACCGCGTCGTCCGCTTCGACGTGATCGGCCCTGCGAAGGCCGGTGATGGTCATGGGCGCTTCGCCTTGACCGTAGAGCTGAACGAAGATGGGACCGAAAGCCGCCATCGCCTTCTTCAGACTGTCGACGTACATCGGCCCGCCGCCGTAGACGATTGTTCGCAGATTGTGTGGGCGCGAACGTCCGGTCTGAACGAGCCGCTGCACCATGGTCGGTGCGAGGAAGGCGCTGCAGCCAGGATGGTGCTCGCAGAGGTCGAGGAACTCATCCGGCTCGAACGCCGCAGAAGAGGGAATCACCTGCCGGGCGCCGCGTAACACGTAGGGCGGAATGTACAGACCCGAACCGTGCGACATCGGCGCTCCGTGCACCAGGCTGCAGTTGTGGTCCGGCGAGTCGAAGTCAGCCAGATGGGACACCGTCATCGCCATCAGGTTGCGATGTGTGAGCATCGCGCCCTTCGAGCGGCCGGTGGTCCCGCTGGTGTAGAACAGCCACGCCAGAGTGGCCGGATCGGTGACGCGCGGCCGCTCTCTCGGGGAACTACTGACGCGCGCCGAATAGGCTTCCGAATCAACGGTTTCGACGGGTACCTCGGTGGCCGACGTCAACTCCGCGCCGATCTTGGGTGACGCGAACACCTGCGAGACACCGGCGTCGTCAAGGATCTGGACCATTTCGCGGGGGTGCAATTTGTAGTTGATCGGGACGACCACGCACTCGGCGGCCCATGTCGCGAACATCAGCTCGACGATCTCGGGCCGGTTCTCGCTGGCGACGGCGATGCGGGTGCCGGGCGGCCCGAGAGTGGACGACATCCGGAGCGCCCGTTCACGCAAACTGGACCACGTGTGCAGCTCACGTTCACCGCAGAACACCGCGCCGCGATCGCCGAACCGGTCCGCGGCCTGGTCCAACAGGCCGAACAAGTTCATTTCCGCGCAACCCAATCGGCGTTCAGCGCAAAGTCCGACAGGTACTTGGTCGACGTCCAGCCGCCGTCGACGGCGATCTCCTGCCCGTTGATGAAGGCCGCCCCGTCCGAGCACAGGAATGCGACGGTGCTCGCGATGTCGTCGACCTCACCCAGCCGTGGGTAGGGCGTCATCTCGGTGTTGATCTTCTTGAACCTCGGGTCCTCCAGGCGCGTCGCCACCATCGGCGTCAGCGTCACGCCCGGGGCCACGGCGTTGCACCGGATGCCCTGTGGCCCGTACTGCGCAGCGATGTGTCTGGTCAGGGATGTCAGGCCACCCTTGGCCGCCGAGTACGCGCCGCCCCGCAGACCGCCCACGATCGCGAACGTCGACGTGATGTTGATGATCGCCGAGCCGGGCTGCATGTGCACGACGGCCTCACGCGCCAGCCGGAACGGGGCGCGCAGCATCAAACCCAGGAAATAGTCCAGTGATTCATCGTCGGTCTCGTGTAGTGGTTTGGGACTGCCCACTCCGGCGTTGTTGATGAGAAAGTCGATGCGGCCCCAGCGCTCGATCGCCGCATCGACGATCCGACGCGGTCCGTCGTCCGCGGTCAGATCGACCGCGAGCGTTTCGATGTGCTCGGGATCGCAGGCTTTGAGCTCCGCGAGCCTGGCCTCGTCGCGGCCGGTACCCAGCACCGCCATCCCGTTCTTCGCGAGCTTGGTGGCGCAGCCGAAGCCGATGCCGCTACTCGCACCCGTCACGATCGCCACCTGCATGTCAGTCCACCTTCGTGAGTGCCGCACGGATCTGATGCTTCAAAACCTTGCCCGCGTCGTTCTTGGGCAACGCATCCCAAACGACGATCTGCTCAGGGATTTTGAACTTGGCCAGCCCCTCGCCGATCAGTAGCTCGGCAAGCTTGGAGAGCTCGGGAGCCCGTTGGTCGGCGACCACGATGACCGCACATGCGCGTTCGCCGGTGCGCTCATCGGGTATGCCGACGACCGCGATCTCCGCGATGCCCGCACGGCCGACCAGGAGGTCCTCGACTTCCTTGGGTGAGATGTTCTCCCCGTTGCGAATGATGATGTCCTTGGCCCGCCCGGTGACCACCAGATGGTCGCCGTCGACCCAGCGGCCGAGATCGCCTGTGCGAAAGTAGCCCTCGTCGTCGAAAGCCGTTGTCTCGTCCTCACTGTGCAGATAGCCGACGAGCATCTGCGGGCCGCGGGCACAGATCTCGTCCTCGACCAGTTTGATGTCGGCGATACCCGCACGGCCGTCGGTGTTCGCGGCGTGGTCGACGTCGTCGAACGAACCCACGGTCGTGACCGGAACCTCCGTCGACCCGTACACGCGCGTCACCGTGGCCCTCTCGAAAGTGTCAACCGCCCTGCGGATCAACGAAGGTGGCACCGATGCGCCGCCGCAGATGAACACCTTCAGGTCGGACAGTCGGGTGCCAGACCGCTCTGCGGCTGCGAGCAGGCCGTCGAGAAACGGTGTGGCACCGGCCATGTGGGTGCAGTGTTCGGCCTGCATCAGTGACACTGCACGATCGGGATCCCAGCGCTCCATCAGCACCGCGGTGGTGCCGAGCAGCAGCGGGCACTCGAACGCATAGATCGACCCGCCGATGTGTGCGATCGGCGAGGGCACGAGGAACGTGTCTCCGTCGCGCACCAACCAGTGCTCACCGATCTGGCGAATCAGCGCATGGATTGAATTGTGCGTGTGCTGAACGCCCTTCGGTCGTCCCGTCGTCCCGGACGTGTAGAGAATCATGCGCACGGTGTCGGGATTCACCACCGGCATCGCCGCTGCGGCTTCGGCGTCGAAGAGCGACGCGTAGGGCGTGTGGCCGTCACCGCGGACGACGATGACCTCCGGCGGTGACGCCATCGATGCGGTCACCCGGTCGAGCATGGCGGCGTAGTCATGGTTGCCGAACGTCGCGGGCACGAAGATCGCCCGGCTGTCGGCGTCCGACAGGATGAACGTCAGCTCACGGTCGCGCAGCGACGGCAGGATGGGGTTCACGACCATGCCCGCCAGCGTCGCACCGAGATAAATGACGGCGGCCTCGTGCCAGTTGGGCAACATGAACGACACCACGCTTCCTGCGGGCATCCGCGCCATCAGCGCCTGTGCCAGCACGATTGCCTTGTCGTGTAAAGCCCTGCAGTCCAGCCGGATATCGCCGTCCACGACCACCGTTCGGTGAGGCGTCGCGGTGGCCGCATCGCGAAGGGAGTCGGCAAGCGTCTCGCGCACCCACAGTCCGCGCCGGTAGGCGTCAGCCGCGCGCTGCTGGTCGATCCTCACCGCCCGGCCTGCCCCTTGACGCGGCGCATGGTCATCGAATGGCGGTACCGCGACGACGGGTGGGTGTTGACCGTGACCTGCGCGACCTCGCCGTCCGACGTCATGTACGTGCGCTGCATCTCGAGGGCGGCGGTGCCCACGTCGACATGGAGTGCATCGGCCAGTTCACGCGACACTGCGATCGCCGAGATCTCCTGGCGCACCTCTACGATGCTGACGCCGAACAGGTCTTCGATAAGCGGGAAGATGGGTCCCGAATGTCGTTGCAGCAGACGGCCGACCGCCGCGAATGCGCGGTTGATGTAGTACTCCGTCGTGCAGACCGGCGCGGCGGTGCCGTCCGCACGATAGCCCCGCACGGCGAGCCATTCGCTGCCCACACTCAAGCCTGTTCGTTCGGCGAGCAGTTCGTCGACGACCACCATCGCGTTGCTCTCGATCGTGAGCTGCGCGCCGGAAGCGAACGCGAGCAGGTCGTTGATCGACATCACGTCCTGGGCATAGCTGCTCGCCTCGGGCCGCGGGACGACCAGCGTTCCTGCGCGCGGTCGGGAAGCGACGAGGTTGTCGTCACGAAGCCTTCGCAGCGCCTCGCGCACGGTGTAGCGGCTGACCTCGAAACGCTCGCACAATTGCTGTTCCGTCGGAAGCTGGGAGCCGACGGGGTACACCCCGTCGACGATCTCCTTGCGGAGGGTGCGCGCCACCTGGAGGTACCGGTGGTCGGCCGGGGTGACGGTCATGTGCGTCGCAACGCCAGTACGCTGCCGTCGCCGTCGGCCGACACGTACAGGGTGCCGTCGTGCCCCGCGGTGATGCCTGCGAACGGACCCTGAGGGCCGGAGAACGGCGGCATTCCCTTGAGCGGCTTGGGATCAACGCCCGGCGGTGATCCGACCGGAAGGCCGCCTGCGATGCTCCGCCGTTCCCCGCTGGCCAGGTCGACAGCGATGACCTCCTTGCTGCCTGCGTCGACGATGTAAAGCTGACCATCGGCGACGTGGATGCCCTGCGGTCGTTGAAGTCCGTCGACAATTGTCTCGGCCGAACCCGCCAAACGGACAACACGGCCGGCGCCCGACTCCGCGATCAGCGGAACGCCGTCGGATCCGATCGTCACACCGATCGGGTCTTGCAGTCCCGACGCGAGCAATTCGACATTGCCCGAACGCAGTGCGTGCACACTGCCGGTGCCGAGTTCGGCGAACACGATGCTCTCGCCCGGCCCGATCGCGACGCCGTAGAGCTGATCGAATCCGTCTGCAAGATAGTCGGTTTCACCATCGTCAGGCCGGTACCGACCGATCTGGCCACCCGATGTCGCGACGACGAATGCGCCGCCGCCGGCAGGGGCCAGCCCGCGAAGAAAGCCGGGATAGCCGGCCGTGAACAGCATTCCCACGGTTTCCAGGGCACCGTCATCGCCGACGGAATAGAAGTAGGTGCCATCGGCGACGTAGAGCCGCCCGTCGTCACCGATGGCCAGATCCAGCGGCCAGTTCAATCCGCCCGCCAGTGCGGTGCGGGTTTCGCCGCCGGCCAAGATCTCCGTGATCTCTCCGGTGAAGTTGGAGACGAATAGCCGGTCGCCGACGAAGGTCAGGTTGTCAAGCCCCGGATTGAGCTGCGCAAGCAGTGTCTTGTCGCCGCTACGGGGATCGATACGCAACACCTGACCACTGGCGACCTGAGTGGACACCAGGTAGCCCTGCGGATCGAACTTGACCGCATCCGGCACGCCCAGATCGCCGGTCACCCGTTGCGGCTCACCGCCTTCGGGGTCAATGCGCCAGATCTCGTTGGCTGTCATCAACGGGTAATACAGCATCCCGTCCGGCCCGACCTCCATCGCGTTGGGCGACGGCAGATTCTCCAACAGAATTCGTGACGCGCCGGTGGCCCGGTCGAGTTCCATCAACCGGCCGCCGTCGCGGCACTCGTTGATGAACAACCTGTCCTGATGGACTGTGATGCCGTTGGCGCATGGAAGATCGTCGCGCAACACCCGGGTGGCACCGCCGGCATCACGTACGCTCACCCGCCCGTCCATCACCTCGGTGGCATACAGGTTGCCTCCGGTGTCGAATGCGACATCGTCGGGCGCGATGATCTCGCTTCCCTTGGGACTGATCGCCTCGACCCCGCCGCCGGCCAGATCGAGGGCGCTGATCTGGCTGCCGGTCACCTGCGCGACGTAGACGCGCCCATCGGGACCGGTCCGCAACCCGTTCGCGCCGAACAACCGGCTGGGTGTCGTGAGCCGCTCGAGCCGCCATCCGTCGGCGACCGTCGGATTGGTCGCGATGTACCGGGAGGGTGCGGTCGCGGATGCAGTCATGGTGCGGACGCTATCAAGCCGTGCTAGTCCAGACAATAGCCGGAACAGCCAGCTCGCCCGGCCTTGACGGAGCGATAACCGCTGCGGAATAGTGTTCTTCAATATGCAGAGCACCATATTTTGTCCGGACAAATGATATGAGCGACCTTCTGGGGCTGGACGGTCGCATCGTCGTGGTGTCGGGTGCGGGCGGTGGCGGCATCGGCACGACGGTCACTCGGATGGCGGCGCAGGCGGGAGCCACTGTGGTCGCGGTGAGTCGATCCGAGGCGAACCTGGACGAACACGTCGCACCGTTGGCCGAGCAGGGCCTGTCGGTGGTGCCGGTCTCCGCCGACGCCTCCACCGACGACGGCATCGCCACGGTGATGGACAAGGTTCGGCGCACCGACGGCGCGTTGTACGGGTTGGTGAACATTGCCGGCGGGGCGGCGCCGTCGACATGGATGCCCGCGACACGGGTGACGCGCGAGGACTGGCGGGCGCTGTTCGCCGCGAACCTGGAAACCGCATTCTTCATGAGCCAGGCGGTGGCCGCCGAGATACGTGCACAGCAGAATGCGGGCTCGATCGTCTCGATCTCGTCGATCAGCGGGATGAACACCGCACCGTTCCACATCGCCTACGGCACCGCGAAGGCGGCGATCGTCGCGATGACCCGGACGATGGCCGCTGAACTCGCGCTGGACAACATTCGTGTCAACGCGGTCGCACCCGGTGTCACCGCGACGGCCGCGTCACGCACCTACGTCGACGACGATCCCGACCGCGACCGCACCGCCATCGCGATGGGGCGTCGCGGCACACCGGAGGAACAGGCCGGCGCGATCCTGTTCCTGCTGTCGGACATGGCGAGCTACATCACCGGCCAGACACTGCTCGTCGACGGCGGCCTCAATCTCAAATGGACGCATCTCGGCGCCGACAACACCTCGCTCTTCCTCGCCGACGACTCCTTCCGCGAAGCCATCAGGAGGACCTAGTGACCCATACCGAATCCGATCTCGACGCCGCGATCGAAGTCGAAGCCGATCCGGACGACTCGACGGGCGAGATCGCCGAAGATCTGTCGTCGCCGATGACAATCGGTGTCGACGCCTACATCTCCGAGGAGTACGCCCGCGCGGAGCGAGACCGGTTGTGGCGCAGGGTATGGCAGCAGGTCGGCCGCGTCGAGGAGATCCCTGAGGTCGGTAGCTACCTGACCTACGACATCCTCGACGACTCGATCATCGTCGTAAGAACGGGCGCCGGATCCGGGCCCGGCACCTTTGCAGCACACCACAACGTGTGCATGCACCGCGGCCGGAAACTGGTGGACAATCCCGAAGGGGCGAAGAACGCCGTCGGCCGTGCGCGGAAGTCCTTCGTATGCGGATTCCACGGCTGGACATACGGTTTGGACGGCGCCTGCACTCACATCCGCGAACAGGACGATTGGAAGGGTGCGCTGACCGCGGACAACACCCACCTCGTCCCCGTCCAGGTCGACACCTGGGGTGGCTGGCTCTTCATCAACATGGATCCCGACTGCGAGCCGCTGGCCGACTATCTCTTCCCCGCCGCGAAGATCCTCGATCCGTTCGGTCTGGAGAACATGCGCTACAAGTGGCGCAAATGGCTGTACTTCGACTGCAACTGGAAGGTCGCGATGGAGGCCTTCAATGAGACCTATCACGTGTTCACCACGCATCCGGAGTTCAACAAGTTCGGCGAATTCAAGGGCTGGGCCAAGGCGCAGGGCAAGCACAGCAACATCGGCTATGACGCCCCGAAGGGGATGGACGAGACCAAGTCGAAGATTCGCCTCGGCACGGGTGATCCGCGCATCTCGACCGCGGAGATGCAGGTGTACACCATGGAGGAGACCAACGCGACCACCACCAACACGCTCGTGAACGCCGCCAAGCGCCTGGTCGACGAATTGCCCGAGGGCACACCCGCCGACGAGGTGCTGCAGCACTGGCTGGCCTCGGCGCGCCGAGACGACGAGGCGCGCGGGGTGATCTGGCCGACGATCCCGCCCGACATCCTCGGGCAGAGCGGCACCGCCTGGCAGATCTTCCCGAACTTTCAGGTCGGCCAAGGTCTGACGAGCGCACTCTGTTATGCCGCGCGTCCTGACCCGAGCTACAACCCCGACAAGTGCATCTTCGAGGTCGCGGTGTTCGAGCTCTATCCCAAAGGTGAAGAGCCGCAGACGGAATGGCAATACACGCCGAAAGACTCGCCGAACTGGTTGTCGGTGCTGCCGCAGGACTTCTCGAACATGGCCGCTGTGCAGCAGGGGATGAAGTCGGCAGGCTTCCCGGGTACCAAGCCCAACCCGTACCGCGAGCGCAGCACCGTGAACCTCCACTACCAACTGTCCAGGTACATGGGCACCGGCGAACCACAGGAGCTTGATCAGTGACGATGTTCGACACGTGCGGGCCGACACAGACGCCCGATGACATCGACATCCCCGCCCTCCGGGAGAAGTACGCCGCCGAACGCGCCAAACGTCTGCGGTCCGATGGCGGTTCGCAGTACTTGGAGCTCGAAGGGGACTTCGCCGAGTTCTACGAGGTCGACCCCTACACGACGGTCGTCGAACGCGAACCGATCGTCGAAGACACCGACGTCGTCATACTCGGCGGCGGCTTCGCCGGGTTGCTGGCCGGCGCCTACCTGAAAAAGGCGGGCGTGGAAGGTATCCGCGTCATCGAGATGGCCGGCGATTTCGGTGGGGTGTGGTACTGGAACCGTTTCCCGGGAATCCAGTGCGACAACGACGCATACTGCTACATCCCACTGCTCGAAGAGCTCGACTTCATGCCGTCGAAGAAGTTCGCCGACGGCCCTGAGATCTTCGAGCACTGCCGCAACATCGGCAAGCATTTCGGCCTGTACGACGGCGCGCTGTTCTCCACCCAGGTGCGTGAATTGCACTGGGACGACGCGACGCAGCGCTGGCGGATCAGCACCGACCGTGACGATGAGATCCGGGCCAAATTCGTCGTCATGGCCCAGGGCTCGTACAACCGGCCCAAACTGCCGGGGATTCCGGGCATCAAAGACTTCACGGGCCACGTGTTCCACTCCGCGCGATGGGATTACGACTACACCGGCGGTGACGCGGACGGTGGACTGGACAAGCTGGCCGACAAACGCGTCGCACTTGTCGGCACCGGTGCCACCGGAATTCAGTTGGTACCGCACCTCGGTCGCGACGCCGAGCAGCTCTTCGTATTCCAGCGGACGCCGTCCTCGGTGGATGCGCGCACCAACCCCGCCACCGATCCCGAGTGGGCGGCCTCCCTGCAGCCGGGGTGGCAGGAGGAGCGCAAGCGCAACTTCCACAACTGGTCACCGTTCGTCGGCGTCGTGTTCGGTGAGCCGGATCTGGTGTGCGACTTCTGGACTGAGCTCGGCCGAAACCTGACCGCCCGCATCGCGAGTAGTGATGACCCCGCATCGGTGACCATCGAGCAGATCATGGCCTTCCGGGAAGAGGAAGACTACGGGATCATGGAGCGGCTGCGTCGCCGCGTCGCCGAGATCGTCGAGGACCCGGTCACCGCCGAGGCGCTCAAGCCGTACTACCGCTTCATGTGCAAGCGGCCGACGTCGAGCGAGCACTACCTGGCCACCTTCAACCGGCCCAACGTCACGCTCGTCGACGTGTCCGCGTCCAAGGGTGTGGAACGGCTGACGGAGAAGGGAATCGTCGCCAACGGCGTCGAATACGAGGTCGACTGCGTGATATTCGCCAGTGGTTTCGAGATCTCGACCGAGATCAGCCGCCGGTACGCCATCGACCGCATCGTCGGCCGTGACGGACTGTCGCTTTTCGACTATTGGGAGAACGATTACAAGACGCTGCACGGAATGACGAGCCGAGGGTTCCCGAACCAATTCTTCATGGGCTTCATCCAGGGCGGGGTGTCGGCGAACACGACGGCGATGTTCGAGCAGCAGGCCAAGCACATCGCCTACATCATTGCCGAGGCGCAGAACCGGGGTGCCACGACAGTGGAGCCGAGCCAAGAGGGTCAGGACGCCTGGGTGCAGACGGTCCGCGAACTCGCGATCGACAACTCGGCGTTCGAATTGTCCTGCACGCCCGGCTACTACAACAACGAAGGACAGGGGGGCGCGGTGAAAAACGGCGCGTTCCTCGGTGACTTCTATTCGCCGGGTTTCTACGCCTTCGACGAGCTGATCGCCGAATGGCGGGAAAAAGGTGACCTCGACGGCCTGGAGTTGGGCACGTGATTTGTGTGCGTTTCCGTGCGGTGAGCGCACGTTCCCGCACACAAATCGGAGGTATGGATGGCTGACTTGAGGTTCGACGGCCGCGTGGCGGTCGTCACCGGCGGCGGCAGGGGACTGGGCCGCGCATACGCCCTTCTGCTGGCGTCACGGGGTGCCAGGGTCGTCGTCAACGACCCTGGCGGAAACCTCAATGGCGGAGGGACGGACGCGACGCCCGCCGACGACGTCGTGCACGAGATCGCCGCCGCGGGAGGGGAAGCGATCGCCAGCATCGACTCGGTGGCCACCCCTGACGGTGGCAAGGCGATCATCGATACCGCGCTGGACCGGTTCGGCCGTATCGACATCCTCATCCACAACGCCGGAAACGTTCGGCGTGCTCCACTGCGGGACATGAGCTACGAGGACTTCGAGGCGGTCGTCGACGTGCACCTGCGCGGAGCGTTCCATGTTGTCCGACCGGCGTTCCCGGTGATGTGCGACGCTGGTTACGGCCGTATTGTGCTGACGTCGTCGATCGGCGGCCTCTACGGAAACCACGGTGTCGCGAACTACGCCGTCGCCAAGGCGGGTGTCATCGGGCTGTCCAACGTCGCGGCGATGGAGGGTCTCGAGCACGGCGTGAAGAGCAACGTCATCGTTCCCGCCGCCGTCACGAGGATGGCCGAGGGTATCGACACGTCGGCGTATCCGCCCATGGGCCCGGAACTGGTGGCGCCGGTGGTCGGTTGGCTGGCGCACGAGACCTGTTCGGTCACAGGGGAGATGCTGATCGCGCTCGCCGGACGGGTAGCGACGGCGACGGTGGCCGAGACGCCGGGGGTTTACCGTTCGTCCTGGTCGATCGAAGAGGTTGGGGAGAACATGTCAGCAATCCGCGACGATACCCAGCCGCTGGTCTTCCCCGTCGTTCCCGACGGTCACGGCGACCACATCCGCTACAGCTTCGCGATGGCGACGCAGAATGTCTAGCGGTCCGCTGACGGACGTCCGCGTCGTCGACCTGACCGCTGTGGTGATGGGGCCGTACTGCACTCAAATCATGGCGGACATGGGCGCCGACGTCGTGAAGGTCGAACCACCCGAAGGCGACATCGTGCGCTATGTCGCCGAGGGGCCTGCGCCCGGTATGAACGGCGTCTTCATGAACGTGAATCGCGGTAAACGCAGCGTCGTTCTCGATCTGACATCCGACGAGGGTGCTGCGGCGCTTCGCGCGCTTGTCGAAACGGCCGACGTCTTCATTCATTCCATGCGGGCGAAAGCGATCGCCAAGCTCGGATTCGACTACGATGCGGTCGCGGCAATCAATCCGAAGATCATTTACACCAACTGCTACGGCTACAGCAGGCGGGGTCCGGATGCCGAACGGCCGGCCTATGACGACACCATCCAAGCCGAATGTGGCCTACCTGCCGTCCAGAAGGAACTCACGGGCGACGCCACCTACGTGGCAACGATCATGGCGGACAAGGTGACCGGACTGACGGCGCTGTACGCCACGATGATGGCGCTATTCCATCGGGAGCGCACCGGTGAGGGACAGGAAGTCGAGGTCAGCATGTTCGAGACCATGGCATCCTTCATGTTGGTCGAACATGCCAACGGCGCCATGTTCGACCCTCCCCTGGGTCCGGCGATCTACCCGCGCACAGTTGCACCGAATCGACGTCCGTACCGGACGAGCGACGGTCATGTCGCAGCGTTGATCTACAACGACAAGCATTGGAATGCCTTCATCGCGTCGGTGCAGCCGGCGTGGAACTGCGATGAGTTCGCGACGCTGGCCCTGCGCGCCAGACAGATTGACAGGGTCTACGGCTTGCTGGCGGAGACCATGTTGGAACGCACCACCGCCGAGTGGCTCCAACTCTTTGCTGAACTGGAGATTCCCGCCACGCCGATCAACACCCTCGACTCGCTTTTCGACTCCCCACAACTGAATGCGGCCGGTCTGTTCGAGACTGTCGAAACCCCTGAAGGTTTAGTGCGGTTTCCTGGTGTGCCGACCTGGTTTTCGCGAACTCCCGGCCGAGTCGCGGGTCCTGCCCCGCGCTTGGGTCAACACACCGACGATGTGCTCGACGAGCTGGGGCTCACCTCGGACCGCACCGAGACGACGGTCTCTGACGAGAATCGGCCGGAATTCATCAATAACCGTAGTCTCGGCGCGACGGAACCGGGGTAGACCATGGACTTCACGATGGGGCAGAAAGCCGACGCGCTGCGTGCGGAACTCCGTGAGTTGGTGAACAGCAATGTCCCAGAACACTTTCTGGGTGCCTTTACCGATGACCCGGCCGATCTGGAGACCGCTCAGGCATTCTGCCGGCTGCTGGCCGAGCGCAACTTACTGTGCCTCTCGTGGCCGGCGGAGTTCGGCGGTGGCGGCGCATCGGTGTGGGAGCAGACCGTGGTGCGTGAGGAGATGTGGGCGCACCACGAACCGCGCGGCGCCCAGTACATGGGGGTGAATTGGGTCGGGCCGATCATCATGCGGCACGGCACCTCCGAACAGCAGCGCAGGCATCTGCCGCCGATCGCGCGCGGCGAGGTCACCTGGTGTCAGGGCTTCTCCGAACCCGAGGCCGGATCGGACCTCGCGTCGCTGCGAACCTCTGCGCGGCGTGACGGTGACGGGTGGCTGGTCAGCGGTCAGAAGATCTGGACGTCCTACGCGACCATGGCGCAGTGGTGCTTCCTGCTGGTACGGACGTCGAAAGGGGAGAAGAAGCAGCGGGGTCTGACGATCTTCCTGGTGCCGATGGACAATCCGGCGATCCAGGTGCGCCCGATCCGCTGCATGATGGGACCGCACCACCTCAACGAGGTGTTCTTCGACGACCTGCGGGTCACCGAGGCCGACGTGCTGGGCACCGTCGATGACGGATGGTCGATCGTGCAGGAGGTGACCTCCTTCGAGCGGGTCGGCATCGCCCGCTATGCGCGATGCGAGCGCCTGCTCGCGGCGGCGCCGACGGTGCTTTCAGACCGCTGGGCCGATCTGTCGGCCGACCTCCGCGGACGATGGGTGCGCATGTTGACGCACTGTCGGCGGGCACGCCTGCTCGCCTACCGGGTGGTCTCGCTGCAGAGCAGCGGCCGCGTCCAGCCGGGTGACGCCGCCGCGTACCGGATCGCCGTCACGAAACTGGACCAGGACAGCGCCGAGGTGCTGATGGACATCGCAGCCGAGGTGTCGCACGACGATCCGCATGCCCAATGGTTTCTGGGCGAGGTCGAGGACCACTGGAAGTACTCGCAGGCCTCCACTGTGTCCTCGGGCAGCATCGAGATGCAGCGCATCTTGCTGTCGCGCGCCCTGCTGGCGGTGACCAGATGATCCTCGACCTCAGCGACGACGCCAAAGAGTATGGCCGCCAGGCGCTTCGGGCGTTCGAGTCCGCCGGCGGCGACCAGCTGGTGCAACAAGCCGAAGCCAAGCCCGCGAGCCGGGAAGCGCTCGCCGGGCCTGCCCTGTCCGGACTCGGCGCCTGGGAACTCGACCCCCGCAATGACGCCGACGGTCTCGAGGCCGCCGCGGCGCTGTGCCGCAGCGCGGGCTACTGGGCGCTGCCCTATCCGGTCGCCGAACGCCTGGCTGCCCCCACCGGCATCGACGCCGACGGACTCGTCGTGGTCGCGGGTCCTCGTCCTGCGGGTGTGCTCGCCGGACTCGAATCACGATGGGCCGCAGTGACGCTGGACGGCAGCCGGTCAGTGGTCTCGGCCCTGGGTGACGCGGGGCCGGCCTTCGTCGCCGAGCTCGAACTGTCCGCGCTCGACGATGACGGCGCGGCCGATGTCGCGTTGGGTCTCGTGCTGCCGTGCTGGACGCTGCTGGGCATGCTGGACCGCGCGATCGAGCTCACCATCGCCCACATCAGCTTGCGCAAGCAGTTCGGCCAGACGCTGTCGTCGTTCCAGGGCGTGCAGTTCCAGCTGACCGACGCTGAGGTCGAGCGCAGCGGACTGGACATCCTGGCCAAGTACGCGCTGTGGAGCGTCGGCGCCGGCAATCCGGAAGCGCTCAACGACGCACTGGCATTGAGGATGTCGGCGATCGAGGCCGCGGAGGTTGTCTTCCGGGTATGCCATCAGCTGCACGGCGCCGTCGGATTCTGCGACGAGACCACGCTGTCGTGGCTGTCGCGCTACAGCCAGCCGCTGCGCCGTCTGCCGCTGGGCCTATCGGCCACGCGAGACGAACTGACCCGCCGCGTCGGCGGATCCGGGCTGACAGGACTGTTCGCATGAGGGTTGCGGTCATCGGTACCGGGTTCGGCAAGCACGCCGCCGCGCCCGTATTCGAGAGCCTTGGCCTCGACGTCGAGGTGATCAGCCCGCGCGACGACGCCGCGGTGAAGGCGGTCATCGCGTCAGACGTCGACCTGGTGTCAGTGCACTCACCGCCATTCATGCACGTCGATCACGTGAACGCCGCCATTGACAACGGACATCCGGTGTTGTGCGACAAGCCGTTCGGCCGCAACGCGGACGAGGCCGAGGCGATGCGCGACCGTGCTCGTGCCGCTGGGGTGTTGCACTTCTTGAACTTCGAGTTCCGCTTCAACGCGTCTTGGGCCAAGCTCAAACAGCTGGCCGGCGATGGAACCATCGGAACCCCAGTGCATTTGAACTGGACCTTCTACGGCAGCGGATTGCGGGGCCGAAAGTACGGCTGGATCAACGACCGCGAACGTGGTGGCGGCTGGATCGGCGCGTACGGCTCCCACCTGATCGATTTCACACGGTGGTTGTTCAACAGCGAGGTCGTCGACTGTGGAGGCGTGACGCGTATCGACGGGTCGCCGCCGGAGGCGACCGCCGAGGACGCCTACTCGGCATGGTTCACGATGGCCAATGGTTGCACCGCTGTACATGACACCGGCTTCGCTGGGGCGGTCCCCCTCGCGCCCCGCGCGACCTTGCTCGGCAGCGCCGGCTCCATCGAACTGACGGCGGACACGACGCTGGTGGTGTACCGGCCGGGCGAAGCACCGCAAACGTTCGAATTCCCGCCCGCGCCACGGCGGTCACCGCCACCGGCGCTGTCGGTGTTCCTGGGTGACGTCGTCGATGCGGTGAGAACGGGTACGCAGATCGCACCGTCGTTCGACGACGGTGTGGCGGTAGCCCATGCCATGGATCAGCTGCGGGCGAAGTCATGACGAACCTGGACGACTTCCGCGCCACCGTGCGCGAATGGTGTGCCGCCAATATCCCCAGCGATTGGCGTCGAACCCAAACCGGTGCCACCGACGAGGAATTCGTCGCATTTCAGAAGGACTGGTTCAGCACGCTGCACAGCGCCGGGTATGCCGTCCCGCACTGGCCACGGGAGTGGGGCGGCGGCATGTCGGTGCCCGAACAGGTGGTGCTCTACCAAGAGCTGGCCGCCCACGATGCGCCTCGGCTGGTGCTCGCGTTCGTCGGCATCCACCACGCCGCGTCGACGCTGTTGGTCGCCGGGACCGACGAGCAGCGCCGCCGCCACCTTCCCGCGATCCTCGACGGCGAGATCTGGGTGCAGGGCTTCTCCGAACCGGAGGCGGGCTCCGATCTGGCCAGCCTCCGCACGACCGCACGTCGTGACGGCGGCCACTACGTCGTCAACGGCCAGAAGCTGTGGGCCAGCGGCGGTATGCACGCGGACTGGTGCCTGTTGCTGGCCCGCACCGATCCCGATGCGCCCAAGCGCAAGGGTATTTCGTACTTCCTGTTGGACATGACGACACCCGGCGTCGATGTGCGACCGATCCGCAACGCGATCGGGGATTCACACTTCTGCGAGGTGTTCCTCAATGATGTACGCATCCCCGCCGCCGACCTCATCGGAGGCGAGAATCAAGGATGGCAGGTCGCGCAGGCGACCTTGGGCGCGGAGCGTGGCATGACGATGCTCGAGCTCGCCGAGCGCCTCGGCAACGCGGGCTTCCGTTGGCTGGTGCAGAGCAGCCCCGTCGACGATCCGATCGTGGCCGACGGTCTCGCGCAGTTCGAGATCGAGATCACCGGCCTGCGCGGCTTGTGCCGCAAAGTCGTGGAAGACCACGAAATCGGTACCGCCGGACCCGCCGACGCCTCCATCGTCAAGCTGTTCTACAGCGAACTGCTACAGCGGATGACGGATTTCGGCGCGGAGATCGGTGGACTGGGCGCCCACACCGAGCTTGCCAAGCCCATGTCGAGCGGTTGGGAGTCGGGCGCTTGGATGCTCGACTTCATCGGCTCGTGGGAGTGGACGATCCCCGGCGGGGCGAGCGAGATCCAACGCACCATCATCGGCGAGCGCGGGCTCGGCCTGCCGCGAGAACCGAGCGCCGTCTGATGGCCGACTATTCCGAGTTTCACGACGAATTGCGTTCGGTCGCGGGCGACCTGCTGGCCAAGGACCGCGACATCTCCTGGCCGGTGCTCATCGACGCAGGCTGGGTCGGCCTCGAGGTTCCCGAGGAGTACGGGGGAGCGGGCGCGACGTTCGCCGAAACCGCGGTGGTGTGTGAGGAGATCGGCCGCGCGGCCAGTGCCAACAGCTACCTGGGTAGCGCCGTGCTGGCGGTTGCAACCCTGAACACATTGCAGCCCAGTGAGACTCGCGCCGGTCTGCTGGTCGACGTGGCATCAGGCGAGGCACGCGTGGCGGTCGCGCTGGAATCGGATTTCGTACCGGACGCAGAGGGGGCCGACAAGGTCCTCGTCGTCAGCGGCGATGGCGTCGCCGTCACCACGCCCACCGTCACCGCGCGGCCGGTGCTGGACGAGACGCGTCGACTGGCGACGGTGACCGCCGTCGATACCGCCGACGTGCTGCGCTTCGCCGGTGACCCGGCCTCAGCGATCGGTCGGTTACGCAACCGGGCCGCGGTCGCCATCGCATGCGACAGTCTCGGCCTAGCGGAGGCGATGCTCTCCGCGACGGTGGGCTACGCGAAGGTACGTCAGCAGTTCGGCAGGCCCATCGGCTCGTTCCAGGCCGTCAAGCACGCGTGCGCCGACATGCTCGTCGACATCGCTGTCTCCCGCCAACTCGTCAGCGCCGCAGTGCAAGCCATCGTCGACGACACGTTCGATGCCGAAGTGGCTGCCGCGATGGCCAAGTCGCATGCATGCGACAAGGCCGTGCGCATCGTCGGCAAAGCGATGCAGCTGCACGGCGGCATCGGCTACACGTGGGAGAGCGGGATCCACGTCTACCTCAAACGCGCGGCCCTCAATCGTTCGCTGTTCGGCTCGCCTTCAGCACATCGCAAACACCTCGCTCAACGCTATCTATAGGGAAATCAAGGAGTTTCAGCATGGGTATACCCGTCTACAAACGAATACTCGACCTGTTCGAGGCCGAGGGCGTCAACACGTTGTTCGGCATCCCGGACCCCAACTTCGTGCACATGTTCGCCGAGGCCGAGGCCCGCGGGTGGTCGGTCGTGGCACCCCATCACGAGCTGAGTGCGGGGTTCATGGCGGAAGCCGCCTCGCGGATGACCGGCAAGCCAGGTCTGTGCATCGGCACCCTGGGTCCCGGTATGGCGAATATCGCGGGAGCCATCCAGTGCGCCCTGGTGGAAAACTCGCCGGTGATCTTCCTGGGCGGCCAGCGTGCCCGGATCACCGAACGTCGCGTCCGTCGCGGCCGCATCCAGTTCGTCCAGCAGGAACCGCTTTTCGTCAATTCCGTCAAATTCAGCTCGTCGATCGAGTACGCCGACCAGACCGATGAGATCATCCGTGAGGCCATCCGCCGTTCGATGTCGGGAACTCCCGGACCGTCCTACGTCGAATACCCCTCGCACGTCATTCTCGAAGAACTGAACGTGACAGAACCTTTGCCGCCCAACCGATATCGCCTTGTCAACCACGGAGCGGGCTCGCGTGAGGTCGCCGAGGCCGCGAAGCTGATCCGCGAGGCGAAGAGCCCGATTCTGCTCGTCGGCCACGGCGTGCACACCTCCCGCACCCAGCAGGAGGTCAAGGAGCTCGCCGAGCTGATGGCGTGCCCCGTCATCCAGACTTCCGGTGGCACGTCGTACATCCCGGGACTGCAGGACCGCACGTTCCCCTACCTGTTCTCCCCGGCCGCCAACGAGGCAGTCGAGGAATCCGATCTGTGCGTCGCGCTGGGAACCGAACTCGGTGAACCCATGCACTACGGCCGGACCCAACACTGGGCGGGCAACGACGCGAACCGCAAATGGGTTTACGTCGAACAGGATCCGGCCGCCATCGGTGTCAACCGTCAGTTCGACGTACCGCTGGTCGGCGATCTGCGTGGCGTCGTGCCACAGCTTGTCGAGGCGCTGAAAGACACCCCGCGCACTCCGTCGCCCAATCTCGAGCGCTTGGTCAAGGCCGACTCCGAAGAATTATCGGAACTCGCCACATCCGCGCCCTCAGGGCGCTCGCCGATCCATCCCGCTCGCTACGTCGTCGAGGCCACCAAGGCGTTCAACGAACTCGACGACGGCATCATGGTGCGCGACGGCGGGGCGACCGTGATCTTCCAGTGGACGTATTCGCAGTCCAAGCCGCGCGACGTCATCTGGAACCAGAACTTCGGCCACCTCGGCACCGGCCTGCCGTATGCGGTGGGCGCGTCGGTGGCGGAGGGACGCAAGCGTCCGGTGATGCTGCTGACAAGTGACTCCGCGTTCCTGTTCCACATCGCCGAGCTCGAGACCGCCGCGCGCGAGGGTGTTCCGCTGGTCTGTGTCGTGGGCGTCGACCACCAGTGGGGTCTGGAGGTCGGTGTGTACAAGCGCACGTTCGAACAGCCCTCCCCGCAGCCCGGCGTGCACTGGAGCAAGGACGTCCGGATGGACAAGATCGCCGAGGGCTTCGGGTGCCACGGCGAATACGTCGAGAAGGAGGACGAGATCGGACCGGCCATCGCCCGCGCCTATGCGAGCGGGAAAGTCGGTGTGGTGCACGTGTGCATCGACCCGAAAGCCAACTCCGAGGAGATGCCGAAGTACGACCGATTCCGCACCTGGTATGCAGAAGGTACCCAGTAACAGCCTGCGTTAGGGAAGAGTGCAAGACATGCGCGAATATCTGAAGTTCTACATCGACGGCAAGTGGGTCGACCCGGTCGAGCCGAAGACACTGGACGTCGACAACCCGACCACCGAGCAGGTGTCGGGCAAGATCGCGATCGGCGGGGCCGCCGACGTGGACAACGCGGTCAAGGCCGCACGGAAGGCTTTCGCCACCTGGTCGGTGAGCAGCCGCGAAGAGCGTCTGGATCTGCTGCAGGCGATCCTGGCGGAGTATCAGAAGCGGTCTGCCGATCTGGCCGAGGCGGTGTCCGAGGAGATGGGTGCACCGCCGTCGCTCGCCTCCGGTGTCCAGGTTTATCTCGGCATGGGTCATCTGAGCGGTGCCATTGACGCCCTGAAGAATTACGAATTCGAGGTGCCACGCGGCGCGGCGATGATCTTCAAGGAGCCCATCGGAGTGTGCGGCTTGATCACGCCCTGGAACTGGCCGATCAACCAAATCGCGTGCAAGGTGTTCCCGGCGCTGGCGACCGGTTGCACGATGGTGCTCAAGCCGTCGGAGGTCGCGCCGTACTCCGGGCAGATCTTCACCGAGGTCATGGACGCCGCCGGTACTCCTGCCGGCGTCTACAACATGGTCTTCGGCGAGGGTCCAGGTGTGGGAGCGGCGCTGTCCAGCCATCCCGACATCGACATGGTGTCCTTCACCGGGTCGACGCGTGCGGGCATCGACGTCGCCCGCAACGCCGCCGCGACCGTGAAGCGGGTGACCCAGGAACTCGGGGGCAAGAGCCCGAACATCGTGCTCGACGACGACAACTTCGCGGCCAACGTCGCCGCCGGTGTGGCCGCGATGATGCCGAACTCCGGTCAGAGCTGTAATGCGCCGTCGCGCATGCTGGTACCGAAGTCCCGCAAGGACGAAGCCATCGCCGCGGCGAAGGCGGCCGCCGAGCAGGTGAAGGTCGGTGACCTCGAGGACAAGACGGCCATCGGCCCGGTGGCGTCCAAGGCACAGTTCGACAAGATCCAGGGTCTGATCCAGAAGGGCATCGAGGAGGGCGCGACGGTCGTCGCCGGTGGTCCCGGACGTCCCGAGGGTCTGGAGACCGGTTACTACGTCAGGCCGACCGTGTTCGCCGATGTCACCAACGACATGACGATCGCGCGCGAGGAGATCTTCGGGCCGGTGCTGTGCATCCTCGATTACGAGGACCTCGATCAGGCCATCGAGATCGCCAATGACACCGACTACGGGTTGGCCGGCTACGTGTCGGCGGCCGACCTCGACGCGGCGCGTGCGGTCGCACGCCGGATCCGCGCCGGGCAGGTGGCCATCAACCACGCATTCGACCTGAACACGCCGTTCGGTGGCTACAAGCGCAGCGGCAACGGTCGCGAATGGAGTGAGTACGGCTTCGACGAGTACCTGGAGATCAAGGGCACTCTCGGCTACTCACCTGCTTAGGACGTGCGATTTCGGTGCGCCTACAGTCGCTGAGCGGTCGTGGGCGCGCCGAAATCACTGGATTTTGAGCAGCGGCCGCAGATCGTCGAGGCGGTCGAACAGATGCCAGATGTAGGACGACGAACCGTTCTCGCGATGGGCGTGTAGGTCCGCGAGTTCGGGGTCGTCACGGTAGCTGTCAAACGCTTCACGCGAGTCCCACTCGACGAGGATGAGCACCTTGCGCGGCTCGATGTCGCCGGTGATCGAGTCGTTGAACTGCCCGAGGGCGACGACGCGGCCGCCGTGCTTGCCGACCTCGGCCGGGGATCGCTTCGAGTACGCGAGGTACTCGTCGCGATCGGCGATATCGAAGAGGTTGAGCGCGTATATCGTCACCTGCGTGACGGTACATGGCGAGAAATACGAGTACGGAATCGATTTCGACCGGGTCGCTGCCATCGACATCCACACTCACGTCGAGGTGGACGGGCACGGCCACAAGGCGTATGACGACGAACTGGTCGACGCCGTGGGGCAGTACTTCAAGCGTGGACCAGGCGCGCTGTCGAGCGTGGACGCGCTCGCCGACGAATACCGGCGGCACAACACCGCGGCCGTGGTCTTCACCATCGACGCGCGCACCGGCATGCGGCACGTGCCGAACTCGATCGAGGACCTCGTCGCCGGCGCTATCCGAAACAACGACGTGCTGATCCCGTTCGGCAGCGTCGACCCCTGGCACGAACGGCGCGCGGTGCACCGAGTCCACGATCTGGTCCGCAACTTCGGAGTGAAGGGCTTCAAGTTCCACCCGAGCATGCAGGCCTTCGAGCCGAACAACCGCAAGTTCTATCCGATCTACGAGGCGATCACCGAAGCCGGTGTGCCCGCGCTGTTCCACACCGGGCAGACGGGGATGGGCGCAGGGTTGCCGGGCGGGCACCGCATCAAGCTGCGGTACTCGGATCCGATGTTGCTTGACGACGTGGCCGCCGATTTCCCGGACATGACCATCGTGATGGCGCACCCCGCAGTGCCGTGGGTGGATTCGCAGATCGCGATCGCCACGCACAAGTCGAACGTCTACATCGACCTGTCGGGGTGGTCGCCGAAATACTTTCCGCCGCAACTGGTGCGGGCCGCCAGTCGCCAACTGCGCACCAAGGTGCTGTTCGGCACCGACTATCCGTACATCCAACTGGACCGCTGGCGCCGGGACTTCGAGAACCTCGACGTCGACCCCGCGGCGATCCCGTTGATCTACAAAGAGAACGCGCTGCGGGTGCTGGGCGTGCGATGAGTTTCTGACGCGGCGGTGGTCTGCATCGGTGACTGGATGTCGCCGCCGGGGCGGCTCCGGGACTGACCCACCACCTCGAAGGAGACCCTCGTGCCCGTTCGCACAGCAGCCCCCGTGGGCGCACCGATCTGGATCGACCTGACATCGTCGGATGTCGAACGCAGCCAAGAGTTCTACGGGGCGGTGTTCGGCTGGACTTTCGAGGCGGCCGGGCCTGAGTTCGGCGGTTACATCAATGCGCTTAGCGACGGGAAACCCGTTGCGGGTCTGAACTTCAACGACCCGCAGTGGAACGTCCCCGACACCTGGACCACCTATCTGCACACGATCGACGCCAAAGCGACACTCGACAAGGCGGTCGCCGCAGGCGGCTTCACCTGCGCCGAGGGTCCGCCCGAGCCGATGCAGATCGGCGATCGGGGCTACATGGGCATGCTCAGCGATCCGACGGGCGCGTTCGTTGGCCTCTGGCAACCCACCCGCCACCGAGGCTTCGAAGTGGTCAACGAGAACGGTGCCCCGACGTACTTCCAGCTCACTACCCGCGAATACGGGAAAGCCCTCGAATTCTACCGCCAGGTTTTCGGCTGGCAGATCGAGACCGTCTCGGACACCGACGAATTCCGATACAGCACAGCCAATTTCGACGGTGAGCCATTGCTCGGTGTCATGTCGTGGGACGCTGGGCCGGACTGGTGTGTATTCCTGGGCGCCGACGACGTCGACAAGACCGTGCAATTGGTGCTCGACAACGGTGGCAGCGTGGTCCGCGACGCGCAGGACACGCCCTACGGCAGGTTGGCCGCGGTCGCCGACTCCACCGGCGCGGGCTTCAACCTGTCGTCGTTGGCCTAGGCGATCATCAGCGAGTCGGCGCCGCCGACGTAGACGATGCCCGACGGGTTCGCTGCGTTGGCGGCGTTGGCGATCGCCGCGGCGAACGACGCGTCACCCTCGTTGCCGGACACGACGGTCAAACGGACACCTGCGCTGCGGAACTTGGCACGCATCGCGTACAGCGCGGTTTCGCCGGCCCACTTGCTGGCCGCGTCGGCGGTCTGCCCCTTCGGCACAGCCCGGTGGGGGAAGAAGTGTGCGGCGTGGTTGGTGACGAAGACGATCCGCCCGCCAATCGGCATCAGCGGCACCGCCTTCATCGCGAGGTGACGTTGCGCATCGCGGTTGAGGCGCTTGGCGTAACCGAGGTCGCCGCCCAGCGCGGGGTTGACCGACGCGCTCAGGATCAACGCGTCGAGCCGCCCGAAACGCGCCGCGATGGTGTCGATCATCGCCGCCGACTCGGTCTCGTCGGAGATGTCGGCGCGCAGCGTGGACGCGTGCCCGCCTGCCCGGCGAATGGCCTGGGCGGTGGATTCCGCGCGGTCGGCGTTTGCTCGGTAATTCACCACGACGTGAGTGTCTGGGCCGGCGAGTTGCTGCGCGACCTCTGCACCGGTACCCCTCGAGCCACCGGTGATCAGGACGATTCGTGCAGGTTCGGTATGCATGTCGGGTTCCTTCCGTCGCTGCATTGCGTGCGCCTGAGGTCCCACCGTACACCAATTCTTAAGAAAAATAAGGCCTACTTAAGGTCACAATAAGGCAATGATCGGGCCTATTTGTGGTGTCGAGATGTCGAGATGCAGGAAAGATTGACAAGCGACTCCTAATGTTTGACTACACCCTCTAGTTTCACGGAGGGAAAACGTCTGAGGGCCTTGTCTTTGCAGATCAACGTGGTGATGCTAGTCCTATGGCCCGGGGCGGTGCCGAGTAGTAAGTGCGTGTTCGTCCCATGTTTGTCACCGCCGCCGCCCTACTAGTGGTGTGTTCGCGGCGTGTTTGCCGAAAAGATTGACAGAGCGCGTCAGACGAATCCGCAGAGATTGGGCCAATAGGCCGATTAATCGAAACCCTCGTCGATCTCGATCAACAGGATCTCGACCGTGAGGGGCGCGGGGAAACCAACCAGCGGTGGCGACGGCGAGCGCGTTACAGCGCCAGAGGACGACGATGGCAGGCTGCCGAGCAGGGTCAGACTGGTCAACGGTGAGTCCTTCGACTCATTGTGTCGCCGCCTTGCCACCGCGAACGATTTATCGGCAGCACAACTCCTGCGGGTGAGCGTGTCGGGGCGAAGCAGTCGATCGGATGCCGGTGGGTCAACAGTCGCCGTCGCCCGATGTTTGGGAGTTGACGAGAGGGCGCTGCGAGCGGCGGCCTTCCTAGATCTCCCGACACTTGGGGCCGTGTGGCGGCTGCGAACGACGGTGTGGGTGTGCCGGGGTTGCCAGTCGCGTGGTGTCGAGGAGGCGCTGCGCGGGCTGATCGTGCAATTCTCGTGCTTACGGTGCGGGACGTACCTGGTGCGACAGCACGACGAGTTCGGTGCCGCGCCTTGGCCCGTCGCTCCGGCCGATCGGGCGTTTCAGCGAGAGATCCTTGGCGCGCTCACGGCCGGTGGTGGTCCCCGGTTGGACAACGCCATCCACCTCGGATTCCATGCGACTGACCGCTTCGTGTGGGGTGGGGGAGCGGTGCCCGAGACTCCGGCCCTGCTGTCGGTGTCGAAAGCAGCCGTGCTCGACTGTGTGCGCCAGCGCTCCGCGCTGCCCGAGCACCCTCGAATCGTTGCCTTCATCCTGCGCCGCACCTGGATTTTCGCCGCGTCGGAGGGCGTGACGAACATCGCCCAAGCGGCACTGGGCAGGGCGATGCCGTGTTCAGACGACGTGCCCGCATATTTCGACCATCTGTCTGTGGATGAACTAGCGCCAATGATGCGTGGAGCGCGATTCACATCCACTCCAGATCTTTTGGATGCTGGCCTGCGTATCGGCGCGGTGGTGAGCGCGGGCGGGCTGCGTTCTGTCGATGTGCCATGGGACGTGCGGTATGCAGTCGACGACCTCGTCATCGACGATGCCGCATATCGGTGGCGCCTGTATGTCTGCCTGCAACTGCGGTACTGGCTCAAATCGCTGGAACTCGACGGACGCGCCGACCAATTCGACGACCGCGTGATTGATCCGATGATCCTTCGATCATCGCGCATCATCGGGCGGCGAGCCGACACCGCCGCGATCTTCTTGGCCCATCTGGTGCAGCTTGCCGAAGACCTCACGACGCAATCCGCAGCACGCCACAGGGCGGCGATCGTGCCGCACCTCGACGTGTCGACTTTGCGCGATTTGGCACCGACGTTCGTGATGCGCACCCGCCGCCGAGCCGTGCGGATAGCGCGCTACTGGATGTGGCTCGACTTAGTGGCCGGCCAGGACGCGTATGGATATCTACCGACGTGCTCACCTCCGGAAGTGCGGCTGTTCGAGGAGTTGGTGGGGGAGCGTGAGCGTGCAGTTCTCAGAAGCCGCTGCCGCAGGGCATTGGGGCCGGCCTCAGACCGCTAGCTGTGGATGTTGAAACGGTCTAGCGTGATGTAGGTCACATTCGTTATCCGGGGCGTCTGCAGCCTTGCTTTCGGCGTCGACCCCGGAGGGCATCACGGAGCGGCGAATCATGCCCAAACGCCGTCGATCCGACGTCAGCAGTGCGGAGTCCGTCTTCGAGGCGGTAAACGCGGGCCCACGACTGATGTGGACGGTCAAGTTGCGAGGCCGAGACGAAACTGAGTGGGATTGGCAGCAGAGGCGCCCACCGCCGCTGCGCCTGCTCGTCCCAGTCCGACGACCGCACTCGTCACGGAACAACCGCCACATTCCCGCCGCTGCCTACTCGATGATCAATGGCGGCCTTGTTGAGCTCGAGTCGGGGTTGGAGCACGACCTGGTGCGCAGCATCGACCGCGATCGGCGAATCCAGCTCATCATCGCCCAGCCGTTCACCTTGTCCTGGAAGCGATCCCGCCACACCCCTGACCTGTTGACCGTCACCGAAGGCGGTGCCGTCACGGTGTGGGACGTGCGCGCCATCGAGCGCCAAGACGACGACTTCAGGGCCAAGAGTGAGATTACGCGGCAAGAGTGCCGGGCGGTCGGCTGGGCCTACCGAGTGTTTGAGGGACTTGACCGCATCGAGCGATTGAACCTGCTGTGGCTGCACTGCTGTCGGCAGCGTCCTGCATGGGCAGACGCACACGAAGAGCGCATCTGCGCACTGGTGGGCGCTGGCGTCACGCTGGGTCACCTGTTCGCCCACGACGACGGTTCGGGCGAGCTGAAATCGACTGTCTGGCATCTGTTGTGGCGCGGGGAGCTGGAGATCGACATGTACTCGCCCTGGGACCTCACAACCCAGGTCACCGTGAAACGAGGAAATGAGGACGCATGAAGGCCATCGAGATGAATGACGGGCGCACGACACTTGCCGAAGGCGAACGCGTGAGGACCAAAAAACATGGCGTCGTGCTCATCGTCGCGATCGACGACGACGGCGTCGAGGTGGTGGATGCGGTCGGATCGCTCGACCGGATGGCGTGGGACGAGATATCCACGGCGTGCGAAGTAGTCACCGGCGAGCCCGCCGCGATGGTGGAGGCGCTGCAACCCATGTGGGATGCACTCGACGAGAACACCAGGGAGGCAACCCTCAATAAGCTGGAGATCGTCTTGGAGATCAAAACCGGTTTCCGCGAGGGACATCCGACTCTACGGCGTGACGGCGAGCCGCGATTCCCCTACGGCCCGACGTTCGGAATGTCGATCAACCAACGATGTATCCGCATGGCCGAGGAACTGACCGAGGCGTGCCGCTCGGATTCCACCTTGCAACGGCGTGTCGAAGACGGAGAGCTTCAGTCGAGTTCAATCAGCGCGACGACGGTGCGCGGGTGGGTGCGGGCCTACCACCGCGGGGGACTGTGCGCGCTAGTTGATGGTCGCAAAGTTCGGCCGAGTCGGCGCTGGGAGGTGATCGATCCGCGTTACCGCGACGTGGCGACCAGGATGTTCGATGCACTCGATGGGGATCGATCGACGGTGGCCAATCGCGAGATCCACCGCCGAACCCTGTTGGAACTCAAACAAACCGGGGCGCAGAACGTTGTCGTCCCTCAACGGGCCACCAGCCAGTTTCTGGCCTCGTTGAAGCGCGAACGCGGCAAGACCACGAGGGCGCAACTGAGCCGCAAATTGCGTAGCGTCTCCGGGACACAGAGCTACCCGGCGATCCGCCCTGGACAAATCGTGGCGATCGATGCAACCCGCGCCGACAATCTCGTCTACGACCCGCTCAGCGGACGTGCTTACAGCGTCGAGGTCCTCACCGCCATCGACGTCGCCACGCGCGTCGTGCTCGCATTGCGTGTCGTTCCGCGCAGCGCCAACGGAATCGAAGCAGGGCTACTGCTCTACGACGTCCTGCGACCCTTCTCCATGGCCATCAAGGGGACATCGATAAGCCCTTGGAGGTGGGCGGGTGTCCCAGGCCAACTGGACCTGAGCAACCTGATCGTGCGCGCCGACCGGCGGCTCATCGTCCCGGACTTCAGCACGCTGGACGGCGAGCATCTCATTCCGTCGCTGCGCCCCGAAGCCATCCGTTGCGACTGGGGATCGATCTTCGTGTCACGTCTGTTTCGTGAGCTGCTTCAAAGCTTGGGTATCGACCTGCTGCTTAACCGCGGTGGGAAGGCCAACGACAACGCGTTCGTCGAGCGCTGGTTCGAGACCATCCAGCGTGGGCTGCAACAAATCCCTGGCTACAAGGGACGCGGCGTCGCCGAACGCGGACGTTTGGTGGCCGAGGAGCCTCTGCTGACCGCCCGTGAACTGCAAGATCACCTACGTCACTACATCGGCACCGATTACCACCGCGCCCCGCACACCGGGTTGCTCCTGTCCGCGAACGACACCGAACGACGAGCGCGGGTGTGCCCGCTGGAGATGTTCGACTCCATGCTCGAGTTCACCGGACGCATCGATGTGCCCCAGAGCCCCGATCTGGTCTATCAGTTCCTGCCGATCCGGTGGGGCACCATCGGCCATGACGGCGTCCGGTTCTTCAACATGACCTACAGCAGCCCCGCGGTGCTCGGCCCCTACCGCAACGTGCCGGTCGGATTCTTCCGACCGCAGGACCGGGCAGCACCCTTCCATGTCGACCCCCAAGACCTGTCGCGCATCTGGTTTCGAGATCGCGAGTCGGGTCGCGTCGAAGAGCTGAAATGGCGCGGGGCCGACCGCACCGACGCGCCGATGAGCATGGCCATCGTCGCGCATGCCTGCGCGCAGATCCGAAACCGAGGAGGCAACCACGTACTGAAGCGCGATTCGGCGACCCAGTTGATCCTCGACCAACTCGGCGAAATCACCAGCGCTCCAAAGCGTCCAGCGATCCGCCGCAAGCTCGCGGCCGCCGCCATGCGGGTAGGCCAGGCGACCATCGACCACGGCGAAGCCCAACGAGCGCAGGATGTCATCACCCCCAGATCTATGAGCCGTCCCCAGCACTCGCAGAGTCTGCGCCAACCGTGGCCCAATTACCTCGATGAGGACTGATCGTGAATGCCGCGGAGTTCCATCGACTCAGCACGCAGGCTTCGCCACCAGAGCCCGCCCACCTCAGCGTCCGACAATGGGAGGCACTGTCCGTCGAGCACCGCGCAGCGCACCTCGCTGCCCTCGAGAAGTGGCTGGGTCACCTCTGGATCGACATTGGCGACCTGCAGCAGGTGTGCGACGTGATGACCGCGATCGTGCGAAAGAACGCGACGTCGTGGCCGGGCGCCAAACGCATCCTCGGATTGTCGGGCCCGTTCGCCATCGGAAAGACCACCCTGATTCAGCGGTGGGCAGGCGAAAGATACAACGCCTGGACCGCCGATTGCGCTCACGATCGGCGCGGCCGTCCGGTCTACTACACCACCGATTGCGAGCACGATCTGAATCCAGTCGTGTGGGCCGGTCTTGCCTCCAAAGCGAAGGCCACCGACGTCAACGCCGAGATCCTGCACTACCACGGCCTGCCAGGCAAGGACTCACACAAGGCGTTCGACGCCATGAAACGTCACCGAACCCGCGTGCTCGTGCTCGACGACGTCCACTTTCTCGCGACGACCGCTGCCTGGGGCCGTGAGGTTCTCGATCACCTCAAGCGACTGAACTCCGAACTGGGCTACCTCAACGCCACCCTGCTCGTGGTCGGCGCCAACCTCGAGGATGGATCGCTGGCCCACGACCCGCAGATCAGGGCACGGCTGAAGCTGCAGCACTACCCGACCTATCCGAAACCGGACGACCGCCCGGAGCAACAGCGGTGGCAGCGAGTCGTGCGAGAACTCGAAGACATGGTGCTGCCACATCTGCCGAACGGCAAACGGGGCATGCTGTTCATGCAGCTGGCCGGTGAATTGCATTACCGGACACAGGGTTTCCTCGGCGATCTCACCGAACTCGTCGCCGAGGCGACGCTGGCCGCCGTTGCTGACGGAAGTTTCGCCGTCGCGCTGCGCCACCTCGATGGCGTCGTTCTGTCCGAACGCGCCGAGGACAAGATCTTTTCGTCGTAAGTCTTCTAGAGGGGTCATCGTGTGGCGCCCGGGTTCATGACGAGATCGCGCAACGTCGCTTGCGCAACGGATCCAAGGGTCTGGCCGAAACGCCGGTAGGCGATGCGCTGGACCGACGTAGGTGGGGCGATCCAGCCAGGGCTCGTCTGCAGCGGCGCCTGCGCGATCTCACACCACATCCATGCGATGGCGTAGGGCGTCGTCGCGGGCCGTCGGTCCGGCGGCATCGACGCGCGCCACCGCGGTAACCACCGATGCTGGTCCAGCACGAGCGCGCGCACGCGGTCCTCTCGTCGGCGGAAGTCCCGATCGTGCGACAACATCGACGATGCGTGGTGCACCGCCCCGGCAAACACGGCTGGCATGACGCGCATGCCGGCGAGGGCTCGCCGAGCCGCGTCGTTTGCGATCGCGGGGTCCAACCCGATTCGGGCGGCGGCCTGTGGCCAGCTGTTGGCGGATAACGAAGCCCTCACCACACAGAGCGAGACGTACAGGCGACCAGTCCACGGGGCGACGCTCAGCATGTCGTCGAATATCCGGTCATAGATCTCGGTATCGATCAACTGCGGGATCGCGGCCGCGGACCGCCGCGCAGACATCGAACCGAACGCGCTTCGATGACGGCGACCGGCGGTCGCGGCGTCAATCACCAGATCCACTGCCGGAGTCC
This sequence comes from Mycolicibacterium rhodesiae NBB3, assembly GCF_000230895.2. Next base: position 2,743,658 of record NC_016604.1, read on the forward strand.
GCGTCGTTCGGCTCATCAACCATCCCCGCGGCCCGTCGGGAAGCCCGGCGATCGCACCGAGCCAGGGACGAAGACGTGCCGCTGCAGCGTCGGCGGTGTCTTCGCCGAGGATGCCCACTGCTGCGGCCAATAAGCCAGCGCGGATTTTCGCATGCTGCAGCGCGTAGGGCAACATCGACCGGCCACGTGACGCGCGAGATGGCGGCCGAGTCCAAAAGCAAAGGTCGGCGTCGGGCCAGTCGACGAACCCCGGCCGACCACGCCGGGACAACAGCTCCACCAGCAGTGTCAGCAGGCTGCACACTTCGCCCAATAGCACCGAGGGTGCGCTGCGCACACCCAACACCGGATGAGAACGGCCCTCCAGAGCATTGAGCACAACACGAGTGGCATCGACCTGCATCTCGCCGGTGCCCTCGACGGCATGGTCAGCCGCCAGGTGTGGACACGGCCTGGACAGACCGATCAGATTCCCACAGGCATGTACTGACCCGGACGCCAATCCCAACGGCGCGTTCGAATGGGAGCGAAATCGCTGCAAGCACCCGCGGCAATGCGTGACCAACACGGTGGCGTGTTCGACGCAGACCGCCGCGATGGGCAGTCGCCACTGCACACGCCAGATGGCGTCCTCGGCCAGACACCGAGGACAGACTTGCGACCCGAACCCCGGCGCCGTCCTTCGACCGCGCGTCGGCCGACAGTACCGAGCTTGAGCCGCATATGGCCAAACTGCGGCCGGGAACGCGGCGAACCGAGCCAAGGTGGCGTCGAGGACCGAATCAACCTGCAGTCCACTGATTTCGCAGATCCGCCGAACCGCCGACGGATCCGGTGACGTCATCAGCGAATACGCCGCTTGAGCACTCGCGGCGATCCGATGACCGCTGAGCAAATCTAGCAACTGGCCGCGGCGAAGATGGTTCGCATCGGCCAACCGCTCCAAGTAGCCATCCAGAGCCTCGCCAGCATGCAGGACCGGGCGACTCGGCAGACGCCCCGCCGTGTCGACCGCGGGGTGGACCGCCGTCATCGCCGATCTCGCCGACCGGTGTGAATCACCATCATCGCAAGCTCGCGGATCATCGAGTAGCGACGTGAACACGCCACCGCCACCTATCCCGGGGCCGTTCCCACCCTTGCGCTACTCGACAGAGGCTCGCACGCCGCAACACTAAACCAGAATGCCCTACTAGTAGGGCTGACTTCTAGTCTTCCAGCGGGAGTACTGGATGGCGTGCCGACGCGCCCCAGTCAGAACGACCCAAAGCGTGTGGTCGCTTGGCAACGGCGGCGACGGCAAGTGGGGACGCGTATTCAAGCCCTACGTATCGACCGCGGCCTGACACAGGAGCAGCTGGCGCAGCTGTCGGGAGTGTCGCGCAACGTGTTGATGGATGTAGAGCACGGCCGCCGCGGAATCCTGCACGAGCGGCTCTTCGACATCGCCAAGGCGCTCGGCGTCTCTGCAGCCGACCTCCTTGAGGGGATACGGTAGGACGAGGCATTACCTAAGCGCCCACTTCTGCGACGGCTGCGTTCTGGGCCCGCAGGGCGACGATCTGCAGAGACCTGCAGGACGTATGTTCGGTGAATTGAGTCGCCCCGACCTCGTGCGGCAAGCCGATCGTTACCGTCGGAGCCGGGCTCAACACGACAACGCCCGTGCAAAGTTATGGCCGCGACTGCTTGCCCTACTAGTAGTACTATCCGGATAGCTAAGAGCAGGCTATGCCGTAGGAGTGTCAAGGTGGAGAAGCGTAGAAGCGGGACCGAGACGCGACAACGCACCGAGAAGTTGAACCTGCGGCTATTGCCGTCTGAGCAGCGAGCATTGCGAATGCTGGCGGCCCAAGCGGGGCACCGCAGTGTTCAGGCCTGGATCCTGGAGGCCATCGGGCCGCATCTGGAAAGTGTTCGCAACTAGCGCGAAGCGCCCTATCGCCGAGGGGAGGAGCGTCAGAGTGAACAAGGCCAGTCGCAAGCAGAGGGGTACTCGACGCCGAGCTGTCGAGTCGCGTCAACGGACTCGGCGCACTCCTCTCAAGGTCGATGATCATGGCGGCGTTGCCGTCGCAGACGTTGAACTCAACCAGCTGCTGACCGATCGAGGTTGGGTTGAGTTCGATCGGATGGACGAACTCACCGTGTATCACTGGCCACCGTCAGCTCCCGGCGAGAAACACGAATTCACCTACCTGATAATCGATTTGCGTGGCGAGCCCGGCGCCGGGCCTCCCTACCGGGTGTCGGTCGTCAACGGTGATCCATTGATGTACGAGGCCGAATCGGCGTTAGTAGCCGACCTAAACACGATCGAAGCCAGTCGGTGTGCCGGCTGCACGCATCGCCCGCTCGAAGCGGCGCGATAGCGCCCCAATCTTTCCTCCTGGAGGTGTCCTGTGAAACGTAAGACGGTAGCGGTCACGCCCGCCGCCATCCAGGCCGCGGCCAGAAAGAACACCAAGGCATCGGCACGGCTCGAAGGCCGCGAGGTATCTGCTGACTTCGTTCGCTCGCCGGCCGTCGAACGGTACATCGCCGAGTCGGGAACCAGTGACGCTCTGATACCGCGTCACGAAACCGACCGGACACAAATACAAGACGGAATGATCCAGTCCGGCACCGGCGAAGCGGCAGACGATCTGCTGTCCTTTCTCAAGACCGAGAACTGGCCGCTACTCGAGGACCGTTCACCGATCACCAAAGCCGAAGGCGAGCAGATGCTCGACGACCCGACAACAGATTGAGACGGCGGTGATCGAGTCACCCTGCGGAGGCAGCCGGCCCACCCGCCAGGCCAAAGGGTAGTCCGACAGTGAGTCACTGGAACTACCTTGTCATGCAGTCGTTCGACCAGGCCGAGTACTTCATCGCTGAGGTCTACTACGACGGCGACGTCACCCGGGGGTGGGTGGACAGAGGGCATGACTTCCTGCGGTGGGATGACTACGACGACCTCAAGGGCTCCGTCGAACTAATCCAGAAGGCGTTCGACAAGCCTCTGCTGGGGGTGGTCGAAGGTGACCGTTTGGTCGAGGGTTCTTCAACCTGACGTCAGCGGTCGCTATCGCGCCTTGGCGCCGAAGGGATGTATCTGTAGATGAGCGAACACCACGACATTCCCGAGCTCACCCCTGCGGAGCAGATGCGCGTGCGGGCCATGGTGTCCGACATGACAGAAATGGCTGCCGGACTAGGCGCCGGAACCGCCACGCCAGAGGACGTAGAGGGCGCGGTCGCTCGGATTATGTCCGTCGACGTCGAGGGAGACACCATGCTCAACGCCCTGCACGTCCCCACCGACGCTGGCCCGTTCGCTGCGGCATTGGAGACAATCCTGCGCCGGATCCCCGATGGCTGGGGACGCTGGATCAGCCACGACGCGGGCTGGTACCCAATTGTGGTCGCCCTCGATCAGCGGCTGTCCGCGATCGACCCCGAATATGTCGTGCACCAGATCAAGGAGAAATTCGGCACCCTGCGCTACTACTGCGCACCCAGCGCAGAAGAACGCAGTCCCGCGGTGTTGGATGCATTCCGCGCGATCACCGGGGAGGCCGAACGTGCCTCGGCGGTCACTTGTGAACGCTGCAGCCAACCCGGCGTGCTGCACGAAACCCGTTACCTGGTCAAAACACTGTGTGCTTCCTGCGCCGACAGCCTCGGCTACACGCCTGTGCAGCAAGACACGACGTAGCGTCGAAATATCAGATCGGAGCAAACGGTGACCAAGGATGAGATTGACGCCCAAACTGGCGGGCTCCATCCCGCCGAATTGTGTGGGGACGGCTGCGCCGGATGCTGCGACGAGTGGGAATGGAAGTAACGCAGCGCTATCGGTAGGACCGCGACGTTTGAATGCATCCGAGCGCCATCGCAACGCGGTCGCCTGATGGTTACCGCGCGCGCAGGCGGGTCCCGCAGGCGGGACACCAGCGGACCTCTGTACCGAGGATGCCTTCGATCGATGACAGATCGTCGCCGCGGTGCGTGCATGCCTGGCGCGTCAGGTGGGTGCGGATCGTGTCGACGATGAACTGTGCCCGTACGACGGGCGTAGTCCCGTAACCCTCGCTGTCGGTTGTGCCGGAGGCGATGACGTCGCCTTCGTCCAACGCACGTTTCTGGTAACTGACGGTGCCATCGTTGGCGGTGCCGGCGACTGTCCGGACGAATCGGCCGCTAGGCCGCAGACCGAGCTCGATGCACCACTCATCGCGGCGCTCGCGGAAGTAGAAACTGTGACCGTCGACCGTCCCGCGCCACTGTTCGGGCGCGAGCCCGCCATGATCGTGCACAATGACCCCGGTCTGCTCAGCGAGCCACGACTGAAGCTCGGCGTCTGCGGCCTGCTCGGCCGCGGTGATCTGCTGGCCTTCTGGTGATCGCCAGAACGCCTCAATGCCGTTGCGCCACTCGTTGAATGCGCGTCGGCGATCCTCGGGTGTGCGTGCGCACACGCAGTCGAATCCGTAGTCGTGCAGATCGCTTTCGGGCAGCCGGGGATGACACGAACACCTGCAGGGCTCGCTGCTGTCGATGTATCGCCACACCGTGAGCGCATCGAGGGCCACATCGGCGAGCTCGCTAGACCCTGCGACGCCGTGCCGTTCGAACGCCGCTGCCAGATGGTCGCGGTAGCGCAAGCGCGCCTCGCCGCGGGCGCGCTCGACGCGCTCTCGGTATTCGTCCGCGCGCGGAAGCTGCGGTCCTTGGCCCACAATCGTCGAGGATGACATGAGGTCGCGGTCATGTCGCGCGAATTTCGGGGCCAGCCGCCGGTGCCGGTCGCCAACGTTCTATCAGCGGCCGGAGCCCGAAGCACTGACGTCGCTGTACCGCAGTTGAATCGCATCGGCAGCCAAACTAGTTGACCACCCTTCCGGCCGGGTGCGATCTTGCTGTGCTGCCCTGCCCCCGGAAAGACCCTGAGGCGATGACCTAATCGACGACGAATACACCGAACCGACCACAGACGCCGACGACCGCCATAGTTGGGTGTTATCGGCGTCGCCGCACTGCTGCGAGTGGGCGCAGGTCAGGTTCGGCCGGAGCCGACGGAGGACGTACTTACCTAACGGGACCTGCAACTACGCGACGCGCGGCAGTGGCCGCTCGTCAAGAGAGATACAGGGTGACCCGACAATCATTCGCTCAGTGACGCTCCACCGCACCCTTCGGTATCGTGCAGACGCTGCTCATATTGCGAAATTGGCATGGTCCATCCTCTCCGCGACGCGTAGCGGCGTAAAGCCGCGGCCTGCTCGACGGATAGATCCAAGGGCCGAAGATCAAGTTCGCCCCTCGCGAGCGAACTGTCGGAAATCATGATGTGGCTACTTGTCGAGCGCGGCGTCGTCCGGAAGGTAAGGGCTCTGTCTCAATGCATAATCGTCGCGGCCCATCCGTCGCTCGTCGGCGCGGTGCCGCTCCGCAGCGGCAGCTACATCATCAGCGATGAGTGGGTCGCTGAGGAGTTCGACTCTATGGGCGTTCGCCTCGCGAAAGAATGCCACCGCCAAAACAATACAAGGCCGGGCAGCCTTCGATGCCGACGCTGCGACGAGACCCACCACTACTGCTCTAAGACAGGCGCGAATGAGTATTTAAGGAAGCTTGGCTGCGCGCGGACATGGCGGTGTTGCTGTGTGGAGGTAATCCAGAGACGGTGCGAGAGCGCGCGACTGATTGTGCGATGTCGCCCGAACACGTAATGGAAGCTTGCCGCCGAGCAGTCGAGATCACCGCTCGATCTGATGGCGACCTGGCACCCTTCTTGCAGTGGGAGGCCACCCCGCCGGGATGTCTGGACGTGCGCGTGTTCGACCAAGCCCAGTACTGGGTTGATGCGTTGCGCGTCGCGCACCGCATCCACGACCCCCAAGACATGACCGATGCCTACTTGTATGCATTGATCGAGTTCCTCAGCAACCACGCCGAAC